>JACQER010000179.1 GCA_016200465.1 Gammaproteobacteria bacterium | reverse complement strand
TAACGTTTCATGCCCGCCAGTCAGCAGTTTGTTCGGAAGAGGACATAACTAAACTATGTCAGGACAAACCAGGCGTCACCGAAAACCCCATACAGTCGTTTTGTCCATCCTGCTGGCATTGTTCTGCTTTCGGGTGTTGGCGCAGCTGTTTCAACGTTATATTGAAGTTCCTTTCCTTCCGCCGTTCGACGCATGGCAAAGTGGCACCGTGCCTTATAGCGTGTTGCTGGCATCACAGGTTTTGATCATCGTTTTTTACGGATGGATCCTGCGGTGTCTTGTGTTGGATAAAATGCAACCGAGCCGCAGGCAGGGAAGGATATTTTTAATCGTCGGCCTGGTTTATTTCTTGGTCATGGTTGCGCGCCTGCTCATTGGTGTGACCGGGCTTTCCGAACACCACTGGTTTCGCAGTTATTTGCCGACGCTGTTCCATTTTGTGCTTTCGGGCTATTTAATAGTGGTGGGTAATTTTCATCTTCAGGCCACGGCACGACGACCATGAGCTACGCAGTTTCCGCGATCCCGTCGAACGCCCCGCGCCCGCGGTGGCAGGAGTTCATTGCCGTGGTCGCCTACCCGGCCTCGTTCTTTTCCGCGATCGCGGCGTTTCTCTGGTCCAGCGCCAACGGTTACCCGAAGTGGGTGAGCGCCTATCTTCCGGTGGTTGTCTGCGCCGCGGTGGTGCTGCCCTTGCTCGAGCGCATCATGCCGCATCGCCGCGACTGGCGTCCGGACCGTCGGGAATGGTTCACCGACGCGCTCTACACCGTCGTCATCCAGATCGCCATGCCGCCGTTGCTCGCGCTGCTGGTGGTGCTGGGGTTGAGCGATCTGACCCGTCCGTACCTGCATTCCTCCCTTTGGCCGCATCAATGGCCGATCCTGGCCCAAGGCATATTGATGGTGCTGCTGGTCGACCTGATGCGCTATTGGGTGCATCGCTTTGCGCACACCAATCCCACGCTGTGGCGGTTGCACGCGGTGCATCATTCGCCCGACAAGCTCTATTGGCTCAACACCGCGCGCTTTCATCCGCTGGAGAAGACCCTGCATTTTTTTTTCGACTCGATGCCGTTCATTCTTCTGGGTGTGAACGAATACGTGCTGGCATTTTATTTTGTCTGTTATGCCGTGAACGGCTTTTATCAGCACAGCAACGTTCATCTCCGGCTCGGCCTGCTCAATTACATTTTCAGCACCGCCGAGCTGCACCGCTGGCACCACTCGAAAATTCTGAAGGAAGCCAACACCAACTACAGCAACACCACCGTCATCTGGGACATGGTGTTCGGCACGTACTTCCGCCCGCGCGACCGGGTTTTGGCCCGTGCCGGCATTCAGAACGACCGCTATCCGATGAGCTTCGGCCGGCAATTGCTCGGGCCCTTCGTGAGAAATCTGGAAAGCCGTGACGTATTCGTGCCCACGCTGCGTGAGGCTGCGATGAATAATCTGCTCAAGCTCGGCTTCGCGAAGATCAACCATACGCATTGGCATCCCCTGGAAAAGGCCGCTCACGACGTGGCGAAAGCGCAGCGACAGGTATTGCACGGGATCCTGCAAAAGAACCGGGACACCGCCTTCGGTCAGCACCACCGTTTCGCCGAGGTCGATTCCATCGCGGATTATCAACGCCTGTGTCCGGTACAAACCTACGACAGCCTGCGCTCGTACATCGACGAGCAGGAAAGCACGGGTAAACCTGCCATCACGGCGGAAGCGGCGGAGTTCTACGCCAAGACCAGCGGTACCACCGGTGCGGCGAAATTGCTGCCGGTCACACCCACCATGCTGGCGCAGATCAGGCGCCAGCAGGCGCTGGCCGGATTTCTGCAATATCGCGCCTGCCCACGCGCGTTCCGGGGCGCGCTGCTGGGGATCACCGGCGCGGCGGAAGAGGAAAAAAGCGCCACCGGCAAGCGGATCGGCTCGATCTCGGGGGTCATGTACGAGATGCTGCCTTGGCCGATGAAACGGAAATTCATCCTGCCGTCCGTGGTGTTCGGCATCGAGGACCATCTGACCAAGTATCTCCTGATTCTCCGTCTGGCGATGGCCGAGAAAGGCATCACCTATATCGCTACCGCCAATCCGTCCACGTTCGTGCTGTTGCTGGAGCTGGCACACAAGTATCGCGACGAATTGTTGACGGGAATCGAAACCGGACGGTGGCCCGCCGACCGGCCGCTGTCTCCTGAAGTCGCCGAGGCAGTGAAGCGCAAGCTGCGGCCGGATCGGGCCAGGGCCGCCGAGCTGAGGGAGTTGTTCGCCGCCAGACAACAGCTGGTGATCCGGGACATCTGGCCGCATGTCGCGCTGGTGGCGACGTGGACCGGCGGTAACTGCCGAATCCCGCTGCAGACCGTCAGGGCGCAATTGCCCGGGCAGACCGTGATCATGGACCTGGGTTTTCTGGCGAGTGAGTGCCGCACCACGCTGACCGTCGAGGCGGATACCTCCTCCGGCCTGCCGGTATTTCAGGATTATTTTTTCGAATTCGTCGAGCGCGCCCGCCGGAACGACAAGCCGCCGGAATTCCTGACGCTGGACCGGCTGGAGCCGGGAAGGGAGTACTACATTTTCGTCACGACCACGGGCGGGCTTTATCGCTATGACATGAACGACGTCGTCCGCGTCACCGGCCGCCGGCACGGCGCCCCGCTGATCGAATTTCTGCAGAAAGGCCAGGGCGTGACCAACATCACCGGCGAGAAGCTGTACGAAACCCAGGTGACACAGGCTACGGTGGCTACGGCGGCGCAGTGTTCGATAACCATCCCTTTTTTCATCGCGCTCGCCGACCGCGACGCCGGACGCTATGAGTTCTATTTTGAGTTGAGCGGGTCGCCGGCGCCGGATCTCCATGAATTGAGCCGCCGGCTCGATGAAAATCTCAGCCGGCAAAACGAGGAATACAAACAGAAGCGTGCCAGCGGCCGCCTCAAGCCGGTGCAGGCGTGGCTGCTCAAGACCGGCGCCGCCACGTGCTTCCGTGCGCACCTGGTGAAGCGTGGCCAGAAGGAAGGGCAGTTCAAGGCCCAGTGCCTCGCCTACAAGGATGAGGTGGGTTTCGATTTCAAACCGCAACTCGCGACGGAGTAGCGCGTCCGTGAACATCGCGAGTCTGGATCTGGAACCGCTGCGCATCCCCTTTCGGGTTTCGTTCAAGCACGCCTCGGCCGAACGTAACGTCACCCAGAGTTTTCTGGTCATCGCCCGGTCGGAAGAGGGCATGACAGGTTACGGCGAAGGCTGTCCGCGCGACTACGTCACGGGCGAAACCGATACCAGCGTCATCGTCTTTTTCGAACGGCATCGGGCAGACCTTGTGGCCCGGGTTACAGATTTTTCGACGCTCAAGGAATGGATCCGGGCGCATGAGCAGGACATCGACAAAAACCCGGCGGCATGGTGCGCGCTTGAATTGGCACTGCTGGATCTCCTGGCTCGGCACAACAGGCAGTCTGTAGAAGGGTTGCTGGGCCTGCCGCCGTTGGCCGGGCCGTTCGTGTACAGCGCGGTACTCGGCGCCACGGACGCGAAGTCATTTGCCGGGACCTTGGAGAGCTACCGGAAGGTCGGGATGCGCGATTACAAGATCAAGCTTTCGGGGGACGCCGACCGCGATGGCGGGAACCTCGCCGTCCTGCGCTCCGCCGGTATCGCACCGGCGCGGGTGCGGGCCGATGCGAATAATCTCTGGTCCGATCCCGGTGTCGCGCGCGACTATCTCAAATCCCTCGACTACCCCTTCGCCGCCATCGAAGAACCGCTCCGGCCCGGACAGTTCGCCGATCTGGCGTTGCTTGCCGGCTCGCTCGCGACCCGAATCGTGCTGGACGAAAGCATCACAAGAGAGAACCAGCTTGCAAAATTACCGGGAGAACCCGGCCAGTGGATAGTGAATCTCCGGGTTTCGAAAATGGGCGGACTGCTGCGTTCGCTGGCCGTGGCGAACCGTTGCCGCGACAAGGGACTGGCACTCGTGGTCGGCGCCCAAGTGGGCGAAACGAGCCTGCTCACGCGCGCGGCGCTGGTGGTCGCGCAGGCGGCGCGCGACGTTGTCATCGCCCAGGAAGGCGCCTTCGGCACGCTGTTATTGGAATACGATCCCGCGCAGCCGTCGCTCATGTTCGGTACAAAAGGGGAGCTGGATGTCGATTCATTACGGTTCGACCATTCACCGGGCTTTGGTTTGACGCCGATGCCGGGTTTGGTCGATAAATCACGGCACGAAGGAAGTTGTTCGTGACGATTAGGTCGTTTGTAGCGATAGTCTTTCTGGGCTTGTTGCTCTCCGGCTGCCAGGGCATCGTCGGCGCACTCGTGTTGCCCCAAGAGGGTATCCGCGCAAGCGAATACCGCGTGCAGACAGACCGCGATGCGGTCATGACAACCTCGGATGGCGTAAATCTTGTGGCGAATGTCTATCGTCCCGAGACGAATGAAAAATCCCCGACCGTTCTCGTCCGGATACCGTTCACCCAGACATGGAAGAACGATCTGGCGGCGGATGTCATCGGAAACTTCTGGGCCAGTCGTGGCTACAACGTGGTGATACAAGGGACGCGCGGTCGGTACAAGTCTGGTGGAATGTTCTATCCGCTGCGCGAAGAGCGCCGCGACGGCATTGAAACGCTGCGTTGGTTGTCGCGACAACCGTGGTTCGACGGACGACTGGGCATGTGGGGCGGTTCGGCATTCGGCTATACGGAATGGGTCCTGGCGGATCAGCAATCACCAGGCCCGTCCGTGCTGCTCATCCAGATCGCGAGCACGGATTTTCACGGCATGTTTCATCCGGGTGGAGCCTTCTCGCTCGAGTCGGCGCTGTTCTGGGCGGTTCGCAGTCGCGGGACCGAGGATGTCGACCCATCCTTCGGTGACCTCGATCGCGGGTTCAACGGCTTTCCGCTCGTTGAAGCGGACAATCGAGCCGTGGGACAGATACCCTTCTTCGACGATTGGGCCATGCATGCGACAAAGGACGATTACTGGCTGTCCATCGATGGCGAGCATCGCGCACGCACGCTTAAGGCACCGGTGTTGCTGATGGCGGGCTGGAGCGATCCGTTTCTGCCTACGCAGTTGCATGACTTCGAGGAGATCCGACGATATGCCAACCCGAAAGTCGCGAGCGGCGTGCGCCTGATGATCGGTCCCTGGACCCATGCCGACCCGATCCGTTTCCCGGACGGAGGCGATGCCGGCAGTTACCGCCAGGCGAGTCTCGCGCCGAGCATCGCCTGGTTCGATCATTATCTGCGCGGTGAACCTTTCGATCCGTCATGGCGCGCTCCGGTTCGTATTTTCGTGCTGGGTGAAAATAAATGGCGCGATGAACAGGAATGGCCGCTCAAGCGCACGGCCTATACGCCGTATTATCTCAGCAGTCGGGGCGGCGCCAATTCGGCAGCGGGCGATGGAAGGCTCTCGGTAACGCCGCCCGGAGAACCCGAGCCACCCGATGTTTATCGTTACGATCCCAGGGCGCCCGTGCCTACGCGCGGCGGCGCGATGCTGGGTCCGCGCGCCGGCATTCATTCTCAGGTGGATGTGGAGGCTCGCAGCGATGTGCTCGTCTACACCACCGATGTATTGCAGCACGACATGGAAGTGACGGGTCCGGTCAAGGCCGAGTTATTCGTGCACACCTCCGCACCGAGTACGGATTTCACGGTCAAACTGGTCGATGTCTATCCGGATGGGCGAGCCTACAACGTGTGCGACGGGATTCTTCGAAGAAACTATGACAACGCGGAAAATCCCGGAAATCAGCCGACCAAGATCGCCATCGAGCTTTGGCCGACAAGTATCTTGTTCCGCATGGGCCATCGTGTGCGCGTTGAAATCAGCAGCAGCAATTATCCCCGTTACGATCGTAATCCGAACACGGGTCGCACCGTGGCTACCGAGAGTAATACAGCAACGGCGAATCAGACGGTATTTCATTCCCCCGGCGCTGCGTCGTACATTCTGTTGCCCGTTATTCCACGGTGAAAAACCGGTAAGGTCGTTTTGAGGGCAGCGAAGGAAAATCAGGAAAACGAGCTGGAAGAATTGGCCGTACCAGGCCGCGGCCATACTCTCACACGATCAGGTGCAAATAAGGTAATGTTCATTTACTTCGATAGCGGAATATGAAACCCATGCAACTCGGTTTTGTCGGTCTCGGCAACATGGGCAGCGAGATGGCGCGGCATCTGCTCGCCGCCGGTCACACGATCAGCACCTACGCACGCGGCGCGCGTTCGCGCGGCCACGCCGGACGCTTGGGATTGACTCTCGTGGACTCGCCTGCCGACGTCGCGCGAGCGAGCGAGGTAGTGTTCACCATGATCACCGCCGGGAGCGATGTTGAAGCGGTGGTGCTGGGAGCGGATGGCATTGTTCATGGCGCGTCGCCCGGCATGATTCTCGTGGACATGAGCACGATTTCGCCCGCGATTGCGCGTGACGTCGCCCGGCAGCTCGGCGAGCGCGGCATCGCCATGCTGGATGCGCCGGTCTCGGGCGGCGTGGCGGGGGCCAAGGCGGCGTCGCTCACGTTCTTCGTCGGCGGAGAAAAAAGCATTTTCGAGCGCGTGCGGCCGCTGCTGGAATGCATGGGCAAGACGATCTTCCACATGGGCCCACCGGGAACCGGACAGGTGACCAAGCTGGCCAACCAGATTGCCCTGCTTGCCAATCTGCAAGGCGCCGCCGAGGCGCTGCTGTTTGCGCGCGAGCAGGGCGCGGACGCGGGCAAGGTGCGCGAGGCGGTCATGACCGGACTGGGCGCGAGCCGCATGCTCGACGTGCTGGGCAAGAAAATGGTCGAGCGCGATTTCGCGGCCGGTATCGTCGCCGCGCTGCATCACAAGGACATCGGTGTGGCGCTCGAACTCGCGCACGACGCCGGCTTGCCGCTACCCGTCACCGCGCAGGTGATGCAGCAGCTCAACGCGCTCATGGGCAGCGGCCTCGGCGAGCAGGATACGAGCTCGCTGCTGCTGGTGCTGGAGCAGATGATGGGAAGAAAAAGATAGTTAAAGGAGTCGGACTGATTTTCAGTACCCGCTCAGGGAGCGACAAAACATCCACGGCCCGGCCAACGTCGGGCTTTTTTATTTGGCCCCACGCTCCGAGTTGCAAGCCATCGATCGCCGACAGACCCGCTTGCACACCCGGAATAATCCGCCCGTCCCTTGTTATTTGTACTAGCCTATGGATAACCATTAGTATTTTACTCCCTGATCGGTGACGCATTTGTGCCATCCACGAATATTCGTGGTAAAGCCTGACACCGTCTTTCAAAATGAAATGCATGGAGATGACAATGAAACATCTTTTTTATTCTGTAGTGGCTGCCAGCATGATATTGGCCGGCTGCGTCTCGACCTCGACCCTGGACAAGAAGCAAGCCGAGCTTGACGCCAAGAACAAGGAACTCGCGGCCTGTGAGACGCGCGCCAAGGACGAACTCGCTGCGTGCGAAACCGCGCGTGGTGCGCTGGACGCCAAACTTGCGACGGCCAACCAGGAACTCGGCGTGTTCCGCCAGGAGGCGGAGGCCAAGCAGCGCAAACTCGACGTGCTGCAGAAGCAGGAGGAACAGCTGCGCACGCGTCTGAGCCAGGAGCTGACGGACAAGAACGTGGAGATCGAGCAGTTGCGCGGCCAGCTGTCGGTGCGCATGCTCGACAAGATCGTGTTCAAATCCGGCAGCGCGGAAATCCTGCCGCAGGGCATGGAAGTGCTCGACAAGCTGGCGGAGGCGGTCAAGGACAGCACCGACACCATCCGCGTCGAGGGCCACACCGACGACACGCCGATCAGCGACAAGCTCAAGGCGAAATATCCCACGAACTGGGAGCTGTCGGCGGCGCGCGCGTCCGCGGTCGCGCGTTACTTCGAAACCAAGCATTACATCAATCCGAAGCGGCTCGAGTCGCTGGGCTTTTCGATGTACCGGCCGGTAGCGCCGAACGACACCAAGGAGAACAAACAGCGCAACCGCCGCGTCGAAATCGTGTTGAAGCCGGCGGCCGAGGCGGAGCCCGTAAAGGAAGCCGCGCCGGCGGCGGCACCAGCGACGCCGGCCGCGCCCGAGGCGAAACCGTAAGCGACATCGACGCCCCAACGGCGGCACGTTCCGTGCCGCCGTTGCCGGACCGGCGGATATGGGCCGGACGAATCCGCGCTGTCGCACAGGAGTTTCCATGATCACGGCTTACGCCGTCCACAAAGCCCGGGGCCGTTTGAAGCGCATCGAGTACGATCCCGGCGCGCTCGGCCCCGATCAGGTCGAGATCGACGTCATCACCTGCGGCCTGTGCCACTCCGACCTGTCGATGATCATCAACGAATGGGGCGACAGCGAGTATCCGCTGGTCCCCGGCCATGAGATCGTCGGCCAAATCGCGCGCCTCGGCGCGAACGTCACTCATCTGAAAATCGGCGACACCGTCGGCCTCGGCTGGTTCAGTGGCAGTTGCATGATTTGCGACCAGTGCCTGAGCGGCAACCACAACCTGTGCGCCAGAGCCGAGCAGACCCTCGTCGGCCGCCATGGCGGCTTCGCGAACAAGGTGCGTTGCCAGGCGACGTGGGCCACGCCGTTGCCGGCGGGGCTCGACGTCAGGAAAGCCGGGCCGCTGTTCTGCGCCGGAGTCACGGTGTTCAATCCGCTGGTGCAGTTCGACGTGAAGCCGACGCAGCGCGTCGGCGTGATCGGCATCGGCGGGCTCGGTCACCTGGCGTTGCAGTTCCTCAACAAATGGGGTTGCGAGGTGACGGCGTTCACGTCCACCGACGCGAAGCGCGACGCGGCCCTGCGAATGGGCGCGCACCACGTGGTCAACTCGCGCCATCCGTCGCAACTGAAAAAGATCGCCGGTTCGCTCGATTTCGTTCTTTCCACCGTCGCCGTGGCCCTCGACTGGGATGCTTATCTCGAGGCGCTCGCGCCCAAGGGCCGTCTGCATATCGTCGGCGCGGTGGCCACGCCGCTCGAAGTGCCCGCGTTTGCGCTGATCGGCGGGCAGCACAGCCTTTCCGGTTCGCCGACCGGCGGACCCGCGACGTTGCGCACCATGCTCGACTTTTGTGCGCGCCACCGCATCGAACCGGCGGTCGAATTCTTCCCCATGAGCCGCGTCAACGAAGCCATCGCGCACCTCGAGGCCGGCAAGGCGCGCTACCGCGTCGTGCTGGAAAACGATCTCGGGTGAGCGCACCTACGTGCCGGGTCGAGCGCTATACTGGAAATATTCAAAACGGATGCCAGCAGGCCCCATGACAAATTCAAAATACGTCAGCGGAATGCGCCGCCTGCCGACGATGTGGATCGCAAGCGCCCTTGTCCTTTTTGTCCTTGGTTACGATTCCGCCTTGGCCGACAGCGACACCAGTCTCGATGACAGCGCCAAAAAGATCGGAAACAATTTTGGCCAGATGCTCAAAGGCATGGGTCAGGAAGTGAAGAAAGTCGTTAATACAGACGACTCGGCGCAAAAGAAGGACAACAACAAGAAGGAGAAGAAACGCAAGCGCAAGGAAACCGAGAAGGACAAGGAAAAATAACCCCTGTGCCCGGGGTGTTAGTCAGCCTGCCCAGGTAAAATCGACGTTCTCCGCAGCGCGGATAAACGGGATGCCGCTCCATTTATCCGCGTTGGCTCAAACTTGACCCACCTAGCGGCTCCACGCCACGCGCAGCAGATCGCCCTCGTCCGTGTACTGCGACTTCAGCTCGCCGTGATAGGCGTGGTGCAGCGCCTCGCCGACACCGTGCACCAGATGCGAATCCGTGAAGGTGACCACGGTGTGATCGTCCTCATCCTTGACGTCCATGATGCGTTCGAGCGGATGCTCGGCGCGCGCCTTCGACTCGGCATGGCGCACGAGGTGCAGGATTTCCTCGCGGTGCTCGGTGAAGAACTTTCCGCTCAGCGTCAGCTGCCCGGCCGGCACCCGGTCATGGATGCGCTGGCACGCGGGACAGAGATGCTGTTCGGCGCCGGGCGCCGCCACGCCCCACGTCCAGTGTCCGTGATGAACGATCGCGCCACAGTCGGGGCAGACGGTCGAATCCGGCCACTTGCCCCGTGCCCGATAAGGATCGCTCACGCGCTCCTCATCCATGCGGTCGCGCCTGGGCTGATGACTGTAGTCTGTGCTTTTCTTTCTTCCGGTCATGATCCACCTCCCGCGCATCGCGCGCACCACGGATTGAACAGTCAGACTCAGGTTAGTCACAATATTTCAATAATTCTAGCCACGGCAGATCGGCGGCTGCCTTGATGCGCGTCAACCTGTTTGCGCGGGACAGGCCGGTCGAACGACGAACGGGAATAATCCTGCCAATGCGGAGTACTGTGGATTCCGGGATCTCGACAGGAAGAACGGCGCAGGTTTATTTCCGGGCCCTGAAAAAGGAATGCCCGGAGCCCGGTGATTTCCGCTCACGTCAGGCCTTGATCCTGTAGACGACGTCGTGTTCGCGCGCGTGTTCCTTCACGCGCAGGCCGAACGACTGGCCGGGGCGGACTTCGTTCACGTGCACGTGGTCGATTTCGAGCGACTCGACCTGCTGCGGGAAGTCGCTGGTGTGACCCTTGATGTGAATCACGTCACCCACGCGCAGGTTGCCGGATTCGAGTTTCAGGATCGCGACCGAGAGATGGTTGTAGTAATGCGTGACTATCCCGATGCGCTCCATGCCGGGTGGCGGCGCGGCGACCGCCGGCGCCGGCTTGCGGGCGCTGGCCGGTTTTGCCTTGGCTTTTGCCGCGGGTTTTTTCTTGACCGCGGCTTTCTTCGGCGCGGCCTTTTTGCGAGCCACCGTTTTGGGGGCCGGGGTTTTCTTTTTCTTCGCTTTGGTCTTGGCTTTCTTCTTGGTTGCCATAAGGAGGACCTCCACTTTGAAAACAACGTGCTGGAAGAAAATGATGCCAGCTTTGCCAAGGGCCTGCCAAGTATGCAAATAAACCGCCTCAGACCTCGTTTATCCCGCCCGAGTATGACGGTCGGATAAAATTCTTCGGGTGGAACTGCGCCGACGGTTAAAATGGACGCCATGTCCAATACTCCGCCACGCCATCTGCACAGGGGCCGCGGCGCCACGCTCAGCCCGGCCAATCGTTACGCCGCTTACTCGGGCGAAGAAGCCGATGACGGCTGGGACAATCTCGAGCTGCCGCCCGACGCACCGCCGACCACGCTTGCGGTCGACGCCAGTCGCCGCGTCATCAGCTACAACGATTCGCCCGACGTCGGCTTCGACCGCTCGATCAATCCGTATCGCGGCTGCGAACATGGCTGCGTGTATTGTTTCGCGCGTCCGACCCATGCCTGGCTCGGCCTGTCGCCCGGCCTGGATTTCGAAACCAAACTATTCCACAAGCCCGACGCACCGGCGCAGTTGCGGCGCGAGCTGGCCGAGCGGAGTTATCGCTGCGCGCCGATCGCCCTCGGCATCAACACCGATGCCTATCAGCCGACCGAGCGCAGGTTGGAACTCACGCGCGAGATCGTGAAGATACTGGTCGAATCGCGGCACCCGTTTTCCATCGTCACCAAGTCGGCGCTGATCGAGCGCGACATCGACCTGCTCGCGCCCGCCGCGGCGCGGCGCCAGTTTGAAGTAGCGGTATCGGTGACGACGCTCGACGCCAAGCTGGCGCGGCGCATGGAGCCGCGCGCCGCCTCGCCGGCGCGGCGGCTGCAAACCATCCGCTCCCTCTCCGAGGCCGGCATTCCGGTATCGGTGCTGGTCGCGCCGCTGATTCCGGTGCTCACCGACAGTGAGATGGAAAGTATTCTTGAAGAAGCGCGCGCGGCCGGCGCACGCGACGCCGGTTACGTGCTGCTGCGCCTGCCGCACGAGCTCAAGGACATGTTTCGCGACTGGCTGACGAAGCACGAGCCGCTCAAGGCGGCGCATGTCATGAACCGGCTGCGTGATTGTCGTGGCGGGCAGGACTACGACGCGCGCTTCGGCGAGCGCATGCGCGGCACCGGGGTGTTCGCGCAGCTGATCCGCCAGCGTTTCAAGCTGGCGTACGCCCGGCTCGGATTCGAACCGACGCCGGAACTGGATTGCGATTCGTTCACGCCGCCCGAGGACGGCCAGATGCGCCTGTTTTAAGCGTACAGGTCTTCGAATGAATTCTGCTATTGCAGTTCGACGGTTCCACCCACGTTCACCGTCAGGATGCTGGTGCCGGCCTCGATCGCGGGCGGGGCGACCGATTTTTCCACTGCCGCCATGGCCAGGCCGCGCATCGGCGGCACCGGCTGCCCGCCGCCGGTGTTAATCGAGAGGTCCACGATCCGGTAGCTCTTGGTCGCGAGTTGCCTGCGCACCAGTTCGGCGCGCTGCTTGAAGGCGTCGAGCGCCTGCGCGATCAGCTCATCTTCCACCACGCGGCGTCGTTCGGCCGATACGAAAAAATTAACCGACGTGACTTGCAGGCGTTCCTGCAGTTGTCCGATCAGGCTGCCCAGTTCCGCGAAGTCCGGCCCCTCCAGCAGCAGTTCCTGCGCGGCGCGCCAGCGTTGTATCTTTTCCTTGTTGTAAACCGGATAGGTCCGGTAACCGCCGCTGCGAACCTCGACCCGGGTCCGCAGCTTTGCGGTTTTTACCGCCCAGTCCATGGTGCGGTTGATCTGGTCGGCGAGTCGAGCGGCGCTGTCATCTTCGGCGGTGACCGCGAGTACCGCCTGCATGCGGTCATTGTCCACCGGCCGGCTGCGCTCGACCTGAAGATGGATCTGGTTGTAGCGCGGCACTTCGTCGGCGGCCGCGGCGGGTCCGGAGAAGAGAGTGAACACGAATGACACCATCAATAGACGGATGAGCGGGGACATGAGCGATTCCCGGAAACGATGTCGAAGCGGAGATTGTAACACCCCGCCAGGAACGCGAAATCACGACCCAGGCGGAGCGTGAAATTGGAGGCGGTTTATCCGCTCCGGACCAGCAACAGCGGGCAGGGCGTTTGTCGCGTCACGCTCTCGGCCACGCTGCCGAGAAGCAGATGGTTCAGTCCGCGCCGGCCGTGCGTGCCCATCACCAGCAGCTCCGCCGGCATGCTTTTGGCCTCGTCGATGATCACCTGCGAGATCCGGTCGCTGGCGCGCTTGAGTTCGACCAGTCGCGTCTCGACCTGCAGCCCGGCGCGCTCAACCTCCTGCCGCGCCTTTTCGAGCACCTCCTGTCCGTATTTCCGCGCCTGCGCGTAAATTTCCTTGATATACGACGGCGGCGATTCGGACTGGGGAATGTTGGTGATCGTGTCGACGACATACAACAGGTGGATGGCAGCCGCTTTCTGACACTGTCCGACCCTTATCGCCTCATGCAACGCGCGCACGGATGTTTCGCTGCCGTCGATCGGAACCAAAACCCGGTTATACATGGTGTTGTTCTCCTTTAAATCGCGCTCTGGCGCAGCCGTTAATGTCCAGCCGCGGCGAGCAAGGCGTAGAGTCTGTCCTTGAGCAGTACGCGTTTCTTTTTGAGTTCTTCGGTATAAGTGTCTGACGGGGTTTCGATCTCCTCTTCGATGCGGTAGATGGTTTTATCCAGCGCCTCGTATTCGGCATAAAGTTCATTGAACTCCGGGCTCGTCAGCTTGAGATCGTGGATGCGCCGCTTGAGCTCGGGGAATTCGAGCGACAGGTCGTGATGATGCTCACCGTGCATGGTGCCTCCCCGGGGTTGGGAACAGCCTGCAGTCTGAGCCGGCAGCATGAGTCCGGCTTTGCTCCAGGTCAAGATACCGGGCAAAACGTTTGTGACATACTGTCGGGCGTCAATTTCCGGTGATGAGGATACAAGCCCATGATCGGCTTCGTGTTACGCCTGCTCGTTGTCGCCTTCGGGTTGTGGTTGGCCTCGGAGCTGGTGCCCGGCATCGAAGTGAAAGGCCTGTGGACCCTGCTCGGCGCGGCGCTGCTGCTCGGGATCGTCAACGCCGTGGTGCGGCCGCTGCTCGTGATTCTGACGCTCCCCATCACGGTGCTGACGCTCGGATTGTTCCTGCTGGTCGTCAACGCCGCCATGCTGGGGCTGGTCGCGTGGATGTTCGATGACTTCACGATCGCCGGCTTCTGGCCGGCACTGCTCGGATCGATGGTCGTGAGCGTGGTCGGCTGGTTCGCCTCTTATTTCATCGGCCCGCGCGGGCGCATCGAGATCATCGTCGTGCGGCATCGGCGCTAGTGGTCTGCGGGCCGGGCGCCGTTCGGTAATTTCACGCGCCAAGCCGCTGCATCAACCGCGCGCGTTTCAATTTGCGAACTCCATTTCTGAGTCTGGATTCGAGATCGGGACCCCGATTTTTAAAGTCTAATTTCATCAATGAGTTATATGGAACTCCCGTTCAGCCGGCGTTCAGCCTCGGCCGGATAAGCTTGTCTCCGAAGTAAGCGGTAAACCCTGAAACGCAACATGAAGAAGGAGGCAATCATGAACCGCAAACTACTGAGTGCAGCGATCGTGGCCCTGGCCACCACGCTTTCCATCCCGCTGGCGCAGGCGGATCGCGGCTGGCACGGCGATGACCGCGACGGCTATCGCGAGGTCCGGGTGAAAACCGTGGAGAAATATTATTACCGCGACGATCGTGACGATCACCATGATCGGGGTTACCACCGCGGCTGGTACAAGCATGGGCACCACGACCGTGACGATTATTACGCGCCCGCGCCGCGCGGATACCAGGAATCGTATCCGGACCGGTACACTTCCTCGCCGGTGCCCATCATTGCCGGCAGCGTGCTCGGCGGGGTGGTGGGGCATGAGCTGGGTCGAGGCGATCCCGGTGACACCGCGGTCGGCGCGGTGGTCGGCACCATCATCGGCTACGAAATCGTTCGCAACCGCTGACCGCACGCGCGGCGCGCGGGTGCTTCACCCGCGCCGGTCGGTTACCATGTGTATCCGATGGTGACCCTCCAGCCACATGACGGGAGCGACCGGCGATGCGACGCGTGAATATCATGACGTGCCTGCTCGCCGGCCTGCTGTTGTGGGCCGCGGTGGCGCCGGTCGAGGCGCGGCGTGACGAGCGTTCGGCGCGCCGCGAGGCCGTGCAACGGGACGGCATCTCGCTCGACGAGGCGGTGGCGCGGGTGCGGCGCGACACCGGCGGGCGCGTGCTTTCGGCCGAGACGCGTGGAGATCGCGGCCGCGCGACGCATCGCATCAAGGTGCTGTTGCGCGACGGATCGGTGCGCGTGATCAACGTGGACGCGCAAAGCGGCGCGACGCGTTAGCCGCGCTGTCCCATGCGCCTCCTGGTCATCGAAGACGAAACTTCCCTGCGTGAGCAATTGTGCGCCCGGCTGCGTGCCGCCGGTTACGCCGTGGACAGCGCCGCCAACGGCCAGGACGGTCTGCTGCACGGACGCGAATATCCCGTCGATCTGGCCGTGGTCGATCTCGGCCTGCCCGACCTGAGCGGCATCGAAGTCATCCGCGCCTGGCGCAAGAACGAGCGGCGGTTTCCGGTGTTGATCCTGACCGCGCGCGGGCGCTGGCAGGACAAGGTCGAAGGCCTGGAGGCGGGCGCGGACGATTACCTGGTCAAGCCGTTCCAGTTCGAGGAATTGCTGGCGCGCACCAGGGCGCTGCTGCGTCGCGCCGCCGGCCTGGCGCAGCCCATCGTCACCTGCGGCCCGATCGTGCTCGATACCGCGGCGCAGCAGGTGCGCGTCGGCAAGCAGGCGCTCGAACTCACCGCCTACGAATACAAGGTGCTGGAATATCTGATCCTGCACGCCGGCGACGTGGTGTCGAAGACGACGCTCACCGAGCATGTCTACGATCAGGACTTCGACCGCGACAGCAACGTGATCGAGGTCTTCATCGGCCGCCTGCGCAAGAAGCTCGATCCCGACGAACGCCTGAATCCGATCGAGACCCTGCGCGGGCGCGGCTACCGCTTCACGCTGCCCTGCGGGGGCGGCTGATGCGTTCACTGCGCGCGCGGCTGTTGCTGGTTTCGGCGCTGGTGCTGGCCGGGTTTTTCGCGCTGACCGGGGTCGCGCTCGATCAGGCGTTCCGCCGCAGCGCCGAAGGCGCGCTGCGCGAGCGGCTGCAGGGAAATCTGTACGCGCTGCTGGCGGCCTCCGACCTGAACGCCAGGAATGAACTGGAGCTGCCGGCGGAATTGCCCGAGCCGCGTTTCAACGCCGTCGGCTCCGGCCTGATCGCCGAGGTACGCGACGATCGAGGAACGGCTGTGTGGCGCTCACGCTCGGCACTCGGCGTGATGTTCGACGACACGGTATCCCCGGCGCCCGGTGAGCGCGTGTACACGCAGGAATCCGACGGGCGCGTCCCGGTCCGGTTGATGCTGAGTTTCACCACGCGCTGGGAAGGCGCCGACCGGCAGGCGCGCTTGTACGTATTTCACGTGGCCGAGCGGCTCGACGTGTACGAGGCGCAGGTCCAGCAGTTTCGTCACAACCTGTTCCTGTGGCTGGCCGCGGCCACGCTGTTGCTGCTCGCGATCCAGGCGCTGATTTTGCGCTGGGTGTCGGCGCCGCTGCGGCGTCTGGCGCGGGGTTTGTCCGACATCGAGGCCGGCCGGGCGCCGGTCTTGCGCGGCGAGTACCCGACGGAACTTCAACCGCTCGCGGACAATCTCAACGTCTTGCTCGCGGATGCGCGCGCGCACCTGCAGCGTTATCGCGACGCGCTCGGCAACCTGGCGCACAGCCTGAAGACACCGCTCGCGGTGTTGCGCTCGAGCGTCGAGGCCGGGATGCCGGCGGAGGAGCTGCGCGCGGTGGTGCAGGAACAGTTGCAGCGCATGAACGAGATCGTCGAACACCGCTTGCAACGCGCCGCCGCTGCCGGTCGCACCGCCCTGGGTGCGCCGCTGCCGGTGGCGCCGGCGGTGCGCAAGATTCTCGGCGCGCTGGACAAGGCCTATGCCGGAAAATCGGTGCATGCCGAAATCGACATCGCACCCGATGTGGTTTTCCGCGGCGACGAAGGCGACCTGCTCGAAGTCGTGGGCAACTTGGCGGACAATGCCTACAAGTGGGCGCGCTCGCGCGTGCGGGTGCAGGCGCGCAACGATACGGCGGGACGGGAATTGACGTTGCGTGTCGAGGACGACGGTCCCGGCATTCCGCCCGATCAGGTCGAGCGCGTGCGCGAACGCGGTGTGCGCGCCGACGCAACCACGCCCGGGCATGGACTGGGCATCGCCGTGGTGCAGGAAATGGCCGAGCTTTACGGCGGCGAACTGACGATTTCCCGCAGTCCCCTGGGCGGGGCCGCGGTGGAAGTGCGGTTGTAATAAAATATCCGTCTCAACGATCCGGAGGTTTCACACATGAAACGATTGGCGATTTTCACTCTCATTCTCGCTTTCACGGCGGTCAGCGCCGGTTGTGCGACCGACGAGTACGGCAACCGGCTGCCCATGAGCGACGCCCAGAAGGGTGCGATCATCGGCGCGGTGGGCGGGGCCGCGGTGGGCGCGATCGGCAACAAGAGCAACCGCAACCGCGGCGCGATCATCGGCGCCATCGGCGGCGGCATCGCCGGCGCGGCCGTGGGCTCGTACATGGATTCGCAAAAGAAGGATTTCGAAAAGGTGCTCGCCTCCGAGGTGCAGTCGGGTGCGATCGAGATCCAGAAGGTCAACCAGCACGACCTGCTGGTGACCATGACGTCGCAGACGGCGTTTGATTTCGATTCCACGACGATCAAGCCGGGTTTCTACACCACCCTGGACAAGATCGCGAACGTTCTGGTCCGTTACGGCAAGACCCAGCTCACCGTTATCGGGCACACCGACAACGTCGGCAGCGACCAGTACAACCAGACGCTGTCCGAGCACCGGGCGCAGGCGGTCAACGACTACCTGCGCAACAAGGGCGTGCTGGTGCAGCGGCTCGAGTTCCTCGGTCGGGGCGAAAAAGCACCGCGCGCGAGCAATGCCACCGAGGCAGGGCGGCGTCTCAACCGGCGCGTGGAAATCATGATCGAGCCGATCGTCGCTGAGAACGCGGGCCAGACGCCGGGCTGAGCGGGGCCGGTCGCGGAGTTCGCCGCGGCCGGAATCCTTTTATGTATCCCGTACGATTGGCGCGCGCGCCGCGCCGGTTGCGCGCTCATCCCGCGTCTCGCGTTCGGCCGTTTCCCGTTCCGCGCCGGTGCGTTCGCCCACTTGCTCGAAGCGCAGGAACTCCTTGATCCGGGCGTTGGCTTCGCGGGCGCAGGCGAGTGACCGGGGTTTCTGTTTCCAGCCCCAGTAGTCGGAATGATCCGCGCCGGGATTTTCCTTCTGGGTGAGATTGACCGGCGCGACCGCGTCGGCCCAGAATTCGTGGCCGAGCGCCGTCGGGAAAAAGCCCTCGCCGGTGGCTGCGGACTGGCCGAGCGGGAAAGCGAACGACAACACCACGTCGCTCGACGAATACAGGCTCAGGCCCGCCTCGCTTAACACCTTGTCGTATGCCTCGCGCAGCTCGTGCCGGTCGGGCCGTGGTTCGAGCATGAAGGTCGGCACCGCGCCCGCCATCAGCACCACGCGGCCGACGCTGATGTCGCTTTTGCCGCGCAACGTCTTGAGCAGTTCCAGCGTCAGGCGGCAACCCATGGAGTGAGCCACGATGTCCAGCTGTTTGTGGCCGCTTTCGCGCGCCGCGCGCGCCAGCGTGTCGGCGAGCGCTGCGGCGGTCTCGCGCGCGCGGCCGATGCTCCACGGATAGAACAGTGGCGAAACGATTCCCCAGTCGGCGTCGCCCGGCCAGTAAATCTGCA
The DNA here is from genome assembly GCA_016200465.1 of Gammaproteobacteria bacterium. GTDB lineage: Bacteria > Pseudomonadota > Gammaproteobacteria > Acidiferrobacterales > Sulfurifustaceae > Sulfuricaulis. The sequence continues at coordinate 6,634 of JACQER010000179.1, read as the reverse complement.
TCAATCGGCCGCCGGCCACGGGCGTGTCGTCGTCGAGATCGGCCAACTCGCGCTGCATGGCCTCGAACCCGCGATACGCCTCCTCGCCGGCCTGGAGATCGTTGTTGTAACCGTGGATCAGCAGCAGCAGGCGACGGCGGCAGGCGAGCTGGAGATATTCCCGTTCGGACGGTTCGGTTTTGACCTCGCCGCCCTGCGCACGCTGGCGGAACGACAGCCGCGCGGTCGGTTCGCGCGCCACGCGCCTATCTCCGCGCGCGCAGGCTGGTGAGCGCGCTGACCACGTCCTTGGCGAATGGCGCGACCAGCCCGCCCAGCACCGACAGCAATACGATCAGTCCCAGGCTCGGCTGCGGTTTCTGGTTCAACAGTATCCATGCCAGCAGCGCACCTCCGCCGGCGACGGACCACAGCTGGTTCAGGCGCGCCCAGGCGAATTCGATCTCGTTCTGCAACACGTCGAGCTTGCGGCTCACCAGGTTGCCGAGCCGGGCGCGCGCCTGCGTCGCGCCGCGGGCCTGCACGTCTTCCGCGATCGAGGTTTTCCGTGGACGGCCTTCCATGCGCTCCTCGCTGAAGCGGCGCCAAAGCTTGGCATCGTCGCCTCCGTCGCGCAGCTCGCGCGCCGCGGGCATGGCGGCGATGAATTCGTAGAACGCCGGATACTTCGAGGGAAAATCGAGCGCCACGTTCGCAGCCGCCTGGACCTGGCCCATGAGCTTCGCGGTCGGCTGGTCGTAGAGCACCGCGGCGTTTCCGGGTCCGCCGGCCGCGAGCAGCATGAGCTGCTGGTAGGCGGCTGGCGGGTTCGCCGCGGTCGCCAGCCAGCGCTCGAGGCGGCGCCGGTGGAAATGCCGCCGCCAGTAGGTCACGCTCTTGATGAGTTCCAGCATTGCCATGGCCACGGTGCCGATGGCGGCGAGCAGCAGGGCGTAATCGAGAATTTTTCCGGAAAAACTTTCCACGGCGACGGCAACGGTGCTGGTATCCATGGCGGGCAAGCTCCTGTGGGAGAAATCATGTTTTAGCTCCATGTCGCGCGCGGCGACGGGGTGAAATTATCTGCTTCATGGGCTGTATGGCAAGCGAGCCGTTTCGGTTTTTGAAAAAGCCACCTGTTCGCATTGGCGCCGTGGGTGGTAAAGTGTTGTGCGGCCGATGTTTCGAGCCATGGCCAGTCCTGTCGAGTCACGGATGAGGATGAACTTGATGTGCCTTGCCGTCACAAGCCGGTCGTTCCGATTGATCCTGGCAATCGTTTTGTTGTCGGGCACGGCGGCGGTGTTGGCCGATCCGCCCGAGCCGTGGCTGAAAGGTGTCGCGAGCGCGATTCTTCCGGGCGCGGGTCAGGCGAGCAACGGCGATTACGGCGACGCGGCGTTGCATTTCGGCGTTTTCGCGGTGTCGGTCTATGGCGCGCTGCGCTACAAGGATCGCAGCGACTGGCTGGACGCCGATGAGCGCTACGACGAAGACAACAACCGCGAGTTCATCAACCGGACCACGTTGCATTACGACTACGCGGTGCGACTCGCGTCCGACACGACGCTTTATTCCGGCTACGCGGCTTACCGTGACGCGCGGCAGCGTGACAACAGCGGCTTCCGCACGCCGGCCCCGCGCGAGTCGCTCGGTGACCTGGCCAGGGCGCCGTTCTCCTTCAATTATCTTTCGCGCCCGACGACCTTCATTCCGCTCGCGGTCGAGGTCGCGCTGCTGTACCACTACCGGGACAGCAAGGATGCCTACGCCATCTATCGCGCCGATGACGTGAGCGAGCGCGATCTGCACGTGTTCAACCTGACCGCGAACGAAATGACCGCGGTCGGCGAGGAGGCGTTCTTCCGCGGGTTCCTGAACAACGAGTTCAGCAGCCGCTACGGCGACGGCACCGGCCTGGCGGTGTCCTCGGTGATCTTCGGGCTGGCGCACACCGGCCAGGGCCAGACCGCCAACGCGCTGCAGGCGACGGCGGCGGGGTTTTATTTCGGCTGGTTGCATCAGAAGAACGGCTACACGACGGGCGAAGGCGTGGCGCTGCATTACTGGTTCAACGTGCTCGCCGGCGCCGCGGCGATCCACAACGGCGGCCGCGCGGAACTGCTGCATATCCAGTTGCCGTTTTAGCCCGACATCCCGGATGGATATAGAATGCAGACCCTGTTCCCAGATCACGGAGGAAACCCTCATGAAACGCCTTGCCGTTTTCATCGCCGGACTGACCCTTTCCGCTGCCTGCCTGGCGGCGCCCCGCATGACGCCCGGCCTGTGGGAGATGACTTCGAGCATGGAGGGCGCCGGCATGCCGCAGATGCCGCCGACCAAGTTCCAGCACTGCTACCGGCCGGAGGACGTGAAGGATCTGCGCCGGACGATTCCGGAGAAAAACAAGGACTGCCAGGTCTCGGACTGGAAGGAATCCGGCAACACCGTGACATGGAAAATGTCCTGCACCGGCAAAGCGCCCATGACCGGCACCGGGCGCATCACCTATGCCGGCGATCACTATGAGGGTGTGAACAAGATCACCATGGCGCACGGCGGTCAGTCGATGACCATGACCCAGAAGTACGTTGCCAGGCGTCTGGGAGATTGCCGCTAGACATTACGCCTGACCTTTTCATCTTGCGGTCTCAGAGCAGCACGTGCTCGATGCCGCCCTGCTTCACGCGCGCGATGAAATCCTGCGCCCAGGTTTCGCCCATTTTCAGCCGCGCCAGTTCGACCACGATGTAGTCGGTGTCGAGGCCGGTGCTGTCGGCGTAGCGCGCCAGCCCCTGCTGGCAGGCGGGGCAGGAGGTGAGCATTTTCACGTTGCCGCCGCGCGCGCGGTCCGCGCCGGTGAGTTGTGTAATGCCATGATGGATTTCCTGTTCCTTGCGGAACCGCACCTGCGTGGCGATGTCCGGACGCGACACCGCGAAGGTGCCGGCCTCGCCGCAGCAGCGGTCCGAGAGCAGCACCTCCTGTCCCATCAATGAAGCGGCGACCTTGATCGGCTGGTAAGTCTTCATCGGCGTGTGGCACGGGTCGTGGTAGAGGTATTTCACGCCCGGCACACCGTCGAGCTTCACGCCCTTTTCCATCAGGTACTCGTGGATGTCGAGCAGCCGGCAGCCGGGGAAAATCTTGCCGAACTGGTAGCGCAGCAGCTGATCCATGCAGGTGCCGCAGGACACCAGCACGGTCTTGATGTCGAGATAGTTGAGCGTGTTGGCGACGCGGTGGAACTGCACCTGGTTGTCGATAGAGATGCGGTTGCCGCGCGCCTCGTCGCCGCTGGCGGTCTGCGGATAGCCGCAGCACAAGTAGCCCGGCGGCAGTACCGTCTGGGCGCCGACGTCGTAGAGCATCGCCAGCGTCGCCAGCCCGATCCGGCTGAACAACCGTTCCGAGCCGCAGCCGGGGAAATAAAACACCGCCTCCGATTCGTCGTTGATCTTGCGCGGGTCGCGCACGATGGCGACCTGTTTGCCGTCCTCCACGCCCAGTGCCGCGCGCATGGTTTGCGACGGCAGACCCGGCGGCAGCGGCCGTTTCACGAAATGCACGACCTGCGCTACGACCGGCGTGGCGCCGACGGTGGCGGCGGGGCGCGCCTCAAGGCGCGCGAATGGCTTGCTCAGCAGGGTGTAGGCGAGCCGTTGCGCCGCATAGCCCCAGCCGATCAGGAAGCGGCGCATCAGCTTGATGGTCGCGGGATCGGTGACGTTGAGGAACGCGAGCGACGCGCGCGTGCCGAGGCTCAGGCGCTTTTTGCCGCGGGCGCGCAGCAGGTTGCGCATGTGGATCGTGACGTCGCCGAAGTCGATGTCGACCGGGCACGGTTTTTCACACTTGTGGCACACGGTGCAGTGGTCGGCGACGTCGTTCATCTCGTCGAAGTGGCGGATCGAGATGCCACGGCGCGTCTGCTCCTCGTACAGGAACGCCTCGATGATGAGGCCGGCGGCGAGAATCTTGTTGCGCGGCGAATATAAAAGATTGGCGCGCGGCACGTGCGTGGTGCACACCGGCTTGCACTTGCCGCAGCGCAGGCAGTGCTTGATCTCGTCGTTGAGCGCGCCGAGCTCGCTCGCTTCCAGGATCAGCGCCTCCTGCTCCACCAAACGCAGCGACGGCGTGTAGGCGCCGTCGAGGGTCGCGCCCGGCAACAGCTTGCCGCGGTTGAAATGCCCATCGGGGTCGACGTCGTGCTTGTAGCGTGCGAACGCCTCGATCTCGGGCGCGTCCAGGTAGTGCAGCTTGGTCAGCCCGATGCCGTGCTCACCCGAGATTACGCCGCCGAGCGACACCGCGAGCTGCATCACGCGGTCGACGATGCGGTGCGCCTCCTGCAGCATGGCGTAGTCGTTGGAGAACACCGGGATGTTGGTATGCACGTTGCCGTCGCCGGCGTGCATGTGCAGCGCCACGAACAGCCGGCTGGCGCGCAGCCCGGCGTGGATCTCGTCGAGCCGCCGGCGCACGCCTTCGAGCTCGCCGCCGAGGAAAATGTTCTTGAGCGGCCGCTCGACCTCGCGGCGGTAGGAAATGCGGACATCGCGCCGCGCGAGCAGGTCGAAGAAGCTGTCGCCGGGGCGGATTTTGGCGCGCTCGGTTTCATCCAGCGCCGCGGCGTTGCGCGCGGCATCTGCGTCCAGATTTACCAGGATCGCGCGCCAGCGCGTGCGCACCTCGGTCAGTAACTGGTGCGCGCCGCGCTTCTTCGATTCGAGGATGGCGTCGCTCTCGGTGCTGCGCTCAGCCTCGGGACTAATGCGCAATTCCGGCATATCGCCGGCGAGATACTCGGTCACCGCGTCGATCATCCCGAGCTTGTTTTGCGTGGATTGCTCGATGTTGATGCGGTCGATGCCGCGGCTGTAGTCGGCCAGCCGCTCGAGCGGGATCACCACGTCCTCGTTGATCTTGAACGCGTTGGTGTGCGCTGCGATCGCCGCGGTGCGCGCGCGGTCGGCCCAGAACCGGGCGCGCGCCTCGGGGCTCACGGCGACGAAGCCCTCGCCATCGCGGCGGTTGGCGAGTTGCACCACGTGCGTGGCGGCGCGCGCCACCGCGTCCTCGTCGTCGCCGGCGATGTCCGCCACCAGCACCATCTTCGGCCGCTCGCGCCGCGCCGCCTTGGTGCTGTAGTTCACCGCCTTGACGTAGCGTTCGTCAAGATGCTCAAGCCCCGCCAGCGCCACGCCCGTTTCGGCGTCAATGTAACGCTTTATCTCCACAATTGCCGCGACCGCCGGCGCGATGTCGGCGCCGAAAAATTCGAGACACACGGTGCGCAGGTAGCGCGACTGGCGGTGCAGCACGAACACCGCCGAGGTGATGATCCCGTCGCAGCCTTCCTTCTGCACGCCCGGCAGCCCGCCGAGGAATTTCGAGGTGACGTCCTTGCCGAGTCCGGGCTTGCGTAGTTCGCGCCCGGGGATTTTCAGTTCCGCCGGTTGGCCGAGGCGCGTGCGGCCGTCGGCGGCGTAACGGGTGAGACGGAACCGCACCGTCTCCTGCTCGTGGATCTTGCCGAGGTTGTGGTCGAGCCGCTCGACCTCGAGCCACTGCGCGTCCGGCGTGACCATGCGCCACGAGGCGAGGTTGTCGAGCGTCGTGCCCCAGCGCACCGCCTTCTTGCCGCCGGCGTTCATGGCAACGTTGCCGCCGAGCGTGGACGCGTCCTGCGAGGTCGGATCGACCGCGAACACGTAGCCCGCTTGCCCCGCCAGCTCGGCCACACGCCGCGTGACCACGCCGGCCCCGCCGCGCACCGTCGGCACCGGCTGCGCCACGCCGGGCAGGGCGCGCATTTCAACCGGGCCCAGGTCTTCGAGCTTTTCGGTGTTGATGATGGCGGTGTCGGCGTACAGTGGCACGGCGCTGCCGGTGTAGCCGGTGCCGCCGCCGCGCGGGATGATGGTGAGCCCGAGCTCGATGCAGGCGCGCACGATGGGCGCCACCTCGTCCTCGGTATCGGGCGTGATGACCACGAACGGCAGTTCCACGCGCCAGTCGCTGGCGTCGGTGACGTGCGACACGCGCGTCATGCCGTCGAAGCCGATGTTGTCGCGGCGCGTGACCCTGGCCAGTTGCTTGAGCGCGCGGCGGCGCAATTCTTTCTGCGTCGGCAGCCAGGCTTCGAACTTGCGCACCGCGGCGCGCGCCGCGGCCTCGAGCTGCAGCGCCAGTTCGTTGCCCTCGGCGCGCGCCAGGATCTGGTCGAGGCGGTGATGCAGCGCGTGCGTGAGCGACCGCCAGCGCGCCGGGTTCTCCATCAGGTCGTCCTGGATGAACGGGTTGCGCGTGATCACCCACATGTCGCCCAGCACCTCGAACAGCATGCGTGCCGAGCGCCCGGTGCGGCGCTGGCCGCGCAGCGTGTCGAGCACGCGCCAGGTCTCCGTGCCGAGGAAACGGATGACGATCTCGCGGTCGGAGAACGAGGTGTAGTTGTACGGGATCTCGCGGATGCGCCGGCTGGCGAGCGCCTCGCTGATGCCGCCGGGTGCGGCGGTGTTCGGGGAAATAGACTTCATGGGTAGAGAATAATACGCTTCCTGCTGCCCGCGTGGGGCCCGATTAAGGACGCCGATCCGTCATATTAAATGGTGAGCGCGCCGGTCGCGCCACCGCGCAAAGCCCT
>JACQER010000178.1 GCA_016200465.1 Gammaproteobacteria bacterium | reverse complement strand
GGGGAAATAGGTTCCGCCGAAGAACGGCATCTGGTCGTCGGGGGTGAGGAACATGTTGAGCGGCCAGCCGCCGGGACGCTGCGCCAGCACCTGGTGCGCGGTCTGGTAGATCTTGTCGAGATCGGGACGCTCCTCGCGATCGACCTTGATGCACACGAACAGCTCGTTCATGACGCGCGCGACGTCTTCGTCCTCGAACGATTCATGCTCCATCACGTGGCACCAGTGGCAGGCCGAGTAACCGATCGAGACCAGGATCGGCTTGTCCTCGCGCCGCGCCTTGTCGAGCGCTTCCGCGCCCCACGGATACCAGTCCACCGGATTGTGCGCGTGTTGCTGGAGGTAGGGGCTGGTTTCGTGGATGAGGCGGTTGGTATGGCGGAAATCGTTCACGGTTTTATCCTGACAAATCCAGTCAACTATAACCGCTCGCATGCCAGGATGTCACTTCCGGCTCGGTTCCATCGGGGTTTTCTGGAATAATCCGCCCTCGCGTCAGGACTGAATCGTTACGCCCCGACACACGGAACCGTCACCCGAAATGTTCATTTCACAACTCCGCGCCTCCACGGCCTCTGCCCCGGCAGAGCCGTCGTGGTGGCGCGACCTGCTGTTGCTGACGCTGCTGCTCGCTGTGTTCTTCGGCTGGGGACTCGGCCAACGCGCGCTGTGGCATCCGGACGAAGGTCGTTACGTCGAGATTCCGCGCGAGATGACGGTATCCGGCGATTACGTCACGCCGCGCCTGAACGGCGTGAAGTATTTCGAAAAGCCGGTGCTGTTTTACTGGCTCGAGGCTGGCGCGATCAAGGTGTTCGGCCTGAAAGAATGGGCCATGCGCCTGTGGCCGGCGGCGTTCGCCCTCATCGGCTGTCTCGCGGTGTATGTCGCGGGGCGCAAGTTGTACGACCGGCGCACCGGCCTGATCGCGGCGGCGGTGCTCGCGACCGCGCCGCTGCATTATTTTCTCGGACGCGCGATCACGCTCGACATGGCGGTATCGGCGCTACTCACGGTGGCGCTGTTCGCGTTCCTGCTCGGCACGCGCGAACCGCCCGGCCACGCGCGCCGCAATTATTTCTGGGCCTTCTACGCCTGCGCCGCGCTCGCCACTCTGGCCAAGGGACTCATCGGCATGGTGATTCCGGCCATGGTGATCGGCGCGTGGATCCTGATCCTGAACGAATGGCGGCTGCTCAAGTCGATTTATCTTCCTTCCGGGCTGGTTTTGTTTTTGATCATCGCCGCGCCGTGGCACATCGCGGCGGCGCGCGCCAACCCCGAGTTCGCGCAGTTCTATTTCATCCACGAGCATTTCCAGCGCTACCTGACCAAGGTACACGACCGCTATCAGCCGGCGTGGTTTTTCATCCCGGTGCTGCTCGCCGGCTTCTATCCCTGGACCGCGTACCTGGCGCAGGCGGTGACGAAGAGCTGGCCGACGTCGTGGCGCGCGCGCCGCGACCATCGCGAGACGGTTTTTCTCATGTTATGGGCGGGCCTGGTATTCGCGTTCTTCTCGTTTTCCGATTCCAAGCTCATTCCGTACATCCTTCCGATGCTACCACCGCTGGCGCTGTTGACGGCGCGCTATCTGGCGCAGCATTGGGATGCGCCCTCGATGGCGAGCCTGCGCGCCGGAACCTGGACCTTGCTCGCGCTCGGATTCCTGCTCGCCCTGGCGCTGGTGTTTGTTCCGGAAAGCACGCCGGACCGCCCGCGCGTGGCGGAATACGCCACGGTGTTCGGCGGTTCCGCCTGGGTGATTCTGGGCAGCCTGCTGGCCACGGCGCTGGTGCCGTTCGCCGTCGGTTTCCTGCGCCGTCCGCTCTGGATCGTCGTGGCGCTGGCGCTGACTTCGGCGGTGTTTCTGGCCGTGGT
>JACQER010000177.1 GCA_016200465.1 Gammaproteobacteria bacterium | reverse complement strand
GTCCTGCGCCATCTGCGGAGCATGTTCCAGGAGTTCGCCGTGAAAGGGTTTACCCCGTTCCGCGAGACCTGGTCGTCGCGCCATCTGTATCACGATCGGCGTGTGCGCCTGATCCAGGGTGAACGCGAGTTCGTCGGCACCGTCGAGGACATCGACGAGCACGGCGGCCTGATCGTGCGCCTCGCCAAGGGCAGGCGGGTGTTTCATTCCGGCGAGATATCGATGAGGTCATTGAGTTGAACCTGTTGATCGATCTCGGTAACAGCCGCCTGAAGTGGGCGCAGCAGGCGCCCGGTTTGTGGCGCACGGCGGTTGTCGCGCTGGACGACGCGATGCCGTCACTGCTGGACCGGACATGGCGCGATCTGGAAACGCCGCGGAAAGTGGTCATGTGCAGCGTCGCGAATCCAACCCGACGGCAGGTGATCGAGCAATGGGTGCAGGCGCGTTGGTCGCTTGCGCCGCAAATCATTCGCACACAGGCGGAACAGCTCGGCGTAAAAAATCTTTACCGGCAACCGGAGCAGTTGGGCACGGACCGGTGGGTAGCGCTGATCGGCGCGCGCGGGCTCACGTCCGGTGCCGCCTGCGTGGTGGATTGCGGCACCGCCGTTACGGTGGATGCGTTGTCGGCGCAAGGTGAGTTTCTCGGCGGCGTGGTGTTCCCCGGCCTGCGTCTGTTGCGCGAAAGTCTCGTGCGCGGGACGGCCGGAATTTCCGCCGCCACGGGCAATGCCGCCGATTGCCTGGCGCGCTCCACGGCCGATGGCGTGGCCGCCGGCACTTTGCACGGCCTGGCGGGCGCGGTGGAGCGACTGATCGAAGAATATCGCCGGGCGCTCGGTGAAAAAATGCAGGTGCTGCTGACGGGCGGAGATGCGCCGGAACTGGCCGCGCTGCTGCGCGTGCCGCACACGCCGGTACCGGATTTGGTGCTCAAGGGCCTGGCGCGGATCGCGGAGTCCTTATGAAACTGAAATGGATTTTCGCTGCGCTGGTGCTGGCCAACCTGGGCCTGTGGATGTGGGCGAGCTGGTACAAGGAGTCGCCGCTCGAGGAGAACCGCGTGGCGCGAGCGCCGATCGCGCCCGAGAAGATGCGTTTGCTCACTGAGCCGGACGTGAAGCTCACGCCGCGCAAGGCGCCGCCGCCCGCGAACGCGGAACTGGTGGCGAATGTCGCGTCGTCCTGTTTTCGTCTCGGACCGTTTGCCGAGCCGGCGCTCGCCGCCAAGGCCGAAACAAAACTGGGCGAGATGAAGATCGGTTTCACCCGTCGCAGCGAGGAAACCAGAACGATCACGGGATACCGCGTGTTCCTGCCGCCGCTCGCGTCCAAGGAGGCGGCGGAGCGCAAGCGCCAGGATCTCACGCGTCTCGGTTTCAAGGATCACGCGCTGATTCAGGAAGAGGGATGGCATAACGCGATTTCGCTCGGCCTGTTTTCCGTAGAGGCCAATGCCGAGAGCCGCGTGCGCGAGCTCGCGGCGAAAGGCGTGGAGGCCAAGGCGCAGCCGCTTACGCAGAGCCGCACGCTTTACTGGCTGGACATCGTCACGCCGGTCGCGCCGGAAAATGCCGTGAAGCTGAAGCAGACCGATTGGGGCGCGAAAGACATCCAGGCACAGGAAACGGCCTGCCCGGCTGGCGCGAGTCCGCCTGCGTCCCCGGCGCCATTGCCGGCGCCGCGCAACAACGCGCCGACGTGAACGCCCGCCCGCGCGCGGGTATACTTACCGTGCCGCGTTTTCGATCATGCCCGCATAGCTCAGTTGGTAGAGCACCTGATTTGTAATCAGGCGGTCGGGGGTTCAAGTCCCTCTGCGGGCTCCATTTCTTCAGCCTCAAACTTGAAATCACAATTTGTGATTTCAAGTTTGAGATTGCAATTTGCGACCTCAAACCCGTTTTCTGGTTCGTGGCCAGAAGGTCATGCGCGATGCCGACTTGGCCGAGCTTTACGGTGTGACGACCAGACGTCTCAACGAGCAAGTCAGGCGCAATGCTAATCGCTTTCCAGGGGATTTCGCGTTTCAGGTAACAAATCAGGAGTTTGTCATCTTGATGTCGCAAAATGCGACATCAAGTCGTGATACCCGCGGCCACGGTGGGCGGCGCAAGAACCCCCTGGTTTTTACCGAGCACGGCGCCATCATGGCCGCCACCGTGCTGAACTCGTCTCGTGCAGTCCAGGTCAGTGTGTTTGTGGTGCGCGCCTTTGTGCGGTTGCGCGAGATGTTGTCGTCGAACAAAGCGCTTGCACGTAAATTGAACGAGCTGGAACGCAAGCTGGCCACCCATGACCATGCCATCACCGAGTTAATCGAGGCGATCCGTCAGTTAATGGCGCCGCCGGAGCCGAAGAAGAAGCGTCCCATCGGCTTCGCGCCGTGGGGCAAGGACTAGATTCGCGCCGGTAACACATCCCTGGCCGGACCGGGTGTTTCAGGTTGCCGCGCATAGCTTCGACGGTCGGTTCTGATTTAAAATAAGATGCTTTCCCGAAAGCCCTTTTGAATCGCCTTAAGAACCATCATGGAAAAAACTCCTGCTGACGCGGTCGTCACCGTTCGTCATTACTACCAGGCATTGCCGGCGTGCATGGCCGCAGTGCGCCAGCGCGTGAACCGTCCGCTGACGCTGGCGGAAAAGATCCTGTTTGCGCACAAGGCGGACCTGGACGCGGAACTGCCCGAGCGCGGCGTGACGACGGTGGGGCTGAATCCCGACCGCGTGGCGATGCAGGACGCGACCGCGCAGATGGCGATCCTGCAGTTCATGACCGCGGGCCGCAGCGAGGCCGCGGTGCCGACGACGGTGCACTGCGATCACCTGATCCGCGCCAAGGTCGGCGCGATCAAGGATCTCGAAGTCGCCGAGAGTAACAACAAGGAGGTCTACGACTTTCTTGCCTCGGCCTCGGCCAAGTACGGCATGGGTTTCTGGAAGCCGGGTTCCGGGATCATTCATCAGGTGATCCTCGAGAACTACGCTTTCCCCGGCGGCCTCATCATCGGCACCGATTCGCACACGCCCAACGCCGGCGGTCTCGGCATGCTCGCGATCGGCGTCGGCGGCGCCGATGCCGTGGACGTGATGGTCGGCATGCCGTGGGAACTGCTGTGGCCGAAACTGATCGGCGTGCGGCTGACCGGGAAACTGTCCGGCTGGACCAGCGGCAAGGACGTGATCCTCAAGCTCGCCGGCATGCTGACGGTGGCCGGCGGCACCAACAAGATCATCGAGTACTTCGGTCCCGGGACCGAGTCGCTCTCGGCAACCGCCAAGGCGACCGTGACCAACATGGGCGCGGAACTCGGCGCGACCACCTCGGTGTTCCCGTTCGACAAGCGCATGAGCGATTACCTGCGCGCCACCGGCCGCGCCGAAATCGCGAGCCTGGCTTCGAGCCTGGCGGAACATCTCACCGCCGATGCCGCGGTGCTGGCGAATCCCGACAGGCATTACGACCAGATCGTGGAAATCGATCTGTCGACACTCGAACCGCATATCGTCGGCCCGCACACGCCCGATCTGGCGCGGCCGGTGTCGCAGATGGCGGCCGACGTGAAATCGCACGATTATCCGGCGCTGCTCACCGCGGCGCTCATCGGGAGCTGCACCAATTCTTCCTATGAAGACATCGGCCGCGCGGCGCACATCGCGCGCCAGGCGAAAGCCAAGGGATTGAAGGCGCGCGTGCCGCTCATGGTCACGCCGGGCTCGGAGCAGGTGCGCGCCACGATCGAGCGCGACGGGCTGCTCGCCGATCTCGAAGCGATCGGCGCCACGGTGCTGGCCAACGCCTGCGGGCCGTGCATCGGCCAGTGGGAGCGCACCGATGTCGCCAAGGGCGAGAAGAATTCGATCCTGACGTCGTACAACCGCAACTTTCCGAAGCGCAACGACGGCAATCCGAATACGCACGCCTTCATCGCCAGTCCCGAAGTGGTGGTGGCGTATGCGCTGGGCGGGCGGCTGGATGCCGACCCGATTCACGAAGGCGTGAAACTCAACGGCGGTGCGCTGGCGCTCGAGGCGCCGAGCGCCGCGGAATTGCCGGCCAAGGGTTTCGATCGCGGCAGCGACGGCTATGTCGCCCCGGTCGAGAATCCGGCCACGGGAAAAGTCGCGGTCAACCCGAAAAGCGAACGGCTGGCGCTGCTGGAACCGTTCGAGCCGGTGGACAAGCAGGCCGGCTACCGGGAGCTGCCGGTGCTGCTCAAGGCGCGCGGCAAATGCACCACCGACCATATTTCACCGGCGGGCCCGTGGCTCAAGTTCCGCGGCCATCTGGACCGCATCAGCGACAACATGTTTTCCGGGGCGGATAACGTTTTCGCCGACAAACCCGGGACCGGCTTCAATGTCCTCACCGGCGAGGTCGGCGAGGAACTGCAGAAAATCGCCCGGGCATACAAGGCCGGGGGGCTCGGCTGGGTCGCGGTTGGGGATCAGAATTACGGCGAGGGCAGTTCGCGCGAGCACGCTGCCATGAGCCCGCGTTTCCTCGGCTGCCGCGTGGTGGTGACGCGCAGTTTTGCCCGCATTCACGAGACCAACCTCAAGAAACAAGGGGTATTGCCGCTGACTTTTGCCGACCCGGCCGACTACGACCGGATCCGCCGGGACGATCGGCTCAGCTTCGCGGGCCTCGATAAATTGGCTCCCGGACAGAAGCTGGAGGTTAAAATCACCCATGCCGACGGCAGTCACGAGACGTTTTCGGCCCGGCACAGCCTGACCCGGGATCAGATCGCCTGGTTCATGGCCGGGTCAGCGCTGAACTTAATTCGCCGACAGCAGAAATAGGACCTCTCCTGTCCCCAGCCAGTGGGGAGATTGTGTAAAAAATCAACGATATCGGTTGACAAGCGGGGCTTACTCCCGCAAAATTTGCGGCTTCGTTTTTTCCGGAGGGGTTCCCGAGCGGCCAAAGGGATCAGACTGTAAATCTGACGGCTCTGCCTTCGGTGGTTCGAATCCACCCCCCTCCACCAGAGGCGAGCCGGACGGTGCGGTGTTGTGTTGTCAGCGGGGCGAGGCGCGGGTTCATCGCAAAAAAAGTACATCCAAGGCGGGTGTAGTTCAATGGTAGAACCTCAGCCTTCCAAGCTGATGATGTGGGTTCGATTCCCACTACCCGCTCCAGTTTAGGCTGGGCTGTTTTATTCGCCCATATAGCTCAGTCGGCAGAGCACTTCCTTGGTAAGGAAGAGGTCATCGGTTCGATTCCGATTATGGGCTCCAGAATTTTATTGACGAGCGATTTAGAAATTAACGTTCAACTGACAGTGAGATAATAAAGAGGCATCCCGTGTCCAAGGAAAAATTCGCACGCACCAAACCGCACCTCAACGTCGGCACCATCGGCCACGTCGACCACGGCAAGACCACGCTCACCGCG
>JACQER010000168.1 GCA_016200465.1 Gammaproteobacteria bacterium | reverse complement strand
TCGTTCTCGACCACGCACACGTGACCGAATCCCATGCGCGCCATGAGCGCCGCCGCCTCGTGCGCCGGCGCCTGCGGCGGCAGCGACAGCGGCCGCCGCGTCATCACCTGTTCGATGGGCAATTCGAGACTGACTCCCGAAGTCGCCACGCGCCCGAGCAGATCGTGCAGCGTGAACAGGCCGAGCGGTTTGCGCTCCGCGTCGGTGATGACGATGGAACCGACGCGCTCGGCGTTCATGGTGCGCAGTGCGTCGCCGATCGGCGTATGCGCGAGACACGCGACCGGCTCGCGCCGGATCAGGCTCGACAACGGCGCGGCGAGCGACGTCTCACCGGAGGAAGCCTGGGTGGCGAGACTCGCCTGCACGCCGGCGAGCGCCTGATCGAGCAGGTTGGCGAGGCGACGCGTGCAGAAATCGTGAAACACCGGGCTCAGCGCGAGAAGCTCGTCGAAGTCCTCGCGCCCGAGTTCGAAACAGAACGTGTCCGCCACCGCGCGATGCACCGTGTGCACCGGCCGGCGCGCGAGCAGCGCGCCGATGGGAAAACATTCGCCGGCGACGAGTTCCCACGCGCCGTCTTCCGCCGGCCCGGTCTCGTCCTTCGTCTCGCCGCGCACGCGGCCCTGCTTGATGATATAGAAATGATCCGCCGCGCCGCGCGCGGGCTCGGTGATCACGTCGTCCTTGGTGTAGAAGCCGAGCTGGAGACGAGTGGCGAGAAATTCGAGATGGGACCGCGCCATGCGGTCGAACGGCGCGTGCCGGAGCAAAAATTCGATAACCGGCGTCAGCGCATTACGAGCCACCGCCGGTTCGGATGAACTGTTGTCGGATCGCAAACTCAATTCCACGTACACAGCCCTTGATAGGGTTATGGCCTGCACTGAATTGGTGCGGCAAGGTTAACAAGAATCCCGGCCGAGTAACAATGGTTTCCACGCGATGATCTCACTGTCAAAAAGTCAGGGATTGGCTTCCCGTCCGCGGAAGCGAGCGCACGGGATGCGGTATCCTAACGATATGCGCTTCGACCTGTTTTACGAACTGGCCGTCCCCGATTTCGCGATGCGAAATGAGGCGCAGGTTTTTCGCGACATGCTCGACGAACTGGCCCTGGCCGAGACCTGCGGATTCGGCACGGCCTGGTTCGTCGAGCACCACTTCATGCGCGAGTATTCGCATTCAAGCGCACCCGACCTCATGCTGGCGGCGGCCTCGCAGCGGACCCGCACGCTGCGGCTCGGACACGCCGTCGTCCCCCTTCCCTATCATCATCCGTTGCAGGTCGCCGAAAGGCTGGCGACGCTCGATGTGCTTTCCGGCGGACGCATCGAGTTCGGATTCGGCCGCGGATTTTCCCCGCGCGAGTACGACGCCTTCGGCGTCGACATGGACCGAAGCCGCGAACTGGTGGAGGAATCGCTGGCGATCCTCCGGCAAACATTCACCCGAAATCCGGTCAATTTCGCGGGCCGGCATTTCCGGATTGAAAACGCGGAGGTATTGCCGAAGTACGTGCAGCGACCGCATCCGCCCTTATGGATGGCGGCGGTGAGCCCCGAGAGCTTCGAGCTGGCGGCGCGGCTCGGCGTGGGCGTGCTGGTGGGGCCGTTCAAGCCGTGGTTCATGGTGCGCACGGACATCGAACAGTATCGTGCCGCGTGGAAAAAATATCAGCCCGACCCGGAATCGAAACCGCGCGTCGCCATGACGCTCGGCCTGCTGTGCCTCGAGGACGGCGAACGCGCGCGCGAACTGGCCAAAACGCACCTCGTCTGGTTCTACCGCGAACTGCTGAAGCTGACCGCACCGGTGCTGGAAAAACTGCACGCGGGCTACGAATACTATAAGAAGATGGGCACGCTGAAGTTTCTGGCGGAAAAAACCCTGAGCCTCGCGGTGCTGGAAACCCTGGGCATGGTCGTCGTTGGCGACCCCGTGCATTGCCGCAAACAGCTGGAAACCTATCGCCATGCCGGCGTGGACCGCCTGCTGTGCGCCATCAGCGCCGGCGGGCTGCCGACGGAAGCGGCGCGGGAATCGATGCACGCGCTCCACACACAGGTGTTCCCGTGCTTCAATGAAAAGGAACTCGTGACGACATAACCATGGGCGAAATCGTCAAATTCAGAAAACCGTCTCCGAAGGAAAAAGCCGAGGGCAAGACGCTGTGCCGGAGCGGTTTCCACAAATGGAAGATCATTTCCGAAAGGAAATTCGACGTAAAACAGGGAAAGCTGATGACGCTGCGGCGCTGCGAACGTTGCGGGAAGGAACAGACTATTTTGCGATAGTTTCTGTAGGTTGGGGTGAGCGACGCGAACCCCAACACAGCGTTGCCTGGGCCACCTCGATACCCTCGTGCGCGCACCTGCCAGCCGCTGTTTCGTTGAGGTTCATTTCATTCACCCCAACCTACCACGCCGCGAACAGTCAGGCCAGACGGGCGCCCAGCGCGCGGACCTGATCCAGCCATTGCTTTCGCTTCGCGTCGGTCGAATTTTTGATCGGCCCGACTTCGGTGATGCGCACCGGGCTGACGCCGCAGAACTGCAGGATGGTCTTCTTCATGGTGTTGTGGCCGGGACGACCGAAGTACCAGCGGTAAATCCACGACGGCGTGTTGAGCGTGACGATCAGGCGCGCGCTGCGGCCCTTGAGCAGCTTGTCCCACAGCGGGGAATTGTCGCGGAAATTCACCGCGAAGCCCGGCAGGAACACGCGCTCGACGAATCCCTTGAGCAGCGCCGGGATCGTGCCCCACCAGATCGGATAGACGAACACCAGGTGCTCGGCCCATTTTATCGACTCCTGCGCCCGCGCCAGGTCGGGCTCGAGTCCGGCGGGATTTGGCGCGCCCGACGCGGGACAGGCGTCGAAGCGCAGATCGCCGAGATAGATTTCGCGCACTTCCGCGCCAGCGGCGCGCGCGCCTTCGATGTAAGCCTGCGCCAGCGCGCCGCCGTAGCTGTTGCGCTGCGGCTGTCCCAGAATCACCAGAATCTTTTTGGACATGAATGTTTTTCGCTCACGATTTGGCCTCGGGAATCATGCGCCCGAGGCGCAGATAGATCGGCCAGCGCACTGTCTGCTGCGCGGTTTCCGGCCCCCAGGCCCTGGCCAGCGCGCGACGGACGATATCGATCGGGTTCTGTTCGTTTTTCCGTTGACAGCGCTGCGTCGCCGACCAGGTGTGAAGATAACCGATCATATCGTTCATGTTCCACTCCGCCTTCATGTAAAACTCGGGGGTCGGCAATTCGAGGAACGGGAACGGAATGGTCCGGTATTTTTCATCGATGTAATGGCGCTCCGCCGGCCAGTAGGGGCCGACGATATTCTTATAATAATGATGCACGACCTTGTCGACATCCGGATTGATCCGGCTCAAGCCGTAACACCACACCGCCAGCAGGCCGTCCGGCTTCAGAACGCGGGACGCTTCCTGGTAAAACGCATCGAAGCGGAACCAGTGCAGCGCCTGCGCCACGGTGATCAGGTCCACGGACCGGGACGGAATCTCGGTTTGCTCCGCCGGCGCCGCGAAATACTCGATTTTCTTGTGGCGCACGGCGTTCCGGATCTGTGCCTGGCTCGGATCGGTGGCGATGACGCGGTCGAAATAGCCGGCCAGTCCCAGCGCCGCCTGGCCGTTGCCGGTGCCGCAATCCCACGCCAGCTCGTGCGCCTTGGCGGATTTCGCGAGGAACTCGAACAGGACGTCGGGGTAATCCGGACGGTAGCGGGCGTAATCGCCGGCATGGCCCGAGAAATGATCTTTGAATTTCATGAATAAACAGGATTAACCTTCCAGCAATATCTTCTCCGCCTGATCCAGCGCCTCGGGCGTGCCGTAGAGTACCAGCACGTCGCCGGCCGCGAGCCGGGTTTCCGGCGCCGGTTCGGGTCCGCGGATGCCGCCGCGGCGCACGGCGCTGACGCTGACGCCGGCGGCCTCGAGCGGCAGCTCGGAAATCAGCTTGCCCACGGCGTCGGCCCCGTCCGGCAGCGTGATGGAATGCAGGCGTTCCTGATAGGCGTTTTCCTTGCCTTCGTCCACGTCGGCGCCGTGGAAAAAGCCGCGCAGCATGCGATACCGGTCGGTGCGGACGTTGCGCACATGGCGCACGATGCGCGACACCGGCACCCCCATGAGCAGCAGCAGGTGCGAGCCCATCATCAGGCTGCCCTCGAGACTTTCCGGCACCACCTCGGTGGCGCCGGCGGCCTTCAGTTTCTCGAGCGCGGCGTCGTCCATGGTGCGCACGATCACCGGCATGTCCGGGCGCAGCAGGCGCGTGGTTTCCAGAATTTTGAGGGCCGATGAAACGTCGTAAAAACTGATCGCCAGCGCCGTGGCGCGCGGCAATCCGGCCGCCTCGAGCACGTCGCGGCGCGCGGCGTCGCCGAACACCACCGGTTTGCCGCCGTCACGCGCGTCGCGCACGCGCACCGGATCGAGATCGAGCGCGAGATATTCGATGCCCTCCTGTTCCAGCATCCAGGCGAGATTCTGGCCGCTGCGGCCGTAACCGCAGACGATCACGTGCCGGCGGGCGCCGCTGGCCTCGGCGCGGATCGCGTCCAGGTTGCCCTCGCGTGCTTGGGTGTAACCGGGCACGAGCCGCTTGGCGACGCGGCCGTTGTAGCGCACCACGAGCGGCGCCAGCATCATGCTCAGGATGATCGAGGCCAGCACGATCTGCGCGGCGCGGGCGCCGAAAAGCTGATACTGGTTCGCCAGCAGCATCAGCGCGAACGCGAATTCGCCGACCTGTGACAGCACCAGACCGGTGCGCAGGGCGACGCCGGTTTCCATGCCGAACAAGCGGCCCAGTCCGAGGATCAGCAGCGTCTTGAAAGCCATGATGGCGACGACGCAGACCAGCACCCACGGCCACAGCTGCCGCATCGCGCCGAGATCGAGCATCATGCCGATGGTGACGAAGAAAAGCCCGAGCAGGATGTCGCGGAACGGCAGGATGTCGCCTTCCACCTGGTGCCGGTATTCGGTCTCGCCCAGCATCATGCCGGCGAGAAACGCGCCGAGCGCCATCGACAGACCCGCGGCTTCGGTGACCCAGGCCGACGCCAGCGTGAGCAGCAGCACCGCGAGCATGAAGTATTCGCGCAGTCGCGCCGAGGCGACCTCGTGGAAGAACGGCCGCAGCATCCAGCGCCCGACGAGAAAAATGCCGACCAGCACCAGCACGCTTTTCAGGAACGCCCAGCCGAGCGCGATCCACACCGATTGTTTTATGTCGCCGGCCAGCGCCGGGATCACGATCAGGAACGGCACCACCATCAAATCCTGGAACAGCAGCACGCTGATGGCGTGGTGACCGTGGCGTGAATTCTGTTCCAGCTGCTCGGTGAGCAGCTTCATGACGATGGCGGTGGACGACATCGCCAGCATGCCGCCGACGACCACCGCGCCCTCGGGCGGCACGCCGAACAGCCAGGCAACGAATCCGAACACGAGGCAGCTGATCAACACCTGCGCGCCGCCCAGCCCGAACACCACGTTCTTCATCGCCATGAGCTTGGGCAGCGAAAATTCCAGCCCCACGGTGAACATGAGGAACACCAGTCCGAACTCGGCGAGGGTGCGCGTGCCCTCCAGGTCCGGAATCCAGCCCATGCCGAAGGGACCGACGACGATGCCGGCGCACAGATACGCCAGGATCTGCGGCAGGCGCAGATAACGGAACAGCGCGGCCAGCACCACCGCCACGCCCAGCAGGATCAGAATGCCGTGAAAGCCGATCGGCTCCATGGGATAATCGCAAACGTTTCGATATACTCCGCGAAAGATTACCCCAAGCCACGCCAAATCGCGAAACGCATGACGTCATCCGCATCATACGAGCAGCTGGGACGCGAAGTGATCCAGCTCGAGGCCGACGCGTTGCAGACGCTGGCGAAACGCGTCGACGGGCAGTTCGCCGAGGCCTGCCGGCTGATCCTCGCCTGCAGCGGGCGCGTGATCGTCACCGGCATGGGCAAATCGGGACACATCGGCGGCAAGATCGCCGCCACCCTCGCCAGCACCGGCACGCCGTCGTTCTTCGTGCATCCGGTCGAAGCCTCGCACGGCGACGTCGGCATGATCACCACGTCGGACATCGTGCTGGCCATCTCCAAC
>JACQER010000165.1 GCA_016200465.1 Gammaproteobacteria bacterium | reverse complement strand
GCGTACTCCGGCGCCGAGTAGTCGTCCTCCAGCATCGAGTAGCTGGCCCGGATATTGAAGATGGTGGTCGGGGACATCGCGTAGACCAGGTCCCCGGCGATATTCCGCGAGTTCATGATCCCGCCGTTGTCGTTGGGCATCGCCCGGGAATTGTTGGGCGTGTAGTTGCCCTGGTCGAGCGTGGTCCTGAACTGGGAATACCGTCCGAAGACCTTCAGCTTGTCGCTGAAGTTCCAGTCGGTGCGGTTTGAGAAATTCGCGTCTTTCATCGGCCACGGGTAGGAGGCCTTGAAGTTGTTGGAGCCGGACAAGTCGTCGCCCCGGTTGTTCGGACTCCACAAATCCTGCATAATCCGCTTGGCCGTCGAATCGATCCGGCTGGCGGGGATGATATTGCCCGCGAAGGGCTGCCGGGTGGCGGTGTTGGTGGCGATGTTCAACACGGTGGTCGAGGGATCGAAAATGGTCCGCAGCCCCCCGGTCCGGGTGAGCGACTGCGAAAAGTTGCCGGTCCGCTCGAGGTCCGTCGGCATGGTCCGGATCGCGTCGCGCGGTTCCTTGGTCCGCCAGCCTTCATAGGTCATGAACGTGAACAGCTTGTTCTTCTTGATCGGGCCGCCCACGGTGCCGCCCCAGATGTGGTTGCGGATGAAGTTGGGCGTCCGCGTAATCGGGTTCACCACCGCGTTCAGCGCCGGGTTGCGCCCGAAATAGTAGGCCGTCCCGTGGATCTCGTTGGTCCCCGACTTCATCGCCACCGACAGGGTGCCGCCCGCGGAGTGGCCGAACTCGGAGTCCACCGAGTTCTGCTGAATGGAAAACTCCTGGACCGCGTCCATGGGCGGGGCATACGATCCCTTGGGCCCGATCTGCGTGGGCGCGCCATCCAGCAGCAGATCGTTCTTGGTGGAGGTGCTGCCGCCCACGTCCATCTGCGACGAGGACCACATGAAGAACGGGTTCTTCTCCGCGGTATACCGGCTCACCACCGCCGGATCCAGCAGCGCGAGAGTGAACGGATTCCGCGCCTTCACCGGCAGATCCATCAGCATCTTCCGGTCGACTGTCAATTCCCGCGTGGAGGTATTGAACTGCAGGGCGACCACGCTGGCCGTAACCGTGACGGTCTCCATCACGGCCCCCGGCCGGAGCGTGAAGTTCACGGTCACGTCCGCGCGCGTCTGCACCAGCACGTTCTCCTGCTGCTGCCGCGCGAAGCCGGGCGTCTCCGCCGAGACCAGGTACACGCCCGGCTCGACGTTGTCGAACAGATACGCGCCGTTCGGACCCGTGTCCCGGGTCTTGGCGATTCCGGTGTTGATGTTTCGAATCGTCACCACCGCCCCGGTTATGGTTGCATCCGTTGCGTCGGTCACGATCCCTTGGATTTTCGCGCGATAGTCCTGCGCCATCAGCGAGCAGGCCACCAAGGCCGGAAACAAAAGGCGTGTCCTCATTTGAGGGACCTCCTACTGGAATTTCATAAACGTTCCCACACGGGAGCGCCGGTGTCAAGGCCCTTCGAGTTTTTCACCGGCTCGCCTCCGTCCCTTCATTCAGAATGCGAGGTAGGCATCGTAGACGAACAGCCGGCGCCGCTGCCGCCCGGTGATCTCGCGCACGCATCCAAGGCGGCGCAGGTGTTCAAAGGATTTCGCCACCGTGGGCGCGGAGATGCCGCTCTTGCGGGCGGTCGCTGGAATGGAGACGATCGGGTTCCGCTGCAGGTGTTCGAAGACGCGCAACGCCGAAGCCGCCGGGCGGAGGAGCGCCTCGACCTGGCGGCGGTGTTCTTCAAACAGGGCTACGATTCGGCGCGCCGCGTTGGAGGCCTGATCGGCCGTCTCTTTCACGCCGATGAGAAAAAAATTCAGCCACGTTTCCCAGTCGCCTTGGGTCCGCACCCGGTCGAGCATGTCGTAGTAGGCAGAGCGGTGCTTCCTGAAGTACAGACTCAGATACAGGATGGGCTCGCGGAGCGCATTCGCCTCGCACAACAGGAAGGTGATCAACAAACGCCCGAGTCTTCCGTTCCCATCCAGGAAGGGATGAATGGTCTCGAACTGCACTTGAACGAGGCCGGCCTTGATCAGAAGCGGGATCTCCGGCCGCTGGTCGTGCAGGAAAAGCTCAAGGGCGCCCATGCACTCAAGAACCAGCTCGGGTGGTGGAGGCACGAAGGCGGCATTGCCTGGACGGCTGCCGCCAATCCAGTTCTGGCTTCTCCGGAATTCGCCCGGAAGCTTGTCCCTGCCGCGGCCTTTAGCCAGCAGCACCTCGTGGATTTCGCG
>JACQER010000164.1 GCA_016200465.1 Gammaproteobacteria bacterium | reverse complement strand
GTGCAGGGGCGGAGCCACCCGCAATTAGCTTTTCAAAGTCAAAAGCCGCCTTTCGGCGGCTTTTGTTCATTCACTTCCTGGACCCCGGCTTTCGCCGGGGTGACAGTTATTTTTTGATCAACTCCACCTTCTCGATTACTACATCCTTCACCGGTACGTTCTGAAACGGTCCGACGCTGTGGGTCGCGACCGATTCGATCTTCTTTACCACATCCATTCCCTTCGTCACTTTGCCAAACACGGCATAACCCCAGCCCTGCGTAGTCTTGTCGTGGTAATCGAGGGTCTGATTGTCCACGGTGTTGATGAAGAACTGCGCCGCGGCCGAGTGCGGGTCGGGCGTGCGCGCCATGGCGATGGTGCCGGCGAGGTTCTTTAATTCATTATCCGCTTCGTTGCGGATCGCCGGGCCTTTGACCTTCTCGTCCATGCCCGGACGGAAGCCGCCGCCCTGGATCATGAACCCGGGAATCACGCGGTGGAAAATCGTGCCCTTGTAGAAGCCGGTCTCGACGTAATTCATGAAATTCTTCACCGTGTCCGGCGCGTGCTTGGCGTCGAGCTCAATCTCGATCACGCCGAGATTGGTGGTCATGCGTACCCGCGGATTGTCCGCGGCGGCGGCGAAGGCCGCGAAGGGCAGGGCGACGGCCAAGGCGAGCAGGACGGAAAATAATTTTTTCATGTTCATTCCTCCGGGTTCGATGCTGCCATTTTTTCCATTTTCAAAATCGTGTTCCATTCCTTGACGGTGACCGGCATCACCGACAACCGGCTGCCGCGCTGCACCAGGCGCATGGCTTTCAGCGCCGCCTGCATCTTGATCGCGGTGAGCGTGACCGGCCGTTTGAATTCGCGCTGGAAGCGCACGTCCACCATGTCCCACAGCGGTCGCTCCGGCGTGCTCTTCCGGTCGTAATGAGGGTTTTCCGGGTCCCAGGCGGTTGGATCGGGGTAGGCCGCGCGCGCGATCTCGATGATGCCATAGACGCCCGGCACCGCGCAGCTCGAGTGATAGAAAAACGCGAGGTCACCTTTTTTCATGGCGCGCATGAAATTGCGCGCCTGGTAGTTGCGCACGCCGTCCCAATGCTCGGTTTTTTTCGGGCGTGATTTGAGGTCAGCGATGCTGAATGCCTGCGGCTCGGATTTCATCAGCCAGTAGTTCATGCGTACGGCTCGAACTGCGGGATGACCTCGGTTTCGGCGCGCGCATCCGCGACCCACTGCTGGATCGCCGGCAGCGCGGTGATGGCTTGGACATAGGCCGCGGACACCGGGTCGAGCTCGACCGCGTAAGTCACGAAGCGCAGCGCCACCGGCGCGTACATGGCGTCGGCGACGCTGAATTTCCCGAACAGGAAACCGCCGCCCTTGCCGAAGCGCGTACGGCAGTCGTTCCACAGCGCGGTGATGCGCGCGATGTCCTTCAGCACCTCCGGCGTGCGACCCTTGCCCGGCAGGTGTTTGCGGCAGTTCATGGACATATGCTGCCGAAGCGCGGAAAAGCCCGCGTGCATCTCGGTCGCCGCCGAGCGCGCCATGGCGCGTGGCGCCGGGTCGGCCGGCCACAGATGTTTGTGCGGGAATTTCTCGGCCAGGTATTCGCCGATCGCGAGCGATTCCCACACCGTGATTTTGCCGTCGATTAGCACCGGCACCTTGCCCGAGGGCGAGTACTTCCCGATCTCGGCGCGGGAGGTTTCGGTGTACAGCGAAACGAAAATTTCGCGGAACGGGATGCCTGCCTGTTTCAGCACCAGCCACGGCCGCAGCGACCAGGAGGAATAATTCTTGTTGCCGATGACGAGGGTGAGGTCCATCCCGGCCGGCATCCCGAAGACTAGGCGACCCGGATCTTGGTCTGGGCGATGTTTTCGTCGACGCGCAGGCGCGTGATGGTGCGACACAGGCCGGTGGCTTCGTCGAGGTCGAGCAACACGCCGCAAATGGTGCCGAGGCCTTCCGCCACCTCGAAGCGCTCGGGCAGCTTCTGCACGAAGCGCTTGAGGGATTTCTGCGTGTCCATGCCGATCACGGAATCGTAGCAGCCGGTCATGCCGACGTCGGTGATGTAGCCGCTGCCGCGCGGCAGGAGGCGCTCGTCCGCGGTCGGCACATGCGTGTGCGTGCCGACGACCGCGCTCACGCGCCCGTCGAGATACCAGCCCATGGCCATTTTCTCGCTCGTGACTTCGGCGTGCAGGTCCACGAGCACCATCTTGACGTCGTCCGGTTTCGCCGTGAGGGCGCGTTCGGCGGCGGCGAACGGGCAGGCGAGATGCGGATGCATGAACACGTTGCCCATGAGATTCAGAACGCCGACCTTGTGGCCGGAGGCGACGGTCGCCACGAACCAGCCGGTGCCGGGCGTGCCGTCGGGATAATTGTGCGGACGCAGCAGGCGCGGCTCGGTGACGATGTATTCGAGCGCTTCCTTCTTGTCCCAGGCGTGGTTGCCGTTGGTCATCACGTCCACGCCCGCGGCGAACAGTTCATTCGCGGTCTTGCGGGTGATGCCGGCGCCGTCGGCGATGTTCTCGGCGTTGGCCACCACGAGATCGAGCTTGAAACGTTGACGCAGACCGGGGAGCTGATCGGCGATCGCGCGCCGTCCGGGTTGACCGACCACATCGCCGATAAAGAGCAGATTCATGGTGCTTACCTTTCGAATAAATCGATGACTGTTAGGGACGTTCTGATTAACTCGCGATGGGTCCGTGAAATTTCGTGTATCCCACGGGAATCCGGGTCTCCCCCGACGATGAAAACATATTATTCAGAACGTCCTTAGTTAAAGATAGACCGCCTTGTCGGTGATGACACCCTGCAACGGAATGTCCCAGGGATCGGGCGCCAGTCCGTTGACGCGCTGGAAATCATACGCGATTCCGAGCACCTGTGGCTTGCGCCAGCGGTGGCGGTGACGCAGGAACTCCAGGCTGCGGTCGTAGAAACCCCCGCCCATGCCCAGCCGGTTGCCGCGGTCGTCGAAGCCCACCAGCGGCATGAGGATCAAATCCAGTTCCTGCGCCCGTACCAGCTGGCGCGCCGGCACCGCCGGCTCGGGAATGCCGAAGCGGTTCGGGGTCAGCTTCGTCTTGGGTTTGGCCTCGGCGAACCACAGCCGGTCGTGAGACAGGCGCGAAAGCACCGGCAGGTAAAGGATTTTGTGCAGGCGGCGAATGTGTTCGATGACGGGACCGGTATCGATCTCGCCGTCGTTCGGTAGATAACAGGCGACGCGCCGGCAGGCGAGGAACAGCCGCAGGCCGGCCAGGTTCGCCGCGAGTGCGCGCGCCGCCAGCTTTCGAGCTTCGGCGGGCAGCGATTGGCGTTGGGCGCGGAGGGCGCGGCGCAGGTCGGATTTGTCAGTGGGCACGGAAATCGTCAAGAAAAAAGAAAGACGCCCTCCGCAGATGCCGTGTTGCTCCGTAGCCTTGAACCGTGAGGTTCAAGTGGGTGCCTCAGAGATGCATCAGGCTTCCCGCTGCGAGGCGGGCATGCACAACAGCATCTGCAATCCGGCTCCCGTTAAAAGCACTTATAGGTTCAGAGGATAACTGGAGCAATCACGCGCACCGCAGGGGGCGCATTCCCACTATATACCTATTGGCGGGTTTGTGCATCCCAACGCAGCGCGGCGTCGATCTTGGTCTGGAGGAATTTGATTTTCTGCACGGTATCGACGGCCATGCCGCCGCGCTGGCGCAGATCGAGAAGTTCGTGTGCGATGTTGAGCGCGGCCATGACTGCGGTGCGCTCGGTGCCGATGACCTTGCCGCTCGCCTGGATCTCGCGCATTTTTTTGTCGAGGTGGTTGGCCGCCGCCACCAGCGCGGCGCGTTCATCCTCGGGACAGGCGACCATGAATTCCTTGCCGAGGATGGTGACGGTTACTCCGTCGCGGGTTTCCTTCACGAAGCGATCTCAAAAATGTTTGGCATCAGTATCAAGATAATTTTCATTCCTGTAATGATATTCCAGCGGTCTCGCTGTTTAAATATTTTTGAGATCGCTTCACGTCAGCTGCGCTCCAGCGCCTTGAGGCGGTCGATCATGGTCTCGATGCGCGCGCGGGCGACGCGGGTTTTTTCCATCAGCCGCGCGTGCTGTTCGTTCAGGTTGTTCTGGTCCGACTTGAGCGCGTGGTTCTCGCTCTTGAGACGGCGGCAGGTCTCGATGAGTTCATCGATGCGGCTTTCCAGAATCTTGAGGTCCGTGCTTTCCGCGCGATCGTCGTTGGCCATTAATGTCGCCCTACTTCGTTCGTCTGGACATAATCACATGCCCACTATAGGACCGACGCGGACACCGGTCAACGCTTCCGGCCGTGACCGTGCGGGTGTAGACTTTCCTTCCCCCAATTCGGACCGCCGCCGGGTCGCGTTCGCGCACCGTGGAAACCACCCCCGATCTTCCCTCCTACGATGAAGCGGCGCGCCTGCTCCATGAAGCCGGCATCACCACCGGCGCGTCCGAGGCGCACGGCATCATCACCGGCGTGCTGAGCGCGCCGCGGGGCGCCGGCGTGGCGTGGCAGGAACTGGTGCTGGGGCGCAAAGGGACAAAGAACAGCGACGTTCCGGAAGCACTGACGCAACTGCTGGCGGCGATGCACCGTTCGACCTATGCGCACCTGAGCGGGGTGGAGTGCGATTTCGCGCCGCTGCTGCCCGGCGACGACTACAGCCTGGCCGAGCAGATCGAGGGCCTGACCGACTGGTGCCGCGGCTATTTGTTCGGTTTGCACGCCGGCGGCGTGACGGAATCGGCGCAGCTTCCCGGCGACGCCGGCGAGGTGGTACGCGACATCACCCGCCTCTCCGAGGCCGAACTCGACGGCGCGCTGGCCGACGAGGAAGAGGCGCGGGCGCTGACCGAGATCGTCGAGTATCTGCGCGTCGGGGTGCAGCTCGTATTCGAGGAATTGCAGCCGCCCGCGGCGCGTCACTGAGCCGCGTTCTGCTCCGACCGCGTTTCGATCTGCTTCAGGGTGTCACGATAGGTTTCGATCTGCGGCCCACCCAGCTCCACGGCGTGCCGCGCGGCGGCCTGCGCTTGCGACCATTTTTTCTGATCCGCCAGCGCCTGCGCCAGATTGTTGAACGCCGCCGCGGCTTCGGGGTGTTCCTGCGCCGCACGGCGGAATTCCTCTTCCGACCCGGTCACGTCGCCGAGCGCGTAGCGGCTGTTGCCCAGCCCCATCCGCGCGCCGAGGCTTTTTGGCCAGTGCTTGAGCGCCGCGGCGTAAGCCGTCTGCGCTTCCGGCCAGCGCGCGATCCGTTCCAGCGGCGCGACCGCCTGCACGTACGGAATCTCTTCGGCGGTGAACGGCAATTGATCCGGCGGCAGCACCACCATGGCCCAGTAACGGGAGCGGCGCCAGGTTCGTTCGAATAATTCGATGGGGATATCGTGCCGCTGCTCCCGCCCCGAGCGCAGCACGATCCGGTCGCCCGGCAGGTCGAAGCCCACGACCACGGCATAGTGCCACTTCGGATACCACCAGAAACTCAGATTCTGCAGTACCAGCACCGGGTTGCCGGAAGCCACCTCGGCGAACAGCGATTCGAGCTCCGGCCGCAGCACGTACGGCACGCGCCCGTGGCGGCGCGCGGCGCCGATCATTTCCAGTTGCAGGCTGCCCTGGCGTTCGGGCAGATAGACCTGTGAGACCAGTTGCTCGGGCGTGACCGGGACGCCGCTCCAGTTGAGCGCCGTCGCCAGCGCCGCCGGCCCGCACTGGTATTCCTCCTGCGGATAGAACGGCACGGTCGCGAGCTCGACCGGTCGCGGGAACGCGCCGGCGGTGGCGCGGACCCGATCGGTTTGCAGCGTGGCACAGCCCGACATGAACAGTATTACGAAAAAAATGATACCGCCCGGGAAAATCCGGGCGGTGGGGACGTTAAGCATTCGGTTAACGTGCAGAACCGTGAATTAATAACGTTTTTGATGTTTGACGAACGGGAAGATGTTGGTGAAGCCGAGGATGTCGGTGATCAGCAACACGATGAAGATGAACACCAGCGCCCCGAGAAAACTGTCGCCGCCGGCCGGCAGCTGATCGAGCTTGCCGGAAAGGGACTGCACTTCCTGATCCGTCAGGCTGTCGATGCGCGCCTGCACCTGCGAGGGATCGACGCCGCGGGCGAGAAGCTGGGCTTTGACGTCGTCACGGTTGAAAACATTGTGCAGCCGTTCACGGTCCTGCTGCACCTGGGCCGCGTTGATCACCGCCTCGGTGCCGACCATGCCGGCGTGGGCCGCGGGGAACGGCAGGCTCAGCATCAGCAAACCGAAGATGACCAGATGTCCGACGGGTTTGGCGAGGCGACGAAGTTTTTCCATGGCTCGAATCTCCTGAATGTAGATATTTCGATAAAGCGTTAGTCGAATCAGCGCTTCGGATGTTTGACGAACGGGAACACGTTGGTGAAGCCGAGGATGTCGGTGATCAGCAGCACGATGAAGATGAACACCAGCAGATCGAGGGCATCGCCGCCGGCCGGTAGTTTGTCTATTTTGCCGGAGAGGGATTGCACTTCCTGGTCGGTCAAGCTGTCGATGCGCGCCTGCACCTGCGAGGGGTCGACGCCGCGGGCGATGAGTTGGGATTTTACTTCGTCACGGTTGAGGACTTGGTGCAGACGCTCGCGATCCTGTTGTACTTGCGCTGCGTTGATCACCGTCTCGGTGCCGACCATGCCGGCGTGCGCTGCGGGCAGATGCAGGGAGAGCGCCAGCAAGCCGAAGGCGACCAGGTGGCTGACGGGTTTGGCGAGGCGACGAAGTTTTTGCATTATCGGGGTCTCCAGAAGCGTGGAATAGAGGAACGACAGCATAATTTAACCGCACCTGACAGGGTTATGGCCGCGGTCATGGCTGGTCTTGCGAAGGATACCGGCTGTCGGATAGCCGTCTCATGGCGCGGGGATTATAACAAGCCGCCGGATTCGCACCAGCCGGCCCCGATTTTGGCATAATGCCCCATATGGACACGAAGGTTTTTCAAAAGCGTCGTGAAACGCTGATGAGCCACATGGGCGGCGGCGTGGCGATCCTGCCGACCGCGCCGGTGCGCGTGCGCAACCGCGACGTGCATTATCCGTTCCGCGCCGACAGCGATTTTTATTACCTCACGCACTTTCCCGAGCCCGAGGCGGTGGCGGTGCTGGTGCCGGGACGCAGCCACGGCGAGTACATCCTGTTCTGCCGCGACCGCAACCCGGAGAAGGAAACCTGGGAAGGCCGGCGCGCCGGGATCGAGGGCGCGCGCGAGCTGTACGGCGCGGACGACGCCTTCCCCATCGACGACATCGACGAAATTCTTCCCGGCCTGCTCGAAAACCGCGAAAAGGTGTTCTACAGCATGGGCCGGTATCCGGATTTCGACACGCACCTGATGAACTGGGTCAACGAGGTGCGCGGCAAGGCGCGCAACGGCGTGCACGCACCGGGCGAGTTCGTGGATCTCGACCACCTGCTGCACGAGATGCGCCTGTTCAAGGGGCCGGAGGAGATCCGGCTGATGAAGCGCGCCGCGAAAATTTCCGCGCACGCACACCGGCGCGCGATGCAGACCTGCCGGCCGGGCATGATGGAGTACGAAATCGAGGCCGAGCTGCTGCACGAATTCAAGAAAGGCGGCAGCGCGTTTCCCGCTTATCCGCCGATCGTGGGCGGCGGTGCCAACGGCTGCATCCTGCACTACACCGAGAACAGCGCCGAACTGAAATCCGGCGACATGCTGCTGATCGATGCCGGCGCCGAGATCGACGGCTATGCCGCCGACATCACGCGCAGTTTTCCCGTCACCGGCCGTTTCAGCGGCGAGCAGCGCGCGGTTTACGAGCTGGTGCTGGCGGCGCAGAAGGCAGCGATCGAGCAGGTGCAGCCGGGCAAGCACTGGAACGATCCGCACGAGAGCGCGGTGCGCATCCTGACCCAGGGCCTGAAGGACCTGGGGCTGCTCAACGGCAGCGTCGACGGTCACATCGAGAACGGCGACTACAAGCGTTTCTACATGCACCGCACCGGGCACTGGCTCGGCATGGACGTGCACGACGTCGGTGATTACAAGATCGACGATACCTGGCGCTTGCTCGAACCCGGCATGGTGCTCACCGTCGAACCCGGTCTCTATATCGCCGATGCCAAGGATATTCCAGCGGGTTTCCGCAACATCGGCGTGCGCATCGAGGACGACGTGCTGGTCATGCGCGACGGCAACGAGGTACTGTCGCGCGACGCGCCGAAGAGCGTCGACGAGATCGAAGCGCTGATGAAGCACTGATATTGGTTTTTACCGCAGACCCCACGTTCTCTGCGGCGCGAAATTCATATGCATACCGACTTCGACATTCTCATCATCGGCGGCGGCCTGGTCGGCGCCAGTCTCGCCTGCGCGCTGCGCGAGAGCGGCTTGCGCCTCGGCGTGATCGAGGCGGTGCCGCTCGCCGCCTCCTCCCAACCCGGCTACGACGACCGCACCCTGGCGCTGGCCTACGGTTCGAAACGCATTTTCGAAACCATGCGCGTCTGGGAAGGCATCGCTCCGGAAGCCACGCCCATCGAGCGCATTCACATCTCCGACCGCGGCCACTTCGGCGCCGCGCGGCTCACGGCCGCCGAGGCCGGGTTGCCGGCGCTCGGCTATGTGGTGCCCAGCCGCGCGCTCGGCGCGGCACTGCTCAAGGTGCTGGAGGGCTCGCATCAGATCGACTGGCTGTGCCCGGCGGAGATGCGGGATATCCGCGTCACGCCGGAACACGCCGCGGTCACACTCCACCACGATGGAAAGGACAAAACACTCACGGCGCGTCTCGTCATCGCCGCCGACGGCGCGCATTCGGCGGTGCGCCAGGCCATGGGTATCGAGGCGACACGCACCGAATACCGCCAGACCGCCATCGTGACCACGGTCACGGCCAGCCAGCCGCACGGCAACACCGCGTACGAACGCTTCACCGATTCCGGCCCGCTGGCGCTGCTGCCGCAGCGACGGAACGACTGCGCCGTAGTGTGGAGCGCGCGCGCGGAAGAAGCGCAGACCATCCTCGGCTGGAGCGACGCGGAGTTTCTGCAACGGCTTCAGGAACGTTTCGGCGACCGGCTCGGCAGTTTCACGCGTCTCGGCCGCCGCGCCTCCTATCCGCTGGCGCTCACGCGCGTGCCGGAACAGGTGCGTCCGCGCCTCGCGCTCATCGGCAACGCCGCGCACACGGTGCATCCGGTCGCCGGGCAGGGATTCAACCTCGGCCTGCGCGACGTCGCCGCGATGGCGGATATCCTCGCCGACGCACAGCGCGCCGGTAACGACATCGGCGATCTCGCGGTGCTGCGCCGTTACGCCGACTGGCGCCGGCGCGACAACCAGGTGATCTCGCTGTTCACCAACGGCCTGATCCGGATTTTTTCCAACAATATTTTTCCGCTTACGCTGTTGCGCAACGCCGGTCTGCTCGCCGTGGACCTGATGCCGGGCGTGAAGCGCGGCTTCGTGCGCGTTACCAGCGGGCTCGCCGGCAAGCTTCCGCGTCTCGCGCGCGGTTTGCCTTTGTAAGATAAAAGCAATGGACAGGATTAAAGCAAACTGCTTCGTGTTTCTGTTTTTGAAATCTTGTAAATCCTGTCTATTCGGATTTTATGAAATCTTCTTATGACATCGTGATCGTTGGCGGTGGCATGGTGGGCGCGGCGCTGGCATGCGCGTTGGGGAATTCCTCGCTCAAGGTAGCAGTACTGGATCGTGCGCCGCCGGCCGTGCTGGGACAAGACTACGACCAGCGTGTCAGTGCCATTACGCTTGCCTCGCAAACATTTTTTGAAAATGTGGGCGCATGGGAAGGCATGGCCCGCCGGCGCGTTTCGCCGGTGCGGGAGATGCAGGTGTGGAGCGAGGGCGGAAGCGGCGCGATTCATTTCAATGCCGCCGAAATCGGCGAGCCCTGCCTCGCCTGGATCATCGAAAACAGCGTCATCCAGATGGCCCTCATCGAGCGGCTGCACCAGTTCACCAACGTTCATTACCTGTGCCCGGTCGAAGTCGCCGATATCACTCTTGCAGACAACGGCGCGGCAGTCACGCTCAAGGACGGCCGCAGCCTGCATGCGAAGCTGCTGGTGGGCGCCGATGGCGCGGATTCGGCGGTGCGGCGTGCGGCCGGGATCGACACTCAGTCGCTCAATCTCGATCAGAAAGGCATCGTAGCCACGGTGACCACCGAGAAGCCGCATGAACAGATCGCCCGCCAAAGGTTTCTCGCTACCGGGCCGCTGGCGTTTCTGCCGCTCGACGAGCCGCATACCTGTTCCATCGTCTGGTCGGCGGACACGGCGCGCGCCGAACAATTGCTGGCGCTGGATGACGCGGGTTTTATATCGGAATTGCAGAAAGCTTTCGGCGATTCGCTGGGAAAAATCCAAACCCTCGGTCCGCGCACCGGGTTTCCGCTGGCGCTGTCGCACGCCAAAGCCTACACCGCGCCGCACCTGGCCTTGGTCGGCGACGCCGCGCACACGGTGCATCCGCTCGCCGGGCAGGGCGTGAATCTCGGTTTCCTCGATGCCGCCACGCTCGCCGAAGTCTTGCTCGAAGCGGTGGCGAATCAGAAAGACGTCGGAGCACGCGCCGTACTGAGGCGCTACGAGCGCTGGCGCAAGGGTGACAATATCGCCATGGTTTCGATTACCGGCGGGTTCCGATATCTTTTCAGCAACGATTTGCCGGTCGTGAGCCAGCTGCGGAACTGGGGCATGAGCCTGACCGACGCCGCGACGCCGATGAAGAACTTCATCATGCGAAGGGCGAGTGGATTGGAAGGGGATTTGCCGAAGCTCGCGAAGCGAGCTTTACATTGATTATTTGTATCGGGTTCTCGTGCCCGAGGGTGGCACAATAGCAGCATGAAAGACTACAAATACCTCGCTTCCCGTGAAAATGTGCAACCCCAGGGGCAATCCCCGGAGAAGGAAACCATGAACTATCTCGCGCGTCCGGCGTGGCTGAATCAGTGGTGGCAGATTGGTATCGCAGTATTGTTGCCCTTCGTTTTCGTTCTGGCCTATCTGAAAGGTCATCAATATTTCTCATCCGAGAACCTGCGGGTGGTTCTGGTCGTGGTCGTGGCGGTGTTTGTGTATCTGGTCGCCGTGGTGATTTACCGCCGCTATTCGTGGGCCTACACGATCAATGGCGAGACCATCGAAAGTCGCGAAGGACTGATCGCGCGCAAGGTGAAGTCCATCCGTGTGCAGGATCTGCGCAATATCAACGTGAACCAGTCGCTGTGGCAACGTCTCCTGGGCGTGGGCGACGTCGAGTTCTCCAGCGCCGGCGGCAGCGGCATTGAAGTCAGCTTTCGCGGCGTGAGCGACCCGCTGCAGGTCAAGGCGCTGGCGCAGCGCATGCAGGGCAACAGCCCGGCGTCCTGAAATATCCGGCATGACCAACGACTTCTGGAATTCCCGTTTCTCCGAACCCGGCTACGCCTACGGCACCGAGCCGAACGCGTTTCTGACCACGCAGACGCGGCACTTTCAGCCGGGGATGAAGGCGCTCGCGGTGGCGGACGGCGAGGGGCGCAACGGCGTGTGGCTGGCGCAGCAGGGTCTCGACGTGCTGTCGGTGGACGGTTCCGAGGTCGGATTGCGCAAGGCACGCGAGCTGGCGCAGAGCCGCGGCGTGTCGATCCACACCGAGCTGGCCGAACTCACGCGCTGGCAGTGGCCGGAGAACGCATTCGACATCGTGGTCGCGATCTTCATCCACTTTCCGCCCGAGCACCGCGCGCGCATGCACGCGAACATGCTGCGGGCGCTCAAACCCGGCGGCGTGCTGATCATGGAGGCGTTCACGCCGGAACAGCTCGAATACAAAACCGGCGGTCCGCCGGTGCGGGAGATGCTCTACAGCGTGGAGATGGTGTGCAGCGATTTTGACATACCGGCCTGCGCCGAGGTTGCGCAGGGGAAAAGCCCGGGAACGACGCCAGTCACGGAAATTCTACTGTTGCAGCAAACCGTGACGGAACTGCACGAGGGACCTTACCACCGCGGCCAGGCCGCGGTGGTAAGGCTGGTGGTGAAACGGAGACCGCTCTAGCTAGTGGCTGTAACCCCAGGTGTCTTTCAGGTAGGCATCCAGCCCGGCGTATTCCTCCGTGCTGGCATACGCCAGACCCCTGTCGTCGCCGTACTCCGCCACCAGCCGGCGCACGACCCGCGAAGCCCCCGGCGATACCAGCGCCGCTGCGATGAGCGCCTGGTCCTCGCGCGAGATGCGCGGGCCGGCGGAGAACGCCTGGTTGGGCATGGAGCGCGTCTTGTGGATCACGCGCACGAGATTCTCGCTGTCGGGAATTTTCCGCAGGCTGGCCACAGGCAGGATGCCGGCGGCGCATTGCTTCTCGACCGCCACGCTCTCGTACACCTTGGTCGCGCCGGGGGTGTTGATGATCAGCGGCTGGCGCGCGGGGTTGTCGAACTGGCCGAGCACTGCCAGCGTGCCGATGTCCGGCGGGGTCATGCCGCAGATCTTCTGTCCGGCGAGCTGCTTGAGTTCGGTGATCCGGTCGTTCTTGCGCACCACCACCGCGAACGTGTAATCGTCGGCGAGCTTCACCAGCGTGCTGTGCTGCAGGTTGGCATGACGCCAGCTGTTGAAGTGCGGTCCGTCGAACACGAGGTCGTAGTTTCCGCGCTGCATCTCCTTCTGGTAGGTAAGCCAGTCCTTCGGATACTGGAAGACAATGGTCTTGCCGATGATGCGCGACAGGTATTGGGCGATCGGCTGATAGGTGCGCACGGCTTCCGCCTCGGTTTCGAGCGGCGGCGCGGTGAACACCAGCGTTTGCCGGTCCTCGGCGATGCTCGCCGGCAGATTGCTTTTCGCGAACGCGGGTGTGGACGGGGCGAACGAAACTTTCTTTATCGCCGCGGCGGAAATCTGCATCGGCGCGAGGTTCTGCGTTCCGGAAGTATCCGCCGCCGGCACGCGCGCAACGGAAACAACGATCAGCCCCAGGAAAACCGCCAGCGTGGACTTGAGCTTCATCACAACTCTCCTTGTTGCACCCATTTTCCGATTGTTTGTTGTTGGAGAATCACGATGCCGGAAGGACCTCCCGGGCCGCGCGAGCCGCCGTGTTCTCTGTCTCTGTAAGAACAAAAGCCTAGCCGGGGTTTGCGCCAAATCCAGATGACCATTTTTGGCAGATAACCCCTGCCCGACAAGCGGCCGGTCTGTTTGCGCGAGCGGTAAGGCGTCGGGAGGAAACGCGGCTTTACTTAAGCCCTTACCGCTCAGGGAACCAGGGATTCAAGGGGGTTGCATGAACATCTTCATGATCGGAACGCCGCGCTCGGGCTCGAACCTGCTGCGGCTCATGTTGAACGAACTGCCGCGGATCGCCGCGCCGCACCCGCCGCACATCCTGCAACGCATGATGCCGCTGGTTCCGAACTACGGCGATCTCGACAAACGGGAAAACTTCGCGCGACTCGTCGATGACGTGTGCCGGCTGGTCGAACTGAATCCGGTGCCGTGGGAGGGCGTGACGCTCGACCGCGCCGGGATCGAGCGGCGCTGTCGCCGGCACACGCTGCTCGGCGTGTACGAGGCGGTGTACGACGCGATGGCCGCGGCCTGGGAAGCGCGCAGCTGGTGCTGCCAGAGCCTGGCCAACATCGCTTACCTGCCGCAGATCGAGGCGCATTTCCGCAGCCCGCGCTACATCTATCTTTATCGCGACGGACGCGACGTCGCGGTTTCGTCGCGCAAGGCGGTGACCGGGGAAAAACATTTCTACCATCTGGCCCGGGAATGGGCCGCGACCCAGCAGCTGGCGATCGGCATGCGCGAGCGCATCGGGCCGAGCCGGTTCTTCAGCGTCAGCTACGAGTCGCTCACGAGCCAGCCGGAACTGTCGATGCGTCTGCTGTGCAAGTTCCTGGGCGTGCGTTTCAATCCGTCGATGCTCGAGTTCCACAAATCGGACGAAGCCCGGCGTGCCGCGGAATCGAACGAGATGTGGGGCAACGTGACGCAACCGATCATGGCCGGCAACACCCGCAAGTTCCTGCGTGAAGCTTCGGAAGAGGATATCCGCCTGTTCGAATCGGTCGCCGGCAATGTGCTGACTACGCTCGGCTACGATCTGGCGCGCATTCCGCGCGGCGCCAAGAGGATCATCAGCGACGAGGATGTCGGGCGGTTCGAGGCCGAGAACCGCCGCCTCAAGGAAGAGGCGCTGCGACGCGCCGACATGGAAAGTCTCATGCGTCTCGACCGCCAGACCACGCTGGTGCACGAGATCCGTCTTCGCGGGCAGATGGCGCCGCCGAGTGCGCGCGCGATCACCTGAACGGGGCCAGGTCCACGGCCACACTCAGAGCCCGAAGTCCTTGGGCTTGCGCGTCAGGGTGTTTCGCGGTTACTTCCTGAAGGTGATAAACACTGCCGAGGTCCAGACCTTGGCGTCATCCACCTGGCGCGCCAGCAGGTATACCGGCCGGTGGCCGTGCGGGCCGTTCTTCGGTTCGAGCTCGAGCTTGCCGCTGACGTCACGCGGCGCGGGGCTGTCGCTCATGCGTTCGAGGCCGAGAAACATGTCGATGCCGGGCAGATCTTTTTTCAGTCGTCCCTGCGCCAGCAACTCGGCACCGGTGATTTCCCACTCGAAGCTCGGGCAGTGCACGAACGGATTGCCCTTGAGCGGATCGCCGACCTTCACGTAACCGTCGATCGTCCCCTCGACGCGGATCTTCGCAGTCGCGAGGTGCGAGACGTCCAACTCGATCGCATCCACGTCGCCGTAGGTATCGCTTTTGAAGCCGACGCTCGTGGCCGACTCGCGCCAGCAGGTTTCCTCGACGTGTTCGAAACCGCGGCCGCTGAAGTCGTTGATCACGGCGTTGGTGATGGTGATCTTGCCCTTCCACGCCGCCCAGCGGTAACGGTCCTTGACGCGCGCGCCGCCCCAGCGGAAGCGAACCTTGCGCGGCGAGTAGCCGAGTTCTTCCTGCAGGTTTCGGCGCCAGAACGGTCCCGCGTGGTCGCAGGCCACGATCTCGTCCCAGCCGGCGTCGCCGAGGAAGCGGTACTCGAGCGTTGCTTTGCCCTTGTGTGTGAGCTCGTCGCCCATGATGTGCTTGCCGCAGCGCAACAGGCCGAAAGTGCGCTCGCCGGTGCAGGCGAAGGTATGGCGCGCGCGCAGCGCTTCGGCGATGGCTTTGCGCGTCAGTGCGGGCGCGATTACGCCCGACATGCCGCCCTTGGTGCCGAACACCGCGGTGCCCGGCACACCGCCGCCGCAGCGGCCGCGGTGTTCGTCGCCGGCCATCGAGGCGCCGATCTTGTAACCGCGCTCCATGGCTTCCTGATACAGCCAGCCGAAGTGCCCCCAGCTCGAGCCGATCTCGATCAGTTTTTCCAGCTTCGGGTAATGCCAGTCCAGAATGCAGCGCCGCCCGCCGACGTGCGGGATCAGCAGATGGCCTTCCGGGTCTTTGGCATAGGCCGCCCACAATTCTTCCAGCGGCCAGGCGCCGGGCTCGACCCGGCTGCCCTTGGTGTCCTCGTTCCAGTCCACCGAGCGTACGTGCTCGCCGGTCTTGAGGAACGGGAACTCCGGTTCGCCGTCGTGCAGGAACACGACGTTGTGATCGCCGCCGGCGCAGCTCGATCCGCACCACTCGGTGCCGGGGTAGGCGACGAAGCTGCCATCTTTTGTAATCTCGCGGATCAGCTCGACGGTCTTTTTCCACTTTTCGGTGGTGATGTTGAAGTCGTTGTGCGCGAACGCGAGCACGTCGAGGCCGGTAACGTCGCGCCCGTAGGTCAGGTTATAGGTTGTCGAATTGGTGCCGATGGTATCCTCCGAATGCACGTGCAAGTCGGTGTAGAAGATGCGCGGCATGTCGAGATTCTTCTCAAGAGTGACATGGAAGGTTTGCGGTTTCACCCACGGGTGCGCCGGCAGGCGCGCGGTCACGGCCAGCTCGCCCGGCGAGCCGGTCGGCAAGTCTTCGAGCAGCAGCACCGCCCAGCCCTTGGCCGCCAGCGTGGCTTTCTTCTCGTACACCGGTTTGCCGTTGAGCGTCGCGACGATTTCTATTTTTTCGCCCTGGTCCCAGCAGCTGTTTCCCCATTCGTCCTCGGCGCGCACGCGCAGCGGGAATTTTTCGCCCGTCCGCACGATGCGCGAACCGGCCCACTGAAGCTGCGCCGGTACCCCGGGCACGATCTGGATCACGAGGTCGGGATCGACGGCGGCAAAGCGCGAGGTGCCGAGCGGATCGACGTAGCAGCGGATCTTGAAGTTCTGCTCGACGAAGGTCTGCACGCGCGTGCCTGCACCGCCGAAGCGGCGGTCGCCGAGGCGGAT
This sequence comes from Gammaproteobacteria bacterium, assembly GCA_016200465.1. GTDB lineage: Bacteria > Pseudomonadota > Gammaproteobacteria > Acidiferrobacterales > Sulfurifustaceae > Sulfuricaulis. Next base: position 7,867 of record JACQER010000164.1, on the reverse strand, counting down.
GACGATGTGGTCGCCGGCTTTCAGGTAACCGTCGAAGGTGTCGACGATCACCGCCTTCTGGAACGGCCGCTCGTGACCTTTCTGATCGAAGCGCACGCTGAGTTTCTGCACCGTCGCCGGGCTTTGGCCGGGCAGCGTCGGACTCGCGTGATACTCGGCGCTGATGTAATTCGCGCCCCGGGGATCGGTGTTCTGAAACAGCGCCCAGTCGGAGTAGAAGCGGAACGTGGCCTTGAACCATGAGCCGTCGGCCATGCCCGAGGCGCCGAGTTCGTAGTCAATCACGATCTCCTGCCACGAGCCGGCGACGATCTTCTCCACGTTGCAGGACACCTTGCCGAGAAACGGCAGATCCTTGGTTTGCTGGTACAGGCCCGGCGGGGCGATGTAATCGCCGAGTTTTGCCTTCAGTTCCGCATCCGACATCTTTTTCATCTGTGGCTTGCTCCAAAACGATGGCGAGGTGAATTCAGGGTTACTTGAACGGCCACGGCGCGTTCGGGTCCCACACCGGCATGCCCATGAACGCGTACCACGGCGCCATCACGAGAATGCCGTAGGCGATCGCGATCAGCACCGAGACCCAACCGACCTTGGCGTAGTCGCTCATCGAGAAGGTGCCGCTCGAATAGGCAATCACCGCGGCCGTGATCTGCGTCGGCAGGATGTAGGCGAAGGTGTCGGTGTCCGACACCAGCATGGTGAACGCCACCGGATGCAGCCCGAGTTTGGGCGCCAGCGCGATCAGGATCGGCGCCAGCATGGTGATGGCGGCGATGTTCGACAGCATGCCGAGACGGATGATGTGCGTACCGACCATGAGGATCAGCAGGATCATCCACCACGGATGGCCATAGGCGATCGGATGGATCACGTCCGAGAGATACTGGGCGAGCCCCGAGGAGCCCATGGCGGCGGACATCGAGAGCGCGCCGGCCAGCAGCAGCCAAGTGCCCCAGATGGTGCGATCCTGCAGCGCCTTCCATTTGAAGGCGAACAGGCCGGGGATGAACATGATCGCCATGCCGATGAGCGCGGCGTTGTGCGACTTGATCTTGTGCCATTCCTCGGTGATCCACATCAGGCCCACGAACGCGAACACCGCGATGATCAGCCACTCCGCCTGGGTCGTCTTCGGCAATTCCTTGTGCAGCGCCTCGACCTTCTCGAGGCCGCCGGGGATGCCGACGCCGTGGGTCTTGAAGTAGCTGCGCACCCACCACTGGGTGATGACGAACATGCCGAGGTAGGGCCACTGCAGCAGGAACCAGTTGACGTAGGAGAGGTTGTAGGCGAGTTCGGTCTCGAACAGGCCCACCAGCACCAGGTTCGGCAGGTGCGCTGTCATGATGGCCATGCCGCTGATCATCGAGCCGTACACCAGCGACTGGATCACGATGGCCTTTTTGCCGGCGCGTTCTTCGGGCGTGTCGCCGAACAGGCGCGTGACGCCGTTGATCACCGGCAGCAGCGTTGCGGCGCGCGCGTTCGCCGCCGGGATGATGAGCGACAGGATCAGGTTGGCGCCGAAGAAACTCCAGATGACGCCGCCGACCTCCTTGACCTTCATCTTGCGCAACAGGCCTATCGCGATGCGCCGATCGATGCCCGCCGCCTGCATGATGGCGGCGAAGATGAACGCCGCCAGGCACAGCGCCGCCACCGGCGTGGTGAAGCCGCTCGCCGCCTGCGGGAACTTGCCGACCGCGCCGGTGAGCACCAGCAGCATCGGGATCAGGATGCCGGTGACACCGACCGGCATGGCCTCGGTGATCCAGATGAGACAGGCCCACACGACCACCGCGAGCGCGGCCTTGCCCGCGGGCGCGAGCACGCTGACCTTGCCGTCGAGCCCGCTGACCTCGGGGATCGGGAGCACGTGCAGGATCAGGAAGAACATGGTCCATGCCGCGATGAAGCCACCGAGCGTTTTGCCCGGCGATCCGCCGGCCAGGCGGATGTTCGCAAGCATGTTGCCGAGGAAGCCATTGGCGGTGGCCGAGACGACGACGTCGCCGTTATGGACGGGTTTTTCTTTCATGCGGGTGGCTCCGGGTAACTCGCGCGTGTTATTTTTTCAGGTTATCGGCGGTGAGGCTCACCAGCAACACGCCGATGGCATGGCCGCCGTCCTTGACCGGCGCGGCGATCTGCACGGTGTCGATGTTGGTGCTCGGGTCAGGTTTGGATTCTCCCTGTTGCCACAGCTTGCCGTCGATGGCCTCGTCGAAATTCGGCTTGCCCTTGCCGAGATAAATCGCCGGCATCGAGGTGAAAGCGGCGCGCTGGCTCTTGGCACCGGAAAGCACGATCTTGTTGATACCCTGGGGATCGGCGTTCATCCATTGCGTGAGCAGCCGGCCGGCGGCGTTGGTGACGAAACCCTGCACCACGGGATCGGACTCTTTCAGATCGCGCCATTTGGCGTTGCCCATGCCGGGAATCGGTCCCTGGGCGTTGGTTTCCTTCACCGTCTGGACGATCCGCGGATCGGCGGCCCAGGCCGCGGCCTGCTTTTTGTAGGTGTCAATTCGGGCCTGCATGTTGGCCGTGATCTCGCCGGCCGCGAGCGGCGGGGCGAACCCGAGGGCCAGCAACAACGGGAAAAACCGGATGATACGGCTGAGGCTCAAACGCATGGTCTCCTCCTTATAGGTTTATGTATCGGCGTCGCCGGACCGGAATAATCCATAAACGTCACTTTGACGGACCTAAAAAAACATGATCACAATAGGCACGGACAGCACCGGATTCTGTCGCCTGGCCGACATTTCATCGGGCGGCCTCGAGCCGGCGCATTTCCGGGCAAAGCAGGATCATTTATTCAAAGGGCCGAGAGGGCCATGCATTCTTCCACTCCCGTTCGTTCCTCGGATTTCATCGCCCGGCTCGCGGCCGCCGAGCGCGACAGCCTGGTCGCGCTGGCCAGCCGCCGGGAATTCGCCCGGGACGAACTGATCTTTCAGGCCGGCAGTCCGGGCAATCACGTTTATTTTCTCGAGGACGGCCGGGTCAAAATCTATCACCTGAGTCTGACCGGAAAAGAAGTGCTGTTGTGGTTCTGTTTTCCGGGAGAAATTTTCGGTCTCGCGGAGGTCTGTCACGGCGGCGGACGACAGGTGTACGCGCAGGCGTGCGAATTTTCCCGGGTGCTGAGCATCCGGCAGGACGATTTCAAGCAATTTCTGGAAACACGCCCGCAAGCCGCGTTGCTGGTGAATGACGTGCTCGCCTGCCGCTTGCGCAATCTCGGCAACATCATCCAGAGCCTAGTGGCGAACGACGTCAATGAACGCGTGGCGCAGCTCATCCTGCGGCTGGCCGCCAGCCACGGACACAAGACGCGGAATGGAGACGTCTGCCTGGATATCCGTCTGACGCATCAGGAGATGGCCAACATGATCGGCACCACGCGCCAGAGCGTCACCAGCGCCTTGAATGCGCTCAAGCGCTCGGGCGTGCTGAGTTTTGCCAACCACCGTATTTGTATCGCCAGCGAACGCCTGCTGTGCGAGACCGCCAGTGCGCAGCAGTTGCCGTCGGGCGGACATATTTCCTGAGGTGTTGTAAGCTCGACGACTGCCAAAAGAGGACTTGCGGCGATGTCCCATCCCGTCCCACTGCGGTCCCTGTTCTGGATTTTTTTCAAAATCGCCTGCACCAGCTTCGGCGGCTTCATGGCCCTGATCTCGATGGTACAGAACGTGGTGGTGGAACGTCGCAAACTCATGGCGTCGCAGGACATGCTGGACGGCATTTCGCTTGCCTCGATCCTGCCCGGGCCGGTGGCGGTGAACCTGGTGGCGTACGTGGGTTACAAGCTGCGTGGCGGGCTCGGCGCGCTCGTCAGCGCTTGCGCCGTGGTGTTGCCGTCCTTCGTTTTCATACTGATTCTCTCGATCGCCTACTTCCGCTGGGGTCAGGTGCCGGCGGTGAGCAAGCTGTTCATGGGCTTCCTGCCCGCGGTCACGGCGATTATCGTCATCGCGGCCTGGAACATGAGTCGCAAGGCCGTCGTCGGCGTGAGCGAGGGCGTGATTGCCGTAGCCGCGGCCGCGATGTTGCTCGGCATTGGCGGCTTTCTCAGCACGCTGGCAATCATTCTCGGCGCCGGCCTTGCCGGCTGGCTGCTGTTCCGCGGCCGGATTTCCGCCGCCGCGAACTCTCCGCCGAAACCCAAATCCGCAGGCTTGCCGGCGCATGCGGGATTGATCTTGTTCGTCACGGCGCCGGTATCCACGGTCGTGCCCTTGCTCAGTTTCGAATCCGGCCTGCTGCTCAAGCTGTTCCTGACCTTTGCCGGCATGAGCCTCATGCTCTTCGGCGGTGCGTATGTGTTCATCCCGCTGATCCAGGAAACCGTGGTGCAGGGACACGGCTGGGTGACGCAACAGGAATTCATCGATGCCGTCGCCATGGGCCAGATCACGCCCGGACCGATCCTCGTGAGCGCGGCGTTCATCGGCCTCAAGGTCGCGGGGCTCGCGGGAGCGGCGGTCGCGACCCTGGGCATCTACCTGCCATCGGGACTGCTCATGATCGGTTGCACCAGCGTGCTCGATCGCATCAAACGCTCGACGGCCATCCAGGCGGCGCTGCGCGGGGTGCGCCCCGCGGTCGTCGGCATGATCTTCGCCGCCGCCGTTGTCGTCGGACGGACCGCCGCGCTGGTTTGGATTTCAGTCGTGATTTTTGCCGTGGCGCTATATGCGCTGACGCGTTTGCGCATAGAAGCCGCGTGGGTCGTTACCGCCGCGGGTCTGGCGGGTTGGTGGTTCTATTGAGCAGAGCCACCGCGTACTGGATCGCCGCAACTACAGGCCGAGGTCCTTGAGTTTGCGCGTCAGGGTGTTGCGTCCCCAGCCGAGTTTTTTCGCCGCATCCAGCTTGCGTCCGCCGGTGTGCTTGAGCGCGGCCTCGATCAGGATGCGCTCGAAGCTGTCGTTGATGTCCCTGAAGATTTCGCCGTCGCCGCGCGCCAGCCGCTGTTCGACGATGTTCCGGAGCCGCGCCTCCCAGTCCGCGCCGCGGCTATCGCCGGCGTCGGCGGCCAGCAGCTCCGGCGGCATGTCCTCGACGCGGATCGTCTGACCCGGGGCCATGACGGTCAGCCAGCGGCAGGTGTTCTCCAGCTGGCGCACGTTACCCGGCCATGACAGGCCACTCATGTAGGCTTCCGCCTGCGGCGTCAGCTGTTTCGCTTCCACCCCCAGCTCCACCGCCGATTTCTTGAGGAAATAACCAGCCAGCGTCGGAATGTCCTCGCGCCGGTCGCGCAGCGGGGGCAGGTGAATGCGGATGACGTTCAGGCGGTGGAACAGGTCCTCGCGGAACTTGCCTTCCTTCACCCGGTTCTCCAGGTTCTGATTGGTCGCGGCGATGATGCGCACGTTGGTTTCCACCTGTTCATGCCCACCGACGCGGTAGAACTTGCCGTCCTGCAGCACGCGCAGCAGCCGCGTTTGCAGCGCCGGCGGCATGTCGCCGATCTCGTCCAGGAACAGCGTACCGCCGTTGGCCTGCTCGAACCGTCCCTGACGTTGCTGCGTGGCGCCGGTGAAGGCGCCTTTTTCATGACCGAAGAGTTCGGACTCGAGCAGTTCGCTCGGGATCGCGGCGATGTTGATGGCGATGAAGGATTTGTCGGCGCGCGGGCTGTGGTTGTGCAGCGCGCGCGCCACCAGTTCCTTGCCGGTGCCGGATTCGCCGTTGATGAGCACGCTGAGGTGCGAGCCGGAGAGCCGGCCGATGGCGCGGAACACCTCCTGCATCGAGGCCGCCGAGCCGATGATTTCCGGCGTGCGATCGCCGGTGGCCTGCGGTTCGGTTTTCTGACGGCGCCGGTGCTCCGCGGCGCGCCGCACCAGGCGCACCGCCTCGTCCACGTCGAACGGCTTGGGCAGATATTCGAAGGCGCCGCCGCGGTAGGAAGCGACCGCGCTTTCCAGATCGGTGTGCGCGGTGATGATGATCACGGGAATTTCCGGTGCCTTGGCGTGAATCGTCTTGAGCAGCTCGAGCCCGCTGACGCCGGGCATGCGGATGTCGGAGATGACCACGTCCGGTCGGCTCCGTTCGAGCAGGTCGGCGATTTCATTCGCGGAGTCGAAAGTCTTCACGGCCATGTCCGCCTGGGTCAGGGCCTTTTCCAGCACCCAGCGGATCGAGCGGTCGTCATCGATGACCCAGACGATATCCTGCCTAGCCATGACCGTTCTCCAGCGGCAGGTAAATGCTGAATACCGTCAGCCCGGGACGGCTGTCGCACTCGATCAGGCCGCCGTGCTTGGCGATGATGTCCTGGGCGATGGACAGCCCGAGGCCGGTGCCACCGGGCTTGGCCGTTACCATCGGATAGAAAATATACTCGCGGATTTCCTCGGGAACGCCGGGGCCGTTGTCCTCGATGTCGACACGCAGCACCAGGCGATGGCGCTTCTGGCCGATGGTGAAACTGCGCTCGATACTGGTGCGCAGGCGGATCACGCCCTTGTGCTGGATCGCCTCGGCCGAGTTGCGCACGATGTTGAGCACGGCCTGGATCAACTGCTCCGGCTCGCCCTCGAGATCCGGAAGACTGGGATCGTAGTCGCGATCGAGCGTGAGGCCGACCGGCACCTCGACGAGCATCAGCTTGCGCACGTGTTCCAGGATCTCGTGGATGTTGACCGGTTTCTTTTTCAGCGGCTGATGCGGACCCATCATGCGGTCCACGAGGTTACGCAGGCGGTCGGCCTCGTGGATGATGATGCGCGTGTATTCCCTGAGCGACTTGTCCGGGAGTTCGCGCTCCAGCAGTTGCGCCGCGCCGCGCAGGCCGCCGAGCGGGTTCTTGATCTCGTGCGCCAGGCCGCGCATCACCGCGCGGTTCGCCGCCTGGCGGTCGATCATGTTTTCATCGCGCGCCAGACGCATCAGGCGATCCACCTGGGTGAGTTCCACCAGCAACGCGGTTCCCTGGCCGCCATCGACGAGCGGGGAAACGATGCAATCGACGGTGATGGTTTTGTCCGCCGGCAGCCGCAGCCTCACCCCGCGCACCGTGAATGGATGCCGGCTGTCCAGGGCCTCGCGCAGGGCTTTGACCATGCGCCGCGATTGCGGCAGGAGTTCCGCGAGTTTCTGGCCGAGAATTTTCTTGGCGCTCACCTCGAACAGCATCTCGCCCGCCGGGTTGATGCTGGTCAGCCGCAACTCGGTGTCGAAGGTCAGCACCGTGGTCGCCAGGTTTTCGAGTATGCCGGGAGCGGATCCTGTGAGCATGGGCCACCTGTCGTGGGTTCTCAGACCTGAAAATGCTTGTTTCACGCCGATCTGATTTCCTTGGAAATTTACCTGTTTCCCTGTGCCAAGTCCTATCATGCACCAAAATGGTGCATGAAGCGATATGCATGATCTCCAAAAACGAACGCCCCCTGAAACGGGGGCGTTCGGCATACCGCGAGTGTGTCGTGCCCCGGTTAGACGCTGTAATACATGTCGAACTCGATCGGATGCGTGGTCATGCGCATGCGCGTGACGTCGGCCATCTTGAGATCGATGTAGGCGTTGATCACGTCGTCGGTGAACACGCCGCCGGCCTTGAGGAAGGCGCGATCCTTGTCGAGCGCCTCGAGCGCCTGGTCGAGCGCATGGCACACGGTCGGAATCTTCTTCGCCTCTTCCGGCTCCAGGTCGTACAGGTCCTTGTCCATGGCCTCACCCGGATGAATCTTGTTCTGGATGCCGTCCAGACCCGCCATCATCATGGCGGCGAAGGCGAGATACGGGTTCGAGCCCGCATCCGGGAAGCGCACTTCGATGCGCCGTCCCTTGGGGTTCGGCACGTACGGAATGCGGATCGAGGCTGAGCGGTTGCGCGCGGAAT
>JACQER010000176.1 GCA_016200465.1 Gammaproteobacteria bacterium | reverse complement strand
CGCCGGTGACGGCGATATTGATCATTATATGGTGAGTCCGTTAGTTGTTATACGTGCATCGTAACGCGTGATTGGGTTGGCGTCACCCCGGCGAAAGCCGGGGTCCAGAATTTAATGTAGCGTGCGCTGCGCGCACGATTTGAAACGCTAATTGCGGGTGGCTCCGTCCCTGCACCCTGGGTGGCTTTCTTTTGTTCGGCCAAAAGAAAGCCACGAAAGAAAAGGCCGCCCGGAGCCGCCGACTTCCTCCTCCGCTTCTCGCCCGCCCCGGCGCTCGCCTAACTCGCCGGGCGCATGCACCCGGGGTGCGCCGATCCGCGGCGCACCCGCTCGGCGGCATGGAAGTCCAACGGACTTCCAAGAATACTACGCCTCTCCCTCGGGCTCGATCAAAAGTCTCGCGAAAACTCCGATTCCGTCTGCGATGCTCGGCGGCGGCTACGGGGTTGGAAAACCCCATACGCAAGCGTAGGGTGTGTAGTGCAGAGTTCAGACTATACGGCAAAACTGAAACTGAATAAGTTAGCCATGCAAGGAGATTCCAGTGGGTTTTATTACTAATCAATGGTTGGAGAAAAGTCCCGAACGTAACCGTGGCCATCTTCCTAAAAAGGTAGTAATGAAATTGCATAATACCGACACCACCTGGTGTAAAAGATATGATGTGGCGGGAGTTATCGGCGCCACCCGATACAACGGGGACTACCAGATCATTTATTTAACTAAAACAGAACTAAACGGATTTTTGCCAGATTTGGCAAAAGGTGCGGATCTAGAAACTCGTAAAAAAATCGCACTTCGCACTCTTCTACATCTACGTGAAACTGAATTGGTCGACTTTCTTACTGATGTCTTGTCAAAAAGACGCGCTTTAAAAAAGTCGGTGGACTAGTGTACCCAACACTACGTCATGCATCAGGGGGATGACTCATGAAGATACTGTCTATTCTTGCGTTGGCAGTCGTCTTGTTCTCGGGCTGTGCAACATCTTATCAGCGGCAAAGCTTTTCCGGTGGATACTCTGAAACACAACTCGGTGAGAACATATTTCAAGTAACGTTTCGGGGAAACGGCTACACAAACCGTGAACGAGCATCCGATTTTAGTCTTCTTCGTTCAGCGGAAGTGGCGCTGGAGAATGGTTTCCACTATTTCGTCATTGTGGAATCTGAAAAAGGTTCCAAGGTCGGCACCTACACGACGCCATCAACCTCATACACTACTGGAAGCGCGTACGGCAATGGAAACTATGCCTACGGTAGCGCGACAACTACTACCTACGGCGGGCAAACGTATTTCATTTCAAAGCCAAGAGCTACGAACACAATCCTTTGTTTCAAGGAAAAGCCAGAAATTAATGGGTTGGTTTTCGAAGCTGAATTTGTTGTCAGGTCAATCAAACACAAGTACGAAATAAGCAAATGATGCATAACAACGTCTTCAGCCCAGGCCGGCTTCTCCCCGCATCGATAAAGGAGTCGGAGTAATTGAAACGTAGGGCCAGCCTTATTTTTCAAGTACACTGACTCCTTGATCAACGAATGCTCGCGCGGGTTGTGGCGGGGCGAGCGCGAGCAGGAAGCAGGGGCCCCACGAAGTGGGTATGCGACCGTAGCGAGTCGCTCGCGCACCCGTCAAACGACTTAGCCGAACAGGCCCTTAATTTTATCAACCCAGGATGCTTCACGAGGGCTATGACGGGTGCCGCCTTCTTTCACCGATTTCTCGAATTCCTGTAGCAATTCTTTCTGCTTCGCGGTGAGGTTCACCGGGGTTTCGACGCTGATGCGGCAGTAGAGGTCGCCGGTCTGGCCGCTGCGCACGTTGCGCACGCCCTTGCCGCGCAGGCGGAACAGCTTTTCGCTCTGGGTGCCGGCCGGAATCTTGATCGAGGCGCGGCCATCGAGCGTCGGCACTTCGAGCTCGCCGCCGAGTACCGCGGTGGCGAAGCTCACCGGCATTTCGCAATAGAGGTCGTCCTGTTCGCGCTTGAACAGCGCATGCGGCTTGAGCCGCACCTGCACATAGAGATCGCCCGGCGGGCCGCCGTTCTCGCCGGCCTCGCCCTCGCCCGCGAGCCGGATCTGGTCGCCTTCGTCCACGCCGGCGGGAACTTTCACTGAAAGCGTCTTGGTGTGCTGCACGCGGCCCTGACCGTGGCAGGTCGGACAGGGATCGGAGATGGTCTTGCCGCTGCCGTGACAGTTGGGGCAGGTCTGCTGGATCGAGAAGAAGCCCTGCTGCATGCGCACCTGGCCGTGGCCGCCGCAGGTGCGGCAGACCGTGGACGAGGTGCCGGGCTTGGCGCCGCTGCCCTTGCAGGTTTCGCACTGCTCCATCGCCGGCACGCGGATTTTCACTTCGGTGCCGCGCACCGCGTCTTCGAGCGAGAGTTCGAGGCTGTAGCGCAGATCGGCGCCGCGGAACACCTGCGCGCCGCCGCGGCCACGCCCACCGCCGCCGAAGATATCGCCGAACACGTCGCCGAAAATATCGGCGAAGTTTCCGCCGCCACGCGCGGAATAGAACCCGCCCGCCCCACCGGCGGCGGCCGCGGGATCGACGCCGGCGTGCCCGAACTGGTCGTAGGCGGCGCGCCTCTGCGCGTCGGACAGAACCTCGTAGGCTTCCTTGGCTTCCTTGAACTTGGCCTCGGCGGATTTGTCTGGATTGCGGTCCGGATGATGTTTCATCGCCAAACGCCGGTAGGCCTTCTTGATGTCGGCCTCCGAGGCGTTGCGTTCCACGCCGAGTATCTTGTAGTAATCTTCTTTTTTCATAAGCGATCAGCTCTCAGCGATCAGCGGTCAGCTAAACCCCAACAACAAGCAGGCGCAGAATGTTCCCCTGCGCCTGCCCGATCTCGTAGTTTCGTCTTTCAGGTTCAAGCTGATCGCTGACAGCTGAACGCTGAATGCTTATTTTTTCTTCTCTTTCACTTCCTCGAATTCGGCGTCGACCACGTTTTCCTTTTCCTTGGCCTCGGCTTTTTCGGCGCCGGCGGCTTCCGCGCCCGGCGCGGCCGAGGCGTTGGCCTGCGCGTACATCTGTTCGGCCATCTTGTGCGAGGCCTCCAGCAGCGCGTCGGTCTTCTTCTTGATGTCGTCCTTGTCGTCGCCGCGCGTGGCTTCCTCGAGCTCCTTGATCGCGGCCTCGATCTTTTCCTTCTCCGCCGCGTCGAGCTTCTCACCCATTTCCTTCACCGACTTGCGCACGCTGTGCACCAGGCTGTCGGCGTGGTTGCGTGTCTCGGCCAGCTCGCGCGCCTTGTGGTCTTCCTCGGCGTGCGCCTCGGCGTCCTTCACCATCTGCTGGATTTCGGCCTCGCTCAGGCCCGATCCGGCCTTGATGGTGATCTTGTTTTCCTTGTTGGTAGCCTTGTCCTTGGCCGACACGTGCAGGATGCCGTTGGCGTCGATGTCGAACGTGACCTCGATCTGCGGCACGCCGCGCGGCGCCGGCGGAATGTCACCGAGGTCGAAACGGCCGAGCGACTTGTTGCCCGTGGCCATCTCGCGCTCGCCCTGCAATACGTGCACCGTCACCGCCGTCTGGCTGTCGTCGGCGGTGGAGAAGGCCGCCCAGCACGCCGCCCTGGATCGCCGCACCCACGGCGACGGCTTCATCCGGGTTTACGTCCTTGCGCGGCTCCTTGCCGAAGAAATCCTTCACCAACTGCTGCACCTTGGGCATGCGCGTCTGGCCGCCGACCAGGATCACGTCGTCGATGTCGGAGGTCTTGAGTCCGGCGTCCTTGAGCGCGACCTTGCACGGCTCGATGGTCTTCTGGATCAGGTCCTCGACCAGCGCTTCGAGCTTGGCGCGCGTGATCTTGATGTTGAGATGCTTCGGACCGCTGGCGTCGGCGGTGATGTACGGCAGGTTCACCTCGGTCTGCTGGCTGGAAGACAATTCGATCTTGGCCTTCTCCGCGGAGTCTTTCAGGCGTTGCAGCGCGAGCGGGTCCTTGTGCAGGTCCACGCCGGCGTCCTTTTTGAATTCGTCCGCGAGGTAATCGATGATGCGCTTGTCGAAGTCCTCGCCACCGAGGAAGGTATCGCCGTTGGTGGACAGCACCTCGAACTGGTGTTCCTTGTCGACTTCGGCGATTTCGATGATGGAGATGTCGAACGTGCCGCCGCCGAGATCATAGACCGCGATCTTGGAATCGCCCGGCTTCTTGTCCATGCCGTAAGCGAGCGCCGCGGCGGTCGGTTCGTTGATGATGCGTTTGACTTCGAGGCCGGCGATGCGCCCGGCGTCCTTGGTCGCCTGGCGCTGCGAATCGTTGAAGTAGGCCGGCACGGTGATGACCGCCTCCTTCACTTCCTCGCCGAGATAATCCTCGGCGGTCTTTTTCATCTTCTGCAGCACGCGCGCGGAAATTTCCTGCGGCGCCATGGCCTTGTCCTTGATCTGCACCCAGGCGTCGCCGTTCTTGGCCTTGACGATCTTGTACGGGACCATCTTGATGTCGCGCTGCACGACTTCGTCTTCGTACTTGCGTCCGATCAGGCGCTTGATGGCATAGAGCGTGTTGGCGGGGTTGGTGATCGCCTGGCGCTTGGCCACCTGGCCCACCAGCACCTCGGTCTCGTCCGTGTACGCCACGACCGACGGCGTGGTGCGGTCGCCTTCGCTGTTTTCGATCACGCGCACTTTGTCGCCTTCCATGATCGCGACGCAGGAGTTGGTCGTGCCCAGATCTATACCGATGATTTTCGCCATAGTGATTGCCTCAAAGTTCCAGTATTCGGGTTATTTCTTAGGGTTCGAAATGGGGTTGATCCGGGGCTTTTCAAGAAGCGATCTCAAAAAATGCCTTGACCGGTGGCCCCAAAACCGTTCGTCCTCGTTCATATCTCAAAGTAGCCTCAGAATTCAGATATTTTTTGAGATCGCTTCAAGCCTCGCCGGCCGGTTTGGCAGCGGCCCGGGACACGACCACCATGGCTGGGCGCAGCAACCGGTCATTCAGGAGATAGCCCTTCTGTACCACGTTGACCACGTGGTTCGGCGGCACCTCGACGGAATCCACCATGCTGATGGCCTGGTGCCGCTCGGGGTCGAACTTCTGCCCCTTCGGGTCGAGCAGCGTCACGCCGAATTTCTGGAACACGCTGTCCAGGAGCTTCAGGGTCAGGTCCAGGCCCTCGTGCATTTTCTGCACTGCGGGGTTGGTGTCCTTGGGCAATTCCAGATTCCGGGCCAGGTCGAGACTGTCGCGGACGGTGATGATTTCGGCGGCGAAGCGCTCCAGGGCGTATTTGTGCGCGGCGGTGACATCCGCTTCGGCGCGGCGGCGGACATTCTCGGTCTCGGCCTTGGCGCGCAGAAACCGGTCCAGATTTTCCCCGGCTTCGGTGCGCGCTTTTTCCAGCTCGGCGCGCAGTTGATCGATTTCCGGAGCGGGTTCGAGATCGTGCGGATGGCCCGACTCGGTCGGCGCGGCGGCATTTGCCGCGGCCGGATTGGTCGGCGCTTCCTTATACTGACTCATTACATTACCTCCACGCTGAATGGACTCATAAGAATTGGGGTTAACGTCCCGTGGATTCAAGCCGGCCGGCGCGGTCGCCGCTGCTCAGCGCGCCGCTCAGGAGCCGGGCGGTGATGTCGACGATGGAAATCACCTGTTCGTAGGCCATGCGGGTGGGGCCGATCACCCCGAGCGTGCCGACGATGCGGCCGTCGGCGCTGTACGGCGCCGTGACCAGGCTGCAATCGGCCAGCACGTCGTAGCCCGATTCGGAGCCGATGAAGATCTTCACGCCGGGGCCGCGCATGCTCTGGTCCAGCAGATGCAGCAGGTCGCGCTTGGCGTTGAACGCGTCGAACAGCTTGCGCAGCTTGCGCACGTCGCCGAGCTCGGGAAAATCCATGAGCCTGGATTCGCCGCTGACCACCAGCTCCTCGGGCTCCTCCTCGCTGCTCAGGGCGGCGCGCGCCATGCTCACCGCGACCTGCATGATGCGGTGCATGTCGTCGCTCGCCTGCTGAATCTCGTTCAGCAGCGCGCGCTTGACGTCGTTCATGGACACGCCGGAATAGGTTTCGTTGAAGTAGTTGGCGGCCTGCACCAGTTCGGACGGTGAATAGTCGCGGTCCGCCTGGATGATGCGGTTGTGCACCTGGCCATCCTGGGTCACGAGGATCACCAGGATGCGCTGACCCGCGAGGCTCATGAAATCGATGTGACGGAACGCCAGCTGCTCCTCGCGTCGCGGCGCGGTGACGATGCCGGCGAGATTGCAGATTTCGGACAGGATCTGCGAGGCGCTTTCGATCAGGTGCTGCGGGTCGTGGTCGACGAGCAGTTCCTGTTCGAGCTTGTGCAGTTCGCCGGCGTGCAGCGGCTTCACCTTGAGCAGCGTGTCCACGAACACGCGGTAGCCGCGCTCCGTCGGCACGCGCCCGGCCGAGGTGTGCGGCGAGCGCACCAGGCCCAGGTCCTCGAGATCGGCCATGACGTTGCGCACCGTGGCCGGCGACAGTTCCAGCCCCGCCTGGCGCGCCAGCGTGCGCGAGCCCACGGGCTGGCCTTCGGCGATATATCGCTCGATCAGGGTTTTCAGCAGTATTTCCGCGCGCGCGTCCAGGGACATGTCGAATGCCTATATATAGTGGCGACTTTAGCACTCCCCCCGGCAGAGTGCCAAGCCCGGCGCGCGTTTTCCGGAACACGGTCGCCACGGTGAATGCCGCCGCGGTTGCGGCAGCGGCCGGCCTGCGCAGAGGAAATCATCCGGAACCTTGCCTGAACGACGGGCGGCGCGGGCTTTTCGAAGGAAGCAACCGATTTCCGTCGCGCATGATTGGCCCCCGTGGCCGTGCGTGCTAGTGCCGTTCCAATAAAATTCGGCTACCCTCTTGTCTCGCGCAGCGGCGGCCAGCGCGGCAATCGGTCTTTTTCAAATTGGAAAAGGCTGGAACGGCACTAGCTTAATGCCTCATTTCCGGAAACACATGCATGGATAAAAAAATCAAAACCGTCGGCCTGTTCGGCAAATTCCAGGATCAGACCGTCGTCGAGCACATTCTGCAGCTGGAGGAATTCCTGCTTGGGCGCAAACTCAAAACCCTGCTCGACCAGTCCGCCACCGGCCATCTTAAAGGAGCCAAGTCCCCGATCCGCCCGCGCGACGCCATCGGCCGCGAGATCGACCTGGCCATCGTCATCGGCGGCGACGG
The DNA here is from genome assembly GCA_016200465.1 of Gammaproteobacteria bacterium. GTDB lineage: Bacteria > Pseudomonadota > Gammaproteobacteria > Acidiferrobacterales > Sulfurifustaceae > Sulfuricaulis. The sequence goes on along the minus strand of JACQER010000176.1, from coordinate 970 downwards.
CACGCTGCTCAACGTGGCGCGCGACCTCGCGCCGCTGCGCGTGCCCATCATCGGCGTGAATCTCGGCCGCCTCGGTTTTCTCGCCGATGTGCAGGCGGAGCACATGATCGCCGAGATCGGCAAGATACTCGACGGCGACTTCCAGACCGAAACCCGCCTGCTGCTGCACGCCGAAGTCATGCGCAAGGGGCGCATCGTGCACAACGCCAGCGCGTTCAACGACGTGATCGTGAGCAAGGGCGAGCTCGCGCGCATGATCGAGTTCGAGACCTATATCGACGGCGAATTCGTCCACAGCATCCGCGGCGACGGCATCATCGTCGCGAGCCCCACCGGTTCCACCGCCTACGCGCTTTCCGCCGGCGGGCCGATCCTGCATCCGGCGCTCGAGGCGATCGCCGTGGTGCCGATCTGCCCGCACACGCTGTCCAACCGTCCGATCGTGTTCTCCAGCGACAGCATCGTGGAGATACTGATGACGCGCATTGCCGACCAGCACGCCTACGCCTCCTTCGACGGCCAGTCCACCTTCACGCTGCAGGACAACGATCGCGTGTACGTGCGGCGCGCCGAGACCGAGGTCGAGCTGGTGCATCCTTCGGGCCGCAGTCATTTCGAGGTGATGCGCATCAAACTGCACTGGGGCCGGAAAATCTGATGCTCACGATTCTGCACATCCGCGATTTCGCCATCGTTCGCGAGCTGGAACTGAGTTTCGAGCCGGGCTTCACCGTGCTCACCGGCGAAACCGGCGCCGGCAAATCCATTCTCATCGACGCATTGGCGCTGGTGCTGGGCGGCCGCGCCGACGGCGACGTGATCCGCCACGGCTGCGCGCGCGCCGAGATTTCCGCCGGCTTCGCGCTGAAACCGACGCACGACGCCGCCCAATGGCTCAAGGAGCACGACCTGTTCGAGGACCGCGAGTGCCTGCTGCGGCGCGTGATCGAGGCCGACAAGCCTTCGCGCG
>JACQER010000175.1 GCA_016200465.1 Gammaproteobacteria bacterium | reverse complement strand
GTGCAGGCCTTCTTTCAGAATTACGTGCGCCAGGCTGTTGAGTAATACCAGATCGGTGCCGGGCGTGATCGGCAGGTGCATATCGGCCATCTGCGAGAACATGGTGACGCGCGGATCGACCACGATCACCGGGAACTTGCGTTTTTCGAGCGTCTCGCGCAGACGCCAGAAGATCACCGGATGCTGCTCCGGCAAGTTGGAGCCGATGGCGAGCAGACACTCGGTGTGCTCGAAATCGTCGTAGCAGCCGGGCGGGCCGTCGCTGCCGAACGAGCGCTTGTAGCCGGACACCGCCGACGACATGCACAGCGTGGTGTTGCCGTCGTAGTTGTTGGTGCCGAGCACGCCGCGCGTGAGCTTGCCGAGGGTGTAGAACTCCTCGGTCATGATCTGGCCGGTGGAAACGACGGCGAAGGCATCGCGTCCGTAGGCGCTCTGAATACGTTGAATCTCGGCGGCGGTTTTGTCGAGCGCCGTCCCCCAGGTGGTTTCGTGAAACGGTTCGTAGAAGCGCTCGCGCATGAGCGGCACGCGCCCGCGGTTGGCGGAATAGAACAACTCGTGCTCGAAGATGCCCTTGAGGCAGAGCTTGCCGCGGTTGACATCGGCGTCGGCCGCGCCGCGTGACGCGACCGCCTTGCCTTCGTGATTCAGCCCGACCTCAATCGAGCAGCCGGTCGAGCAATAGCCGCAGGTGGCGTACTTCCACTCCACCACGCCCTTGTCGACGATCTTGATGGGGTTCTTGTGTTTCCGTCCAAACAGCACGCGTTGCACCTGTTCCGAGTAGCCCGCATGAAGCGAAGTGGAATGCGGGAATTAAATTATCTGAATGACACCCGGATTCCACTTCGCTCCATCCGGGCTACAACTGTCCCTTTATTTGTTCGGGCAACCCTCTTCTGGCGCGAGGGAAAGATAAATCGTCCCACCCTCGATGCGCACCGGGAAGCGCGCGGCACAGCCTTCGTCCGGTTCGACCGCCAGTCCGGAATCGAGATGCACCTTCCAGTCGTGCAGCGGACAGGCAACGCGCGTGCCGTGCACGATGCCCTGCGACAGCGGCCCACCCTTGTGCGGGCAGCGGTCGCGCAGCGCGAACACCTGGTCGTCGGCGGTGCGGAACACGGCGATGTCGCCATCCGGCGTCTGCACCACGCGCGCGCCGAGGCGCGGGATATCCTCGAGCGTGCCGACCTCGATCCAACCCGCCGCCAATGTCTTTGCCTTGCCAGCCACTTGCATGAACCTCTCCTCGATGCTCACTGCCGATCAACCCACCCGCTTGAGCGGGGTGAACTCATGCCGCTCCGCCCCCTGGGCGCGCGCGGCCCACGGGTCGTCCTGGGCGAATTTCTGCGAATAATGGAAGCGCTCGGCCAGTTCCTTGCGTCCGGCGCCGTCCTCGACGACGCGCTGCTTGACGTAGGCCAGGCCGACACGCTCGATCCACGGCGCGGTGCGCTCCAGGTAATGCGCCTCCTCGCGATACAGCTGCAGGAACGCGGCGCAGTATTCGAGCGCCTCCTCCGGGGTCTTCACGCGGCACAGGAAATCGGTGACACGCACCTTGACGCCGCCGTTGCCGCCCACGTGCAGCTCGTAGCCGGAGTCCACGCACACCACGCCGAAATCCTTGATGGTCGCCTCGGCGCAGTTACGCGGACAACCGGACACACCGAGCTTGAACTTGTGCGGCGTCCACGAACCCCAGGCCATCTTTTCAAGCTGAATGCCGAGAGCGGTCGAGTCCTGGGTACCGAAACGGCACCACTGGCTGCCGACGCAGGTCTTGACCGTGCGGATCGCCTTGCCGTAGGCGTGGCCGGAGACGAAACCGGCCTGCGACAAGTCGCCCCAGATGCGCGGCAGGGTCTCCTTCTTCACGCCCAGAAAATCGATGCGCTGGCCGCCGGTGATGTGCACCGTCGGCACCGCGTACTTCTCGGCGATCTCGGCCAGCGCGCGCAATTCCTGCGGCGTGGTCTCGCCGCCCCAGATGCGCGGCACCACCGAATAGGTGCCGTCCTTCTGGATGTTGGCGTGCGCGCGCTCGTTGATGAAGCGCGACTGGTTGTCGTCCACGTACTCGCCCGGCCAGGCGGTGAGCAGATAGAAATTGAGCGCCGGGCGGCACTTGGCGCAGCCGTTCGGCGTCTTCCATTGCAATTGCTGCATGACCGCCGGAATGGACTTGAGCGATTGCGCGCGGATCGCAGTACGCAGTTCGTCGTGCGAGTGATCGGTGCACGGGCAGATCGGTTTCTTTTTAGTCGCCGTGGAGTAATCACCGCCGGCAGTCGTGGCCAGCAGCGCCTCCACCAGGCCGGTGCACGAGCCGCAGGAACTCGACGCCTTGGTGTGGGCGCGCACCTCGTCGAGGGTGAACAGTTTCTTCTCGCCGATCGCCTTGACGATCGCGCCCTTGCACACGCCGTTGCAGCCGCAGATCTCGGCGTCGTCGGGCATCGAGGCGACGCGCGTCTTGATGTCGCCGTGCCCGGCATCGCCGAGGTGCGCCTGGCCGAACAGCAGACGTTCGCGGAAACCGGCGACGTCGGTGGCATCGCGCATCAGCTGGAAATACCAGGCGCCGTCGAGGGTGTCGCCGTACATCACCGCGCCGCGGATGCGGTTGCCGTCGAGCACCACCTTCTTGTACACGCCGCGCGCGGCGTCTTGCAGCACGATCTCGTCGGTGCTGTCGTCGCCGGTAAAATCGCCGGCGGAAAACAGATCGATGCCGGTGACCTTGAGCTTGGTCGAGGTGACCGAGCCTTCGTAGCGCGCGTAACCGAGTTCGGCCAGGTGATTGGCGCAGACCTTGGCCTGCTCGAACAGCGGCGCGACCAGGCCATAGGTCTGGCCGCGATGCTGCACGCACTCGCCGACCGCGTACACGCGCGGGTCGTAGGTCTGCATCGTGTCGGAAACGACGATGCCCTTGTCGCAATGGATGCCGGCCGATTGCGCCAGCGCGACATTGGGACGGATGCCGACCGCCATCACCACCAGGTCAGCCGTCACCTCGGTGCCGTCGGCGAGCCGCACGCTCTGGACGCGCTGCTTGCCGATCAGTTCCGCGGTCTTCGCCTCCAGCAGGAAACGGATGCCGCGCGCTTCGAGCGCCTTCTTCAGCATGCGCCCGGCGGAGCGATCGAGCTGCCGGTCCATCAGGACTGCGCCGAGATGAATCACGGTTACTTTCATGCCCTGCTTGAGCAAGCCGTTGGCGGCTTCGAGCCCGAGCAGGCCGCCGCCGATCACTACCGCGTGCCGGAACTGCTTCGCGGACGCAAGCATCGCGTCGACATCGGCCAGGTCGCGAAACGTGACGACGCCCGCCAGGTTCTTGCCCGGCACCGGCAGGATGAACGGGTCGGAGCCGGTGGCGAGTAACAGCCGGTCGTAATGCGCCTGTGTCCCATCCGCGGTGTTCACGGTGCGCGTGCGCCGGTCGAGGCGCTCGACCTTCTTGCCCTTGTGCAGCGTGATGCCGTGTTCGGCGTACCAGGCCGCGCCGTTCAGCACGATGTCGTCCGGTTGCTTCTCGCCGGCCAGCACCGGCGACAGCAGGATGCGGTTGTAGTTCACGTGCGGCTCGGCGCCGAACACGGTGATGGCGTACTTGTCCGGGGCGAGCTTGAGCAGCTCCTCCACCGCGCGCATGCCGGCCATGCCATTGCCGACCACGACCAATTGTTCTTTCATGCTCAATCTCCTTGCCTCAGGCGACCTGCTCTTCCGGGCGATTCTGGCGCTCGTACAGGAACTTGAGCACCGCGCTGCGGCAGCGGTTGTACACCGGATCGTCGGCGAGCTTGAGGCGCTCGCGCGGACGCGGCAGCGTTACATCGAGGACTTCCCCGATCGTGGCCGCCGGTCCGTTGGTCATCATCACGATACGGTCCGACAGCAGCACCGCCTCGTCCACGTCGTGCGT
>JACQER010000174.1 GCA_016200465.1 Gammaproteobacteria bacterium | reverse complement strand
GGATCGCTGCCCAAACCCACGAATTACATGACCGACCCGGGGGCCCGCGTCGATCTGCTCATCACGGATTTCGGACGGACCGCACATAGGATTTTGGCGAGTCGTTCACAGCAGGCTTTCGCCGAGAAACAAGTGCTGACCAGCAAAGCGCTGGTGATTTTAAACGTGGAGCAGGCCTATCTCGCCGCCCCGGTCGACCTTGATAACCTGCTGTGCTTTGAGGTCGAGAAGGATGCGCACATCCGCCTTTTTGCTACCCGTCTCAAACAGGCAGATTCGGGCATTCTGGTGGGCAAGATTTCTACTAGGAGCCTGTCGGGCTTGGTGCCCGTATATGCTACAATCATACGTCTTGAGCAGACCGAACCCCGCCATGGCTTTTCGCCCCATCGACCGCAACACGGATTTCCTGCTGCCGCCTTCCGTGCAGGAATGGCTGCCGGAGGCACACTTGGCACGCTATGTGGTCGATGTGGTGGATAGCCTGGACCTGTCGGCATTGGTGCGGGCCTACGCGGGACGGGGCAGCGACGCCTATCACCCGGCCATGCTGCTGGCGCTCTTGATCTACGGCTACGCGACGGGGACGTTTTCCAGCCGCAAGATCGAACGGGCGACGTTTGATTCCCTGGCCTTCCGCTTCATCGCCGGCAACCTGCACCCGGATCACGACACGCTGGCGACGTTCCGCAAGCGGTTCGGGGCGGAATTCCAATCCGCCTTTGTCCAGGTGCTGCAAGTGGCGCGGGAGAATCAGCTCTCGCGCTTCGGCACGGTCAGTCTGGACGGCACCAAGATTCACGCCCACGCCAGTCGGCACCATGCGCTCTCTTACGCCCACGCCGAGAAGATCGAAGCGCAGTTGAAAGCCGAGGTGCAGGAACTCATGCGGCTGGCTGAGTCGGCGGACCATTCCTCAGTGCCAGACGGGGTCAGCCTGCCGGACGAACTCAAGCGCCGCGAAGATCGCCTGGCGGGAATTACCGAGGCCAAGATAAAGATCGAGGCGCGGCGCAAGGAGCGTTTCGAGCGGGAACAGGCCGAGTACGACGCAAAAGTGGCTGCGCGGGCAGCCAAGGCCGAGGCCACGGGCAAGAAACCCGGCGGCAAACCACCGAAGGCGCCCAGTGCCAAGCCGGGGCCGCAGGATCAGGTCAATCTGACGGACGAAGAATCCCGCATCATGCGGGTCGCCGACGGCGGCTTCGAGCAGTGCTACAACGCCCAGGCGGTAGTGGACACCGAGACCATGCTGGTGCTGGTGCCCTTCGTTACCCAGGCCGCCAACGATGTGCAACAGATCGAAGCGGCGGTGGAGAAGATCCAGGCGCTACCGGAAGCCCTGAATGAGACCAAGCAACTGCTTGCCGATACCGGCTACTTCAGCGAGAAGAACGTGGACACCTGCCAAGCCGCAGGAATTGAGCCGCTGATTGCCGTCAAGCGCGAAGAGCATCATCCCCATTGGCTGGAACGCTTCACCGAACCGGGACCGCTGCCGGAAGGCGCCACCCCGGTCGAGGCGATGAAGCGCACCCTCAAGACGAAGACCGGGCGTGCGGCCTACGCGCTCCGCAAACAAACCGTCGAACCAGTCTTCGGCATCATCAAGTCCGTGATGGGATTTCGCCAGTTCCTGCTCCGCGGCCTCGACAACGTTCGCAACGAATGGACCCTGGTGTGCCTCGCGTGGAATTTGAAGCGCATGGCCGTATTGCGCCCATGATCCGGGAAATCACTTGAAAATGACCAAAATTCGGTTATTTGTGCCTAATAATTAAGCAAATCAACCCGCCGGACAACCTGAAGCCCCTTTGAGGGCTTCAAGTCCGACAGGCTCCTAGGTAGATACTCTGTTCCCCGTCAAGCTTTTCAGGCGGGTTGAAGAGGGGATTTTTCGGGAATGACATAGAAGCGGCTGCCGTCGAAAGGCGCGTTGGCGTTGAGCATGCCATGGATGGCGTGCAGCAGCTTACGCATGACGGCGCAGACGACTTGCATGGGGGTTTTGCCGCGTGCGGCGAGGTGTTCGGCGTAGGCCTTGATGTTGGGGTCGTGGGTCTTGGCGCTGAGGGCCGGCATGTAAAGGGCGGCGCGTAGATGGCGGTTGCCGGCTTTTGAGATGCGCGGCTTCTTTTCAACGCTGGAGCCTGAACGGAAGTGCTTGGGGTCGAGGCCGGCAAACTTGACCCACTGGGGCGCCCGCAGGCCCTTGGGGATCAGCAGGAGCTCGCCGAGGATGGCAATGGCGCTGCTGGCGGCAATGCCCTTGACCGTGATGAGCAGGTCGTAGGGGGTCTTCAGGTCTTTGTGCTTCTCGATGAAGGCCACGGCATCGCGGCTCAAGGCGGCGATGCGTTTATCCAGTTGGGTGATGCCCTGTTTGACATCCTTGAGAACGGCCTTGGGAGCATGCTGGTTGAAATCGGTGGCATGCAGTTGGTTCTTGGCGGCCGTTCGATCATCGGTGAGGGTGCGGATGCGGCGGGCGAAGGCGCGCAGGGCCAGTTGCGCGTCAGAGGGACGTTGCCAAGGTTTGAAGGGCATGCACTCGGCAAATTGGGCGAGGGTGTCGGCATCGACCTGGTCGGTTTTGCTGTGCTTGCCCAGGACCTTGGCGAAATTGTGCGAGGCCTGGGGATTGACGACCATGAGGCGCAAGCCCGCATCGAACAGGGCGATGGAGAGTTCCATCGAATAGGTGCCGGTGGCCTCCAGACAGATGGTGATCGCCGGATACTTGGCCAACAGGCGC
>JACQER010000002.1 GCA_016200465.1 Gammaproteobacteria bacterium | reverse complement strand
ACTCTGAAAGCCCTGAAAAACCGGGTGTTGAGGATTGTTAGCACTCGGTTCAAGTGAGTGCTAATGATAATGGGCGATCGAATCTTGTCAACCGGAAATGAGGGTCAATCGACCCGGCGGGATTCCCCTTCCAGGGGGCGGCGTTCGGAGTCACCCCCCGCTGGAGGGTGGCGGATCACGGTGCCCGTCACACCCATGTGGCGCAGGTATAGCGCCAGGCCTTCGAGCATCCCGAGCGCCGGGGATTCGCCGCGCGCGATCATGGCCTGGACGCGCGTGGCGGTGGCAAAGCCCTGACGGCGGACCAGCCAGATGCCGGCCACGGCGCTGATGATGACCAGCAGCACCGTCATGCCAGCGCCAATCCGGGAACCGACCTCCACGAATATCGCGATCTCGGCCATCGGCACCAGCAGCAGAAACAGAATCATGAGCATGAAATCAGGTCTCTGTCTTGTTGTCCCCTCGCAGCATAACCGCTCCGCCGTCGCCTCGCATCCGGGGCGGGGCGGCAACAGTTTCGCTACAATGAATAAATCCCTCTTCCGCGTCGTCACTGGACGGGACCGGAACACGAACAAATGAAACGTCACAGCTACCAGCTGGTTCTCACCACCTGTCCCGATGCCGCGGCGGCGGAACGCATCGCGCACGCGCTCGTCAGCGAACGACTCGCCGCCTGCGTCAATATTCTGCCGATCACCCAATCGGTATACCTGTGGAAAGGCAAGGTCGAATCCGCCGCCGAGCTGCTGCTGATAATCAAGTCCCTGACGCGCGCCTACCGCGCGATCCAGAAACGGATACTCGAACTGCATCCCTATGAACTTCCCGAGGTAATCGCGGTCCCTGTGGCCAACGGCTTTCCCGACTACCTCGCCTGGATTCACGACCCGGATAAAACATGACGACCCGATACCTTGCTGCGCTGCTGCTCCTGCTGCTGACACCTGCTCACGCGGAACAGGCCAACGAAGAACTGCTCGAGGCCGATCAGGCCTTCAGCCTCTCCACGCGCACCGTCAACGGCGCCACGCTCGAAGCGCGCTGGAAGATCGCCCCCGACTACTACCTCTACCGGGACAAGTTCAAATTCGAAGCGCTCGACGGCGTCACGCTCAAGAATCCGTCGTTCCCGCGTGGCAAGAAAAAACAGGACCCGCTGTTCGGCACGGTCGAAACCTATACCCGATCGGTGAAGGTGCGCCTGCCGTTCGAGCGCCGCGAAGGCGCAGCCTCGGCGCGGTTGCGCATCACCGCCCAGGGCTGCAACGAGCCCGTCGGCGTCTGCTACCCGCCGATCGTGAAGGAAGTCGAGTTCAAGTTGCCACCGGTAAAAACAACTCGCGCCCCGGCGACCACGGTGGCGGCGCCGGTCGCCGAAGCTCCGTCGCTGAAAGATCTCACCCGTTCGGTGAACACCGCGGGCGGCGCGGCGGAGCCGGTGGATCCGGAAAAAGCTTTCATGATGGATGTCACGGCACGCGGCAACGACGCGCTGCTCGCGCGTATCGACATCGCCGATTGCTGCTATCTGTACCGCGACAAAATGAAATTCGAGCTGACCGCTGCCGACGGCGCCGTACCTGCGGACCTCAAGCTCGGCACTTTCGCCCTGCCGCCGGGCAAGGTCAAAACCGATGAATTCATCGGCAGGACCGAGATCTACGAAAAGGGTTTCGAAGTGACGCTCCCGATCACGGGCAACGTGGCGCCGGATCGCGACCTGCAGCTTCAAATCACGTATCAGGGTTGTTCCGAAAAAGGCGTGGTGATCTGCTATCCGCCGGCGACGAAAAAATTCGCCGTACAGTTCCGCGGCGGGAAGTTGAGCGTGGCCGGCGCGGCGGAAATCCCGCCCGCCTCGCCCCCGGTCACGCCGACACCGGTCAACGGCAAGCTGCTGCTCACGCTGCTCACGGCATTCGGCGCCGGCCTGCTGCTGACGTTCACTCCCTGCGTGCTGCCGATGGTCCCGATCCTGTCGAGCATGCTCGTCGGCCAGGGCGACGCCCATATCGGCAAGTTGCGCGGCGGGCTCATCTCCTACAGTTACGTTCTCGGCACCGCGGTAACCTACACCGTGGCCGGCGTGCTCGCCGGGCTCTCCGGCGAACAGTTGCAGGCGTACTTTCAGAATCCCTGGGCCATCGGAACGTTCAGCACCGTTCTCGTTCTGCTCGCGCTGTCGCTGTTCGGATTCTACGAACTGCAGATGCCGGGCTTCATCCAGTCGCACTTGCACCACCGTACGCATCATCTGAAGGGCGGTTCCTACGTCGGTGCGTTCTTCCTCGGCCTCGTGTCGGCGCTGATCGTCGGCGCCTGCGTCTCGCCGGTGCTGATCACGGCGCTCGGCGCGGCCATCACCAGCCAGAACCCCGTGCTCGGCGGCGCGATCATGTTCACGCTCGCGCACGGACAGGGCGCGATTCTGATCGCGCTCGGCGTCGGCGCCGGTTTCCTGCTGCCCAAGGTCGGCAAATGGATGGACCGTGTAAAACACCTGTTCGGCGCGCTGCTGATTGCCGTCGCCATTTACCTGCTCGGTTTCATCCCGGAGGTGCCGGTGCTGCTGCTGTGGGCGACGCTGCTCATCGTCTCGGCCGTCTATCTCGGCGCGACCCAGAGCCTCCCCGGGGGAGCCAGTGGCTGGCAGTATCTGTGGAAAGGCGTCGGTACGGTGCTGCTCATCTGGGGGGTGCTCGCCCTGATCGGCGGTTTCGCCGGCCGGCGCGACATTCTCCATCCGCTGCCGCTGTCGTCGATGGTTTCAGGCACGGTCCCGGCTGGCGCTTCCCCACCCGCTGCCGAAGAACCGCTGTTCGTCCGGGTGAGCTCCTTGAGCGATCTGGAAAACCGTCTGGCGGCGGCCAAGGCCGCGGGTAAACCGGCGATTCTGGATTACTACGCCGACTGGTGCACCGATTGCCTGCGCATGGAAAAAGCCACTTTTACCGATCCTCGCGTGCGTCAGGAAATGCGCGGCCGCTTCGTGCTGTTGCAGGCCGACGTGACTGACCCGAACAGTCCGGAGACGAAGGCGATCAAGGGCCGGTTCGGCGTGTATGGCCCGCCAGCCATGCTATTCTTTGCAGCAAATGGAGATGAACACCGGGAGCTTCGCACTTATGGTTTCCGCAACACGGATGATTTCCTGGTTCTGCTGCGCAAAATCTGAATGCACGGCACCCGACTCTGAGTAATGTCCCCGACATTTAAAAATCTTTTGCTGTTGATTACGGCGGTGCTGGCGCTGGTCGGTGGATACTGGATGGCGCAATCCCTGAACCCGCCGGAACCCCAGGCGACTTCGTTGAGCTTCGGCGGCGGCGAATTGATCGACTTTACCCTGCCCGATCTGGACGGAAAGAAACAGGCGTTTCACCAGTGGCGCGGCAAAGTCATCGTGTTGAACTTCTGGGCCACATGGTGCCCGCCGTGCCGCGAGGAGATTCCGTTATTTACCGCTCTGCAGAAAAAACATCAGGACCGAGACCTGCAGGTCGTCGGGGTGGCCATTGATAACAAAACGGCCATCATGGTTTTTCGCCAATTCGTCAACATGAACTACCCCATCCTGATTGGCGAAGATGAAGGATTGAAACTCGTGGCCCAATATGGAAATCGTATGGGCTCCCTCCCCTACACCGTCATAATCGACCGCAACGGCACCATCGTCGCCCGCAAGCTGGGCGTGCTGACCCAAGTTGAGTTGGAGAGCTTGGTCGAACCTCATCTCAATCCGCAAAAAATCTCATCCCTGTAGATTTGATCGGGTATTTGTACCGATTATCAGATCATTTGCGTTGAATTTCGCTTATCTTGTTCAGCGCGTATATTAGCTGGACAAATTATCCGGTCACATGCACAATGCTGCATCCGGAGAAGATAGCGACAAATCAGTGCGCAAATCACGAAATATCGCGCAAATAGGCTGCATAACCCGAGCCTGCGCCGGACACAGGCTTTCCCCTCGAACCCAAGCATCCAAAACCGCGCATGGCTGAAATCCTGGTATTGAACGGTCCCAATTTAAACCTCTTGGGGGCCAGGGAGCCGGAGCACTACGGCACCACCACGCTCGAGGCGATCAATCAGCGGCTCACCCAACTGGGCGCCGCCGCCGGGCACCGCGTGAGTTTCTTCCAGAGCAACGCCGAACATGAGTTGATCGGTCGGGTGCAGCAGGCCATGAAGGACAAGGTGGCGTTCATCCTGCTCAATCCCGCCGCCTTCACCCACACCAGCGTGGCGCTGCGCGACGCCCTGGCGGCGACGCATATCCCGTTCATCGAAGTGCATCTATCCAACGTGCACGCGCGTGAGCCATTCCGCAAGCACTCTTACTTCTCCGATCTCGCCGCAGGCGTGATCAGCGGTCTCGGCGCGCAGGGTTATGAGCTGGCGCTCGCCGCCGCCATCGAACGATTGAAAAAATAGGAAACACACATGGATATACGCAAAGTCAAAAAACTGATCGAGATGCTGGAGGAGTCTAGCCTCGCCGAGATTGAAATCCGCGAGGGCGAGGAAGCCATCCGCATCAGCCGTGGCAGTTCCGGCGGCACCCAGGTCGTGCACATGGCGGCGCCGGTACACCACGCCGCACCGGCGGCGCCGGTCGCAGCGCCGGCGGCCGCGCCAGCCCCGGCGGCGGCCCCCTCGGGCCATGCCGTCGCCTCGCCCATGGTCGGCACTTTCTACCGCTCCTCCTCGCCCGAGGCCAAGCCGTTCGTGGACGTCGGCAGCCAGGTGAACGTCGGCGATACCCTGTGCATCATCGAAGCCATGAAAATGATGAACGAGATCGAGGCCGACAAGGCCGGCGTCATCAAGGCGATCCTCAAGGAAAACGGCCAGCCGGTGGAATACGGCGAGGCCCTGTTCATCATCGAGTAAACCATGATCGAGAAAGTGGTGATCGCCAATCGCGGCGAGATCGCGCTGCGCATCCAGCGCGCCTGCCGCGCGCTCGGCATCCGCACCGTGGCGCTGCATTCCGAGGCCGACCGTGACGCCAAGTACGTCAAGCTCGCGGACGAATCCGTGTGTATCGGTCCGGCTCGCGCCACCGACAGTTACCTCAACATTCCGGCGGTCATCAGCGCCGCCGAAGTCACCGACGCCCAGGCGATCCATCCCGGCTACGGCTTCCTTTCGGAGAACGCCGATTTCGCCGAGCGCGTGGAACAGAGCGGCTTCATTTTCATCGGCCCCAAGGCCGAGACCATCCGCCTGATGGGCGACAAGATTTCCGCAATCAAGGCCATGAAAAAGGCCGGCGTGCCCTGCGTGCCCGGCTCCGACGGGCCGGTCGGCGACAATGAAAAAGAAGTGCTCCGGCTCGCCGCGCATATCGGCTATCCGGTGCTGATCAAGGCCGCCGCCGGCGGCGGCGGCAAGGGCATGCGCGTGGTGCACACCGAAGCGGCGCTGCTCAACGCCGTGGCCTTGACCAAGGCCGAGGCCAAGGCCGCCTTCGGCAACGACACCGTGTACATGGAAAAATATCTCGACAACCCGCGCCACATCGAATTCCAGGTGCTGGCCGACACCCACGGCCATGCGATTCACCTCGGCGAGCGCGACTGCTCGATGCAGCGCCGCCACCAGAAGGTGGTCGAGGAATCGCCGGCGCCGGGTATCCCCGAGAAACTGCGCCACAAGATGGGCGAGCGCTGCGCCGACGCCTGCCGCAAAATCCACTACCGCGGCGCCGGGACGTTCGAGTTCCTGTATCAGGACGGCGAGTTCTACTTCATCGAGATGAACACGCGCGTGCAGGTCGAACATCCAGTCACCGAAATGGTCACCGGCGTGGACATCGTAAGACAACAGTTGCTCATCGCCGCCGGCGAGAAACTCGCCTACCGCCAGAAGGACATCACCTGGCGCGGGCACGCCATCGAGTGCCGCATCAATGCCGAGGACCCGCGGAATTTCATCCCCTCGCCGGGGCGCATCACCGGCTGGCACGCGCCGGGCGGGCCGGGCATCCGCGTCGATTCGCACGTGTACAACAACTATTTCGTGCCGCCGTACTATGACTCGATGATCGCCAAGCTGATCGCCTTCGGCGACACGCGCGAGATGGCGCTGGCGCGCATGCGCATCGCGCTGTCGGAAATGGTCGTGGACGGCATCAAGACCAACATCCCGCTGCACCAGGACATCATGAACGACAGCGCCTTTATTCGCGGCGGCGTGAACATCCACTACCTGCAGAAGAAACTTGGGCTCTAGCCATACCGGATTGAAATCCGGTTCTCCGGACGTGGCCTGACCGATTTATGCCCTGGCTCAAACTGAAACTGCGCACGAATCAGGACCAGGCCCAGGCGCTCGCCGACGCGTTCGAGGAATGGGGCGCGATCTCGGTCACGCTCGAGGACGCCGCCGACCAGCCGTTGTTCGAAACACACTGGGACCGGAGCCCGCTGTGGTCGGAGGTGCAGGTCACCGGGCTGTTTCCCGAGCACACCGACACCGACGCGGTTTTGGCGCGTGCGCGCGAGCAGCTGAACCTCGCGGAAAATCCGCCACACCAGATCGATCTGCTCGGCGACGAGGACTGGGCGCATTCGTGGATGGCGCACTACAAGCCGCTGCAGGTCGGGCGCCGTTTGTGGGTGGTGCCGAGCTGGTGCACGCCGCCCGAGCCGGACGCGATCAATATCATCCTCGATCCGGGTCTGGCCTTCGGCACCGGCGATCATCCGACTACGTCGCTGTGTCTCGAATGGCTCTCGGAACAATCGCTCGCGGGCAAAACCGTTCTCGATTACGGATGCGGCTCGGGCATTCTTTCGGTCGCCGCGCTCAAGCTCGGCGTCCGCGAGGCTTACGCGACGGACATCGATGCGTTGGCGCTCGAGGTCACGCGCCGCAACGCCGTGCACAACGGCATTCATTCCGGATTGAACGTCATGCTGCCGTCGGAATTGCCACCGGGTTTTCAGGCCGACATCGTCATCGCCAACATTCTTTTCGGCACCCTGATCGAGCTGGCCGCGGACATCAAGTCGCGGGTGCGGCCGGGCGGCTGGCTCGTGTTGTCGGGCCTGCTCGGCCACGATCAGGCCGAGGAAGTGCGACCGCATTACGAGCCACCATTCGCACTGGCCACGCACGAACGGCAAAAATGGATATTGCTCGCGGGCCGCAAACCGGCCGAGCTCGGCTAAGCTCATAAATATTATGTCCAGACGAACGGAGCAGGACGACTGTTCTTATGGCCAGACGAATGAAACAGGTCGACAAGTCTTATGACTAGACGAACGAAGTAGGGCTCCATTCATGTACGCCCGCTGTCCCGCCTGTCTGACGACGTTCAAGATCACGCCCGCACAGCTCGAGGCGCGCCGCGGCATGGTGCGCTGCGGCATATGCTCGGCGATCTTCCACGCCGAGCAACGCCTGCTGCAGGTGCCACCCAAACCCGATACGGAAGCCGCGCCGCCCGCTCAGGAAGAAGAAGTTTCAACCAAGAAAAGCAAACGCGCGCGCAGCGGCAAAGGTCGGGGCACCAGCCCGCGGCGACGCCGCATCAAGACCGTACCCGAGCAAACGGCCGGCGTCGACGATGCCGGTATTCCCACCGTCACGGAACTCGGCAATCTCGTCAAACCACGGTCGATCTGGCGATCGCTCTTCTGGTCGTCCGGGATTCTGGCGCTGCTGTTCCTGCTCGCCGGCCAGACCCTCTACTTCTATCACGACGAACTGGCCGCCGATCCCTCGTGGCGACCCGTGGTCAGGGAATTCTGCGATCATGCCGGCTGCGAACTGCGTCCGCGCCAGGACATCGCACGGATCGAACTGCTCCAGACCAGCATCGCGCCGCATCCGAAATACGAAAACGCCCTGCGCATCCGGGCGACGCTGGTCAATCGCGCCAGCTTTGCCCAGGCCTCTCCCGGAATGGAAGTCAGCCTCACCAGTAACGCCGGCAGCGTGCTCGCGCGCCGCAGCTTCACGCCGGCGCAGTATCTGGAATCACCGGCGAACGACTCACTGACGCCGAACGTGGTGGCCACGGCGCTGCTCGATGTCACCAATCCCGACGCGAAGGCAGTCGGATATGAAATCCGGCTGGTGGCGCCCTGAAGCGGCTGTTGAAAAATAATCCCCAAAGAAGCAGCAAAGCCTTGCGTCGCCTCGACATCCGGCTTATCAATCAACGAAATAAAAATCTTTCCGCCGTTCATCGCTCCCCTCTTCCCTGCGTTCGGAATTTCTGGTTAAGATTGCTCCCCCGCGTCGTCCGGGGTAGAGAAATCCGATCATGAGAATCGGGCATCATAAGCTGAAAAATAATCTGTTCCTTGCGCCCATGGCCGGTGTCACCGACAGGCCGTTCCGCAGCCTGTGCCGCCGTCTCGGCGCCGGCATGGCGGCCTCGGAAATGGTCTCGTCCAATTCCCTGCTGTGGGGCAGCAAGAAAACCATGCGCCGCGCCGATCACACCGGCGAGGATGAGCCGCGTGCGGTGCAAATCGTGGGCAGCGACCCCGCCATGATGGCGCAGGCCGCGCGCTACAACGCCGAGCGCGGCGCGCAGATCATCGACATCAACATGGGCTGCCCGGCGAAAAAGATCTGCAACGTGTACGCCGGCTCGGCGCTGATGCAGAACGAGCAACTCGTCGCCGAAATCCTGCAATCGGTAGTCAACAGCGTGGAAGTTCCGGTAACGCTCAAGATCCGCACCGGCTGGGACCGCGCCAACAAAAACGGCGCGCGCGTGGCGCGCATCGCCGAGGATTGCGGCATCCAGGCGCTTGCCGTGCACGGCCGCACGCGCGCCGACGCGTTCCA
The DNA here is from genome assembly GCA_016200465.1 of Gammaproteobacteria bacterium. Lineage (GTDB taxonomy): Bacteria > Pseudomonadota > Gammaproteobacteria > Acidiferrobacterales > Sulfurifustaceae > Sulfuricaulis. The sequence continues at coordinate 4,826 of JACQER010000002.1, read as the reverse complement.
CGGCGAAGCCGAATACGACACCATCGCCGCCATCAAGGCGGCGGTGAAAATTCCGGTGATCGCCAACGGCGACATCGACACTCCCGAGAAGGCGGCGTTCGTGCTGCGCGCGACCTCCGCCGACGGCCTCATGATCGGCCGCGCCGCCCAAGGCAATCCGTGGATTTTCCGCGAAATCGCCCATTTCCTGGCCACCGGCGAGAAACTCGCCCCGCCCCCGGTCACGGAAGTGCGCGACACCCTGCTCGACCATCTCGAAACCCTGTACGGGTTCTACGGCGAATACAGCGGCGTGCGCATGGCGCGCAAGCACATCTCCTGGTACAGCAAGGGCCTGCGCGACGGCGCGGCGTTCCGCCACCGCGTCAACCAGGTGGAAGCCCGCGAGGCGCAAGTGGCGATGGTACGCGAATTCTTCGACGGACAGGCGCAGGCCATGGAGCTCGCGGCATGACCAAGGATCGCAAAGGCCCGCTCGCGGCGTGCGTAAAACAGTCGCTGGAACGCTATTTCAACGACCTGAACGGCGAGAAAACCACCGGCGTGTACGACATGGTCGTCGCCGAGGTGGAAAAGCCGCTGCTCGAGATCGTCATGCGCCACGTCAAGAGCAACCAGTGCAAGGCCGCGGAAATCCTCGGCATCAATCGCAACACCCTGCGCAAGAAGCTCAAGCAGCACAAACTCCTCTGACGGATTCGATTGCGGAAGCGGGTCGCGGAATTTAAAATTCGCCTCCCGAACCTCCCATTTCGATTCCGCCCTTCATGACGACCATCCGCCGTGCGCTGATCAGCGTTTCCGACAAAACCGGCGTGCTGGAATTCGCGCGCGCGCTCAAATCCTTTAACGTCGAGATTCTCTCCACCGGCGGCACCGCCAAGCTGCTCGCCGACAACGGCGTCGCCGTGACCGAGGTTTCGGACTACACCGGCTTTCCGGAGATGCTCGACGGGCGCGTCAAAACACTGCATCCGAAAATCCACGGCGGCATTCTCGGGCGGCGCGATTCCGACAGCCACGCCAAGACCATGCGCGACCACGGAATTCCGCCGATCGATCTGGTGGTTGTCAATCTCTACCCGTTCGAGGAAACCGTGGCACGTCCGGATTGCGCGCTGGCCGACGCGATCGAGAACATCGACATCGGCGGACCGACGCTGCTGCGCGCGGCGGCGAAGAATTACACCGCGGTCACGGTGGTGGTGGACGCCCGCGATTACGCGCCGGTGCTGGACGAAATGAAGCAACAGCGCGGATCGGTGAGCGATGCCCTGCGCTTTCGCCTCGCCACCAAGGCCTTCGAGCGCACCGCGGCCTACGACGGTGCCATCGCCAATTATCTCGGCCGGCTGCATGCTGACGGCAAGCGCGACGATTTTCCGCAAACCTATAATATGCAGTTCCGCCATGCCATGGGGCTGCGCTACGGCGAGAACCCGCACCAGAAAGCCGCGTTCTACGTCGAGCATCGTCCGGCCGAGGCCTGTGTCGCAACCGCGCGCATGCTGCAGGGCAAGGAGCTGTCGTTCAACAACATCGCCGACGCCGATGCCGCGCTCGAATGCGTGAAGTCGTTCGACGAGGTGGCCTGCGTCATCGTCAAGCACGCCAATCCCTGCGGCGTCGCCATCGCCGACAACGTGCTCGATGCCTACAAGCATGCCTACATCACCGACCCGACCTCGGCCTTCGGCGGCATCATCGCCTTCAACCGTGCGCTCGACGCGCCCACGGCCAAGGCGATCCTCGACCGCCAGTTCGTCGAGGTGATCGTCGCGCCATCGGTTAACGAAGACGCCAAGCCCGTGCTGGCCGCCAAGCCGAATGTGCGCGTGCTCGAATCCGGCGCTTGGGGTGCTTCGCGGCCGGCGGCCCTGGACCTGCGGCGCGTCACCGGCGGCCTGCTGGTGCAGGACGCGGACCACGGCATGGTGGCGCAAGCCGATCTCAAGGTCGTCACGAAACGCGCTCCGAGCCAGCAGGAACTGCGCGATCTGCTGTTCGCGTGGAAGGTGGTGAAGTTCGTGAAATCGAACGCCATCGTCTACTGCAAGGAAGGCCGCACCATCGGCGTCGGCGCCGGCCAGATGAGCCGCGTCTACAGCGCGCGCATCGCCTCGATCAAGGCCACCGACGCCGGCCTCGAGGTGCGTGGCAGCGTCATGGCCTCGGACGCGTTCTTTCCGTTCCGCGACGGCCTCGACCAGGCGGCCGAGGTCGGCGTCACCGCGGTGATCCAGCCGGGCGGCTCGATGCGCGACCAGGAAGTGATCGACGCCGCCAACCAGCACGGCATCGCCATGGTGTTCACCGGCATGCGCCACTTCCGGCACTGAGGCGCCGATGCCAATCGCGCTCGCCGAGACCGAGGCGGACATCGCGCGCTGCTATCCGGTCATGGCCGAGTTGCGACCGCAGCTCGGCGCCGCTGAATTCGCGACGCGGGTGCACAAGCAGCAGGCCTCGGGCTTCCAGCTCGCTTATCTGGAGGAGTCCGGCGAGGTGCGTGCGGTGGCGGGGTTCCGCTATCTCGAAACGCTCGCCTGGGGCAAAATTCTCTACGTGGACGACCTGGTCGCGGCACAGGCACAGCGCTCGCGCGGTCACGGCGGAAAACTTTTTGACTGGCTGGTGGCGCTGGCGAAACAGAATGATTGCGATCAGTTTCACCTCGATTCCGGCGTACAGCGCTTCGGCGCACACCGCTTCTATCTGACGCGACGCATGGACATCATCGCGCATCACTTCGCCCTGAAACTCAAATGAGCCTGAAAATACTGGTCATCGGCGGCGGCGGTCGCGAGCACGCGCTGGCGTGGAAAATCGCGCAGTCACCCAAGGCCGGAAAAATCTTCGTCGCCCCCGGCAACGCCGGCAGCGCGCGCGAGGCCAAGTGCGAGAACGTGGCGATCGCCGCCGAGGACGTGGACGGCCTGCTGCGCTTCGCGCAACAAAACAAAATCGATCTCACCGTCGTCGGTCCCGAGGCGCCGCTGGTGCTCGGCGTGGTCGATAAATTCCGCGCCGCGCAACTACGCATCTTCGGCCCGACGCAGGGCGCGGCGCAGCTCGAAGGCTCGAAAGCCTTCACCAAAGATTTTCTCGCGCGCCACATGATTCCCACCGCCGCCTACGGCAACTTCACCGATGTCGCCGCGGCCGAGGCTTACATCAAAAAATCCGGTGCGCCGATCGTGGTCAAGGCCGACGGCCTCGCCGCCGGCAAGGGCGTGATCATCGCCCAAACGGTCGATGAAGCGATTGCCGCGGTGCGCGACATGCTCGCGGGCAACGCCTTCGGCGAGGCCGGGCATCGCGTGGTGGTGGAGGAATTTCTCACCGGCGAGGAGGCGAGCTTCATCGTCATGGTGGACGGCGAGCACATCCTGCCGCTCGCCACCTCGCAGGACCACAAACGCGTCGGCGACGGCGACACCGGCCCCAATACCGGCGGCATGGGCGCGTACTCGCCGGCGCCGGTAGTGACGCCCGAGATCCACGCGCGCATCATGCGCGAGGTGATCGAGCCCACCGTGCGCGGGATGCGCCAGGAAGGACACCCCTACACCGGGTTTCTTTACGCCGGCGTCATGATCGGCCCCGACGGCACACCCAAGGTGCTCGAATTCAACTGCCGCTTCGGCGACCCCGAGACCCAGCCGGTCATGTTGCGCCTGAAGTCCGACTTCATCGAACTCATCGAAGCCGCCATCGACGCCAAACTGGACCGGGTTCAGGCGCAATGGGACAGCCGCGCGGCGCTGGGCGTGGTCATGGCCGCGGGCGGTTACCCGGGCGCGTACCCGAAGGGCGACGTCATTGCCGGTCTGCCTGAAAAAGCGCCAGCCGATTGCAAGGTGTTCCACGCCGGGACCACAATCAAAGACGGCGCGGTGGTCACCAGCGGCGGTCGGGTGTTGTGCGTCACCGCCCTGGGCGCTACAGTGGGCGCGGCGCAGAAACGCGCCTACGAGACTGTGAAAAAAATCCAGTGGCGCGGCGCGCAGTACCGAACCGACATCGGCTACCGCGCGATTGCACGGGAAAAAATATAAGACTATGCACCGCAAAGACGCAAAGGACGCAAAGAAAAACCTGAGGAAACTGAAATCTCATTTTTATTTTCGCTTTCCTTTGCGCTCTTCGCGTCTTTGCGGTGAAATATCTTCTGGTTTTTAAGGAATACAAATGACCAAACCGTTTGTCGCCATCCTGATGGGTTCGGATTCGGACCTCGAGACCATGCAGACCACGGTCGAAACGCTCGCCAAGTTCCACATCGCGCACGAGGTGCGGGTGCTGTCGGCGCACCGCACCCCTGACGCCACGCACGCCTTCGTCAAGGACGCGGACGCCCGCGGTTGCGCGGTGTTCATCGCCGCCGCCGGCATGGCGGCGCATCTCGCCGGTACCGTGGCCGCGCTCACCAACAAGCCCGTCATCGGCGTGCCCATGGCATCCGGCCCTTTGCAGGGCCAGGACGCGCTGCTGTCCACGGTGCAGATGCCGGGCGGCGTCCCGGTCGCCTGCGTCGCCATCGGCAAGGCCGGCGCCAAGAACGCCGCCTATCTCGCGGCGCAGATCATCGCGCTGTCCGACAGGGAGCTGGCGCAGCGCCTCGCCGACGAACGCAAGGCCAACGCCACCGAGATTCTCGCCAAGGACAAGGCCGTGCGCGAGAAATTCGCCAAATAGCACGCTTGATCAACGCGGAGCTGATCCAGGCGGCGCGCATCATCCAGCACGGGGGCGTGGTCGCCTACGCCACGGAATACTGCTTCGGCTTCGGCTGCGACCACATGAACCGTTCGGCGGTGCTGCAT
>JACQER010000156.1 GCA_016200465.1 Gammaproteobacteria bacterium | reverse complement strand
CCATCGGCGCGTGCCCCAACTCGCCGGCCGTCCACAACACGGCTCGGGCTCAAACACGAGGCACGCGACAACCCCGATGGCCGACTGCGATGCTCGGCGGCGGCTACGGGGGCTTGAAAACACCTCCCGAGCTTGGGTCGGTGGTGGGTGGCTGACCCTCCCGTGTCGCGAGCCGAGCACCGAGCAAGGCCGGGAGCCTTCGCGAGACTTTTGATCGAGCCCGAGGGTGAGGCGGAGTATTCATGGAAGTCCGGTGGACTTCCATGCCGCCGAACGGGCGCGCCGCGGATCGGCGCGCCCCGGGTGCATGCGCCCGGCGAGTTAGGCGAGCGCCCGGCCGAAGCGAGGCGCGCAGGGGACCGTGCGTTTTGTGCGCGGTGAGCGACCCGGGCGTGCTTTCTCTTGGTAACTTCTCTTTGCATGAGCAAAGAGAAGTTACCCTGGGTCGGGGGCGGAGCATCCCGGATTCAAACGCGCGGCCGTAGGCCGCTCGACTGAAAAGACGAAACTCCCGAATTACGGTATCCTTCCGCCCTTCAAGCATTCAGCCGAAGCGTGACGATTCGATGGACGAGCAATACCTCCCCGAAAAAGTAGAAAAAGACGCCCAAGACTACTGGGAACAGCATCGGACGTTCAAGGCCGTGGAAGACCCGCAGCGGGAGAAGTTCTACTGCCTGTCGATGTTCCCCTATCCCTCCGGCAAGCTGCACATGGGTCACGTGCGCAACTACACCATCGGCGACGTGCTGACGCGTTTCATGCGCATGCAGGGCCGCAACGTCCTGCAGCCCATGGGCTGGGACGCCTTCGGGCTGCCGGCCGAGAATGCCGCGATCGCGAACAACGTGCCGCCGGCGAAATGGACCTACGACAACATCGCGTACATGAAAAAACAGCTCAAGTCGCTCGGCTTCGCGATCGACTGGGAGCGCGAGCTCGCCACCTGCAAGCCCGAATATTACAAATGGAACCAGTGGCTGTTCCTGCGCATGCTGGAGAAGGGTGTCGCCTACAAGAAGACCGGCGTCGTCAACTGGGACCCGGTGGACCAGACCGTGCTGGCCAACGAGCAGGTGATCGACGGCCGCGGCGGGCGCACCGGTGCGGTGGTCGAGAAGCGCGAGATCCCGATGTACTACCTTGCGATCACGAAGTACGCCGAGGAACTGCTCGCCGACCTGGAAAAACTCCCCGAGTGGCCGGAACGCGTG
>JACQER010000173.1 GCA_016200465.1 Gammaproteobacteria bacterium | reverse complement strand
TGACGGTGATGGCGGCGAACCCGGGGCGCCGCAGATCCATGGCATCGAGCACCGCGTGCACGCGCTCGAGCCCGAGTTCGATGGCGCGCGGATGCAGCGTCTCGATCCACGCGAGCCAGTCGGAAAGCGTCCGGGTTTTTGTTCGGTTAATGGCTTTCAGGGGGATTCGGTGATGCCGGATTCGTTTTCCGGCGACACGCGCGGCTGAAGGTCGGGACTGGCCTGGCGCGTGAGCTGCGCCAGCAGGTTGGCGAGTTTGTCGCGCATCTCGCGCCTATCTATTATGAGGTCGACCGCGCCGTGCTCGACCAGGAATTCGGAACGCTGGAAGCCCTCGGGCAGCTTCTCGCGCACCGTCTGCTCGATCACGCGCGGACCGGCGAAACCGATCAGCGCGCGCGGCTCGGCGGCGACGACGTCGCCGAGCATGGCGAAGCTCGCCGACACGCCGCCCATGGTCGGATCGGTCAAAACGGAAATATACGGAATGCCCGCGTCGCTCAAGTGCGTCAGCGCGGCGCTGGTCTTGGCCATCTGCATCAGCGACAGCAGCGCCTCCTGCATGCGCGCGCCGCCGCTCGCGGAAAAACACACCAGCGGGATTTTTTTCTCGAGACAGGCGTTCACGCCGCGCACGAAGCGCTCGCCGACCACCGAGCCCATCGAGCCGCCCATGAACGCGAACTCGAACGCGGCCGCCACCAGCGGCATGCCCTTGAGCGCGCCCTCCATGACCACGAGCGCGTCGCGCTCGCCGGTGGTCTGCTGCGCCTCGGCGAGACGGTCGCGGTATTTCTTGGTGTCCTTGAACTTCATGGGATCGACCGGGAACAGCGTCGCGCCGATTTCGGCGCGCGGTTCCGGATCGAGGAAAATGTCGAGCCGCCGGCGCGCGCCGATGCGCATGTGGTGCGCGCACTTGGGACAGACGTCGAGGTTGCTTTCGATCTCGGCGTTGTACAGCACCGTGCCGCAGGCCGGGCATTTTTTCCACAGGCCCTCGGGCACCGAAGCTTTCTTGACGCCCTGGCTCTTGATCTTGGGCGGAACCAGCTTGTCGAACCAGCTCATCGTGTCGCTCCGGTCGCGGATGTCGGCGTCTGGGTGGCCCGATCCATCGCCTCGCGCAGGCGGGCGATGAAGGCCGGGACCTCGGTCAGGATTTTATCCGGATTCGCGGCCATTTCCTCCATGCGTCTGACCACGGCGCTGCCGACGATGACCGCGTCGGCGAATTCGGCCACCTGCGCCGCCGCCTCGGGGCTGCCGATGCCGAAGCCGACGCCGAGCGGCAGCTTCGTGTGGGCGCGGATTTCCTTGAGTTTCGCCGCCACCTCGCGCACGTCGAGGTTCGCGGCGCCGGTCACGCCGCGCAGCGAGACATAATAGATAAATCCGCTCGCCGCCTTGGCGATGATCTGGATGCGCTCAGCCGGGCTGGTGGGCGCGAGCAGGAAAATCGTGTCGATCTCATGCTGCTTCATCGCCGCCTGGAATGTTTTCGCCTCTTCCGGCGGCAGGTCTACGGTGAGCACGCCGTCCGCGCCGGCGGCCGCGGCCTCTTTCGCGAAGCGTTCGTAACCCATCACTTCGACGGGATTGAGATAGCCCATCAGCACCACCGGCGTGGTTTTGTCCTTGTCGCGGAACTCGCGCACCATCGCCAGCACTTTGGTAAGGCTGATCTTGTGCTTCAGCGCGCGTTCGGCGGCGCGCTGGATTACCGGACCGTCGGCCATCGGATCGGAGAACGGCACGCCGAGCTCCAGAATATCCGCGCCGTGCTTGACCAGTGCGTGCATCAGCGGCACCGTGATCCACGGCTCCGGGTCGCCCGCTGCTATATAAGGTATCAGCGCGCGCCGGCCCTGCTGCTGCAACGTCTGCATTTTTTGCGCGATCCGCGACATCAGAATTTGATTCCTTCGAGATTGGCCACGGTGTGGATGTCCTTGTCGCCGCGGCCGGAGAGATTGACGATGATAATTTTGTTTTTCCCGAGCTGCGGCGCGAGTTTTTTCGCGTAAGCAAGGGCGTGCGACGATTCCAGCGCCGGCATGATGCCCTCGGTGCGGGTCAGTTCGTGAAACGCCTCCAAGGCTTCCTTGTCGGTGATGGAAACATAGCGCGCGCGCCCGGAATCCTTGAGGTAGGCGTGCTCCGGCCCAACGCCGGGGTAATCGAGCCCGGCGGAGATGGAATGCGTCTCGGTGATCTGGCCGTCCTCGGTTTCCAGCAAATAAGTGCGGTTGCCGTGCAGCACGCCGGGCTTGCCGGCGCATAATGTGGCCGCGTGGTGCCCGGTCTGGATGCCCTCGCCTTCCGCTTCGACGCCGATCATCGCCACGTCCTTGTCCTCGATGAACGGGTAGAACAGGCCCATGGCGTTCGAGCCGCCGCCGACGCAGGCCACGAGCGCGTCCGGCAGGCGCTTTTCCATTTCCAATATCTGCTCACGGGCTTCACGGCCGATCACGCTCTGGAAATCGCGCACCAGCATCGGATACGGATGCGGTCCGGCGACAGTGCCGATGATGTAAAAGGTGCTGTCGACGTTCGTGACCCAGTCGCGCATTGCCTCGTTCAACGCATCCTTGAGCGTCTTCGAGCCGGATTCGACCGGCACCACCTCGGCGCCGAGCAGCTTCATGCGATACACGTTGATCGCCTGGCGCTTCATGTCCTCGGAGCCCATGTACACCACGCATTGCATGCCGAAACGCGCGGCCACGGTCGCAGTCGCCACGCCGTGCTGGCCGGCGCCGGTCTCGGCGATCACGCGCTTCTTGCCCATGTGGCGCGCCAGCAGCGCCTGGCCGATGGTGTTGTTGATCTTGTGCGCGCCGGTGTGATTGAGGTCCTCGCGCTTGAGATAGATCTTCGCCCCACCCCAGTTCGCGGTCAGGCGCTGCGCCGGATACAGCGGGCTCGGGCGGCCGACGTACAGCCGCAGGTCGTCCTCGAATTCCTTCTGGAATTTCTTGTCCTTGCGCAGCTTTTCATACGCCTCGCGCAATTCCTTGAGCGGCTGCATCAGCGTCTCGGAGACGAAAATGCCGCCGTAATCGCCGAAATGGCCGCGCTTGTCCGGGAGATCGTAAGCGCTCATGCGTTTCGAATTGCTTCGATGAAGGCGGAAATTTTGTTCGCGTCCTTGATGCCCTTGCTCAACTCCACGCCGCTCGACACATCCACCGCGTAAGGGCGCACCCGGCGCACCGCCTCGGCGACGTTCTCCGGCGTGAGTCCGCCGGCCAGCACCACCGGTTTTCCGAGATCGGACGGTATGCGGTTCCAGTCGAAGGCTTGGCCGGAACCGCCGGCCACGTCAGCGACATAGGTGTCGAGCAGCAGCCCGGCGGCGTCGCCATAGAGGCGCGCCATCTCGCGCAGATCGACGTCGGGTTTCATGTGGATGGCCTTGATGTACGAGCGGTGATAGCGGCGGCACTGTTCGGGTTTTTCGTTGCCGTGAAATTGTATCAGATCGAGCGGCACGTGACCCAGCACGCCCTCGACGGTGTCGGGCGCGGGATTCACGAACAGACCCACGGTGGTGATGAACGGCGGCAGCGCGCGGGTGATCTTGAGCGCCTGGTCGGGATGAACGTGGCGCGGGCTTTTCGGATCGAACACGAAACCGATGGCATCGGCCCCGGCCTGCGCCGCGGCGATGGCGTCCTCGATGCGGGTGATGCCGCAGATTTTCACGCGCGTGCGCATGTGTCCTCCGGAAGGCCGCGAAGCTTACCAGAGGCCCACATCCCGCGAAAGCCGCGGAATCTTGAAGGAATCGGGATACTCGATTTCCCGCAGATAAAGCCCGTCGGGCGCGGCGGTCACGCCACCGGCGCGACGATCGCGCGCGGCGAGCACTTCCCGGGTCCACGACGGATCGCGCTCACCGGCGCCGACGGTCATCAGCACGCCCGCGATGTTGCGCACCATGTGTTGCAGAAACGCGTTGGCATGGGCGCGGATGTGCACCAGTTCGCCGTGGCGCGTCACGTCGAGGGCGCGCAGCTCGCGCACCGGACTTTTCGCCTGGCATTCGGCGGCGCGAAACGAAGTGAAGTCATGTTCGCCGATCAGAAATTTCGCCGCCTCCTGCATGGGCGCCGCATCGAGCAGGCGGTACTCGTGCGTGACGCGGCCGGCGAGATACGTCGGCCGGATGGCGCGATTCAGGATCACATAATGATAATGCCGGCCGGTGGCGGAGAAGCGCGCGTGAAATCCCTCGTCCACCGGCCCGGCCCACAGCAGCGCCACTTCCGGCGGCAGGTTGCTGTTCGCCCCGCGCACCCAGGAATAATCGCTGCGCGCGACGCGGGTGTCGAAGTGGATCACCTGCCCGGCCGCGTGCACGCCGGCATCGGTGCGACCGGCGACGGTGACCTGAACGGTTTCATCCGCCACTTTCGACAGCGCGTCCTCGACCACCGCCTGCACCGAGCGCGCTTGTTCCTGCCGCTGCCAGCCGGAAAAGCGGGAACCGTCGTATTCGAGAATCGCGGCGATGCGCATAGCCGGCGTATTTTACCTGTTCGTCCCGGCTTCCGCGGAAAAATCGCGGAGACGGAACACTACGATACGGTTCACTCGGCGCCGCCGGGCGTGAGTATTTTCAGGGTCGGGGAATGATGTTCGCGAAGGTACAGCACCACCGTCACCAGCGTGGTCGCGGCCACGAACACCCACGGATGAATGAACCAGCCGAGCGCGGCGAGGCTGAAGTAATAGGCGCGCAGGCCCTGGTTGAAATCCTTCGAGGCGTTGGTGCTGACTTCCGCGGCGCGCTGCGCATAGGCGTTGTCGGTGGATTTCGGCGCGGCGCCGATCAGCACCGAACAGTAGTTGAACTGGCGCAGCGCCCAGGTGAACTTGAAAAAGGCGTGCACGAAAATGACGCCGAGCACCAGCAGCTTCAACTCCCACTGCACCAGCGTGGTTTTGGCCGCGAACGGCAGCGCGCGCACGATCTCGATGGCGCGGTCGGTCGAACCGAGAAGTGTAAGCAGCCCGACCAGGATCAGCAGCGTGGTGGAGGCGAAGAACGACACTCCCTGGAGCAGGTTGCGCAGAATGTTCACGTCGGCGACGCGGTTGTCGCGCAGCACCATCTGGCGCATCCAGGCTTCGCGGTGCAGGTGCATGACGGCGCGCAGCGAATGCGGGCGCCACGTGCCACGGTCCGCGTACCAGGTGTAACCGACCCAAACGGCGGCGAACCAGATCAAACTTATGATATCGGAAGACGGGATTTCAAACATAAGGTTCCCTCTCTCGTTCTCGAACCGGGAGCATCATGCCGTATCGCGGAGGTCGCCTCAACGACGGGAATCGGCCGGACAACTTCGCGCCACCGGCCGGTGAGAATCAGGGGCGCTTGACGGCGTACGTCATCAAATATTGCTGCCGCACCAGATTGTTCCGGGTGTACGAAGCGATCAGGGTCTCCAGTTCGGAACGGAACCGGGTGAGCCGGGCCGGATCGGCTTTCAGATTCTGGACCAGTTTCACGACCGGAGCGGCGGTGGCCTCGAATGATTCGCGCACGTGTTGCGGGCTCAGGGCCGGAACGTACATCGCATCACGCTCAAATGCCAGATTCGTCACCCGATCGCCGAGACGCTCGGGTCGCCCCACAGCGCCACCGGCGGAACACCCGGGGGCGGCGGCAGATACTGGCCCACCAGATTGAACATGCGGCCGATGAAAAGCTCCGGCGGCCAGGTGGAAAAGGCGATACGCCCGCCGGGCTTCAGGACGCGCAGCATCTCGCTCACCGCCACTTCCGGACGCGGCGCGAACATATGGCCGTACTGGCTCAAGACCACGTCGAAGGAAGCGTCGGGATAAGGCAGATGCTCGACATCGCCTTCGGTGAATTCAATCGCGACGCCCGCCGTGGCGGCGTTCCAGCGTGCGCGCTCGAGCAGCACCGGCGACAGATCCATGGCCTTCACCTGCGCGCCGGTGCGTGCCGCGGTCACCGCGACCACGCCGGTGCCGCAGGCGACATCGAGCAGCTTCTCGCCCGGCTGCACGCGGGCAAACTCCACCAGCTTGGCCGCGGCCGGCGTGGTGTACGCCTCGAGCGGCACGAATAACGCCCAGCCTTCGCGCTGCGCGGCCTTGAACTGCGCAAACGGATCGTTCTGCATGCGTCTCCTCCTTATATATGCAATGCGTCTTATATGACGCCCGGCGCTTCTGTTGCGTCACATGTTTCAGAGGGCATCATGCCGGAATGTGCGCGTTGGCTCAATCCGAGTGACACGGTATTCGCGATCAGGTATCCGGTTCGGGCTTGGGCAAACCGGCGAGCTTGCAGAGTTCGCGCATGGGATCGCGCGGGAACAGCCGGTACAGGAATTTCTCGTACGCTTTGCGGTCATGGAAGTGCATGCCGTGCTGCCGGCCGAGGTTCAGCACCAGCTGGCGCATGCTCGGGTGGGTATGGTACTGCTGATAGTAATCGTGAAAGTAACCGATCAGACCCCAGCTCTCGTCGTAGAGCCGCAGGCCGTCCTGCTCCGCGATCTTTTCGGCGAACGCGTCGCTCCAGTCATCCGGATCGAGCAGGAATCCCTGCTCGTCCGTCTCGATTACCCTGTCGTTCAACACCACGCTCATCGGCCACCTCCCGCGGATGCGGCCCGCTGTATGGAAGGCATGAGCTGTTACGGTTCTATTTTAAAACGGCGCGAGTTAGCTGGATACGGCCAGAAGCGGTCGCCACCTTGTTTCAACCCTGTCGTAATCGGGTTCTTATGAGTTGCTCGAGATCCCCGAGCGAATGGCAGCGGTTGATTTCCTCCCGGGTAATCCATGTTTCCAGTGCGTCATTGTTTTTACGGAACACCGCCGGTAATTCTACATCGCGCATGCCATATTGTTTTGCGATTTCGTCCCGGTGCAAAAACTCGATCGGTACGCCGAGCCCGGCAACGAACTGCTTCCACTCGTCGCGCATGCTGAAAGTGGAATGCGTAATCGCGCACAGATTGCAGGCATAGGTTTGCGGCGAGACGATCTTGTGGCCGATGTCGAGCAGCGTATTCACCAGACCGCTGTCGGCGTTGTAGACGAAAATGAGGGTGGCTGTGTCCATGTCGAGGCGGCCGCTTTCGGCCATGTTATAAGCATGGCCACGACCTGCTCAACCCCCGCGCCGGGAACGCCGGCTTCAGGCCATCCCTGGCCTTGGCCATTGGATACTGCGTAGAGAGATTATCTTACGT
>JACQER010000172.1 GCA_016200465.1 Gammaproteobacteria bacterium | reverse complement strand
TCAGGGCATGGAAGGAAAACGCCGAGCACCGCGAAGCGCAGCACAAGGCCGGGGACTGGTACCGGAAGTTCCGCGTCCGCGTGTGCCGGGTGGAAAAGGAATATGGTTTCTAACATGAAAAAACTTCTCTATGGCATGGCCATCCTGGCGACCTTATCCGCACCAGCCTGTTCGCAACGGACGTGGTATGAAGGTCTCAAACAGAGCCACCGCAACGAATGCAACAAGGCCCCGCCGTCGGCGCGCGAGGAATGCCTGAAAGCGGTAGACGGCGACAGCTACGACGAATACGCGCGCAAGCGACAGGAAGAAATGAAAAAATAAATCCGATGGAATGGCTCCACGCAGGTTGGCACATTTCCTGCTAGGATTTGGAGCATGAAAGCCGCCAAATCCACCCGCCGGAACACGGCCGCTGCCGACCGCGACACCGGCGAACCGGCGCCGGACCGGCCGGAACGCCGCAAAATGGCGCGTCGGGTCGCCGCCGACCGCCGCGATCACATGCGCTGGGAACTGGACAGCCCGATCCGGCGCAAGAACCCGGGGCGTCGCGCCTTGGACCGGCTGTTTTATCTGTTGACCTCCAAACGCTAGACACCGCCTGTCTCAATCCCGGGAGAAGCCCATGGCCGATTACGAACTGGACCTGCGCGGACTGAAATGTCCGTTGCCCGTCATGCGCATGAGAAAGCAAATGCAGACCATGACCAGCGGCCAGACGCTGCGTGTCCTGTCGTCGGAACCCGACTCCATCTCGGACTTCAAGGCGTACGTGAAGAGCTCGGGTGACACGCTGCTCGAATCGAAAAAGACTCCTGACGGGGCTTACGAGTTTTTGCTGAAGCGGGTGTAGAAAACTTACCGGGCAAATAATCAAAAGCCGCCTAACGGGCGGCTTTTGTCTTTATGTCACCGGCAGCGGCATTACCCCATGCCACCCCGCGCGGCCCTCTTGGCCCGCTTCGCCGCGCGTTTTTCCTTCATGGTTTTCTCCGGCGCCTTCTTGGTCTGCTTCTTACTGTCCATGCCCTTGCTCATCGTCTTGCTCCTGAGTGGTTGAAATCACAATATTGCGCGCAAAATGAACGAATCGCCAGCGGCGGCGATACCTTTCAATACTTGGATCCCCACCTTCGCGGGGATGACGGTCGGTCGGTATGAAAAATTAATAATCCTTCGGCGACGACACCCTCGCTGCCAAATAGGCACCGACAACAATCAATACTCCCCCTACCCATTCCCTCATCGTCACGATTTCATTCGTTAACAACTGCTGCGAGACGGCGCCGGCGACGAGCTCGATCAGCGCGATCACCGCCGAACGGTGCACCGGCATGTGCGTCACGCCGTACTGCACCAGCAGCGTCATGACCATGATGCCGAGTACGCCGAGCACGATGGCGCCGGCAAAGATGTTTCCGCCGGGGTACGGCATGGGCAGGGAAAAACCCGCGATCATGACGAGGCCGACCAGCACCACGCCGGCCCAGACCGACAGTGACTTGGCGGCGATGGAAATGTCCTGCAGCTTGCGCACCACGACGTTGGACAGCGCGAACGCGAAACCCGAGGTGAGCGCCATCCAGTCGGCCTTGCCCTGCGGCCAGGGCCAGCCGAGGATCGGGTTCCACAGCATGAGCAGCGCGCCGCTCATGGCGATGATCAGGCTCGCGAAACCGGTGCGCGTGATGTGTTCGCGCAGCAGCGCCCAGCCCATGAGCGTGGCCCACAGCGGCGAGAGATAGAACAAGAGCAGCACGCGCAGGATGTTGCCTTCCAGCACCGCCTCGACGAAGGCGATGTTGGTCCAGCCGGCCGCGATCATGAGCAGCGTGAGCAGCAGCGGTTGACGGGTGAACTCGGGAATGGCCTTGGCGGTGCGCGGCAGGCTCGCGACCAGCGCCGCGCCGTAGAGCGTAAGCGTGAGCCAGACACCGCCCAAGCCGCCGCCCTCGAGCAGGCGCATGGGATACCAGATCACGCCCCACAGGCTCGCGCCAATCAGCAGGGCCGCTATCGGATAAAAACGCCGCGCATCGTTGGATGGCATTAATGCTTCCCGTATAATTCTTTTTTTTCCAGAACCCGAACCACATGAACTCCCGGCTCGCGAGCTTACGGCCCTATCCTTTCCAACGGCTCGCCCAGCTCATTCACGGCGTCACTCCGCCCGCCGGCCTGGCGCCGATCCGGCTGTCCATGGGCGAGCCGCAGCATGCCGCACCCAACTTCGTTTTGGAAGCCCTCAAGGCCAACCTCGCCGGACTGTCGAATTATCCGGTGACCAAGGGTTCGATCGAGCTGCGTCAGGCCATCGCCGGCTGGGCCACGCGCCGGTTCAAGCTCGACAGAATCGCGTTCGACCCGGAACGGCACGTGCTGCCCGTCGCCGGCACGCGCGAGGCGTTGTTCTCGATCGCGCAGGCCGTCATCGACCGGCGCGTGAACTCGCAACGGCCGTCGGTGATCATGCCGAACCCGTTCTACCAGATCTACGAAGGCGCGGCGCTGCTCGCCGGGGCGCGGCCGTATTTCCTGAACGCCGTGGAGGAGAACGGCTACCGCGCCGATTTCGATCAGGTGCCGGAGGAAATCTGGCAGAAGGTGCCGCTGATCTACATCTGTTCGCCGGGCAATCCGACCGGCGCGGTGCTGACGCACGACGACCTCGCCAAATTGATCCGGTTGGCGCAAAAGTACAATTTCGTCATCGCCTCGGACGAATGCTATTCCGAAATCTATTTCGATGAAGGGAAGCCCCCGGTCGGCCTGCTGCAGGTGGCGAACGACCTGGGGATAGGGGATTACGAAAACTGTCTGGTGTTCCACAGTCTGTCGAAACGCTCGAACCTGCCGGGCCTGCGCTCCGGCTTCGTGGCCGGCGACGCCGCGGTGCTGGAGCAGTATCATCAATACCGCACCTACCACGGCTGTGCCCTGCCGCCGCCGACCCAGGCGGCGAGCGTGACGGCTTGGAACGACGAGGCGCATGTGCGGGCCAACCGCGACCAGTACCGAACCAAGTTCGACGCGGTGCTGAAAATCCTGCAACCGGTGCTGGACGTGAAAAAGCCCGCGGCGAGCTTCTACCTGTGGCCGAAAACCCCGCAGGACGACGAGACTTTCACGCGCGGATT
>JACQER010000171.1 GCA_016200465.1 Gammaproteobacteria bacterium | reverse complement strand
GACTCGTACCAGCGCGAGGTCGGCGCGCGGCGAATGCTTCGGGCGCAGTTCGCGCGGGTCGCGGATTTCGAGATACGAGGTGGTGACGGCGATGAGGGCCATACGAGGTTTCCAGCTCCGCGTTCCCAAGCGCCGCCTTTGTCGTCCTACACATTTTCGCAAGGCCACTTGGCCTGGTATCCTCAGGCCTTGACTTGCTCGGTATCATTCAATGCCGGGGCGATCCGGAATCCGCGTTCCCGCCTCGTCACTTTTCTCCGTTCGCAACCTTGGAGGCGAAACGATGAACGCGTGGATCGACGACGAATTCGCTACCCTCGATCTCAACGACCTCCGCCTCGACAAACGCGCTCGGCGTATCCTGGATCGCTTCGCCAGCAAACCCAGCCTCAGTATCCCAGCCGCTTGTGATGGTCAGGAGGCCGAACGCGAAGCAGCTTACCGATTCTTCGACAACGATAAAGTCGACGACTTCGAAATCCTTCGCGCCCATCGCCATGCCACCGTGCAACGCATGGCCGCTTATCCCGTGGTGTTGTTGGCGCAAGACACCACCGAATTCGACTTCACCCGTCCCAACGAAGTCGTCGCCGGCGCTGGACCGCTGACTTCCGAAACGCGGCTCGGTTTTCACACGCATGTCCAAGTGGCCTTCACGCCCGCACGGCTGTGCCTGGGCACCATCGACGCCGACACCTGGGGACGCGATCCGGGCGAGTTCGGCAAACGCCGGCAGAAACGCACCAAGCCCATCCAAGCCAAGGAAAGCTTTCGCTGGGTGCAAGGATACGAACGCGCCTGCGAAGTCGCCGAGCAACTGCCGAACACCCAGGTCGTCAGCGTCGGCGACGCCGAGAGCGATATCTACGAGTGCTTCGGCGCCGTGCTGTCGGCGGAGCCGAAACGCAAGGCCGATTGGGTCATCCGCGCGGGCCAATTCGATCGGCTGCTGGCGCCCAACGAGGAACACCGTCAATTGCAGCAAGCCCTGCAACATCGTCGGGCTTTGGGCAGCTTCGACATGAAGATCACCACCAAGGAAGGCCGCTCCGCACGCGATGCGAAAATGGTGGTGCGTTCGGCCACCGTGACGCTCAAGCCGCCGCCGCGTCCGGGCACGCAGCCGCGCTTGCCGCAGGTGACGATTAACGTGGTCTGGGTGCGTGAGGCCAATCCGCCGGCGGGCGAAGACCCGGTCGAATGGATGCTGCTGACCAGCTTGCCCGTGGAGACCTTCGAGCAAGCCTGCTTGGTGGCGGACTATTATGCTTGTCGCTGGCAAATTGAGATCTACTTCAAAGTGCTGAAGTCGGGCTGTCAAATCGAAAAGCTGCAACTGGAAACCGCCGAGCGCATCAAGCCGTGCCTGGCGCTGTACATGATCGTGGGCTGGCGTGTGCTGTATGCAACGATGCTGGGCCGGAATTGCCCGGAGCTCTCGTGCGAAGTCATCTTCTCCGCGGCCGAGTGGAAAGCGGTGTGGACCGTGCAAAAGCAAGAGCCGCTGCCGAGCCAAGCGCCGTCGCTGGGCGTGTTCATGAAGTTGGTCGGCGAGTTGGGCGGCCATACCGGCCAGACGTGGGATGGCCCACTGGGTCCGAAACGGTTGTGGATCGGCCTGCAACGCACCACGGACTTCGGACACGCCTGGCGTTTGTTCGGTCCCGAAGCCGCGCCGGCCCGAGCGCGAAAATCCGCTCCAGCCAAGGAGTCTGGCGCCGCGTCGGTTTGAAGTATTGCCGCCCATCCCGTCTAGCCTCATCTTCCCGATCAGCCATCTTGCCAGCACCGGACGCGTTCAGTCAATCTGGCCCACCGGTCATTCACTATATTCTCGAAACGTTGACGACGTACTGAAGTCGCGTGGCCCAACTGTCGCACGAAGAATTCCGCTGCAAAAAAATTCACCATCGCCTGCCGGAACACCTTTACATGTGTAGGACGACAAAAGCGGAGCTTGGGAACGAGGCCTTG
>JACQER010000163.1 GCA_016200465.1 Gammaproteobacteria bacterium | reverse complement strand
TCCACCCGCGACACGAAGGATTTTCTCCAGGCGCAATTGCGCGACCGCAAGAATGAAGTGTTCGGCGTGCTGTTCCTCGACAACCGCCATCGGGTGCTGGAGTTCGAGGAGTTGTTTCAGGGCACGCTGAACGGCACCGCGGTCTATCCGCGCGAGGTCGTCAAGCGCGCCCTCAAGCACAATGCCGCCGCCGTGATCCTGGTGCACAATCACCCCTCCGGGGTGGCCGAGCCCAGCCGCGCGGATGAGCTCCTGACCACCCGCCTCAAGGAGGCGCTGACGCTGGTGGATATCCGGCTGCTGGACCATTTAGTCGTTGGTGATGGCGAGATGGTTTCGTTCAGCGAGCGGGGGTTGATTTAGCCGCGGATCGGCTAAATCAAGAGGCCTTGGGAGACCTCTACCATGCGGCCGCCGTTTCTGATATAAAAGCCGTCCTTTATGAGCCCTCGGGGCGCCAGTTTAGGGAGAATTCCGATGTCGAGAGTATGTCAGGTGACGGGCAAGCGCGTACGCACGGGCAATAACGTGTCCCATGCGAACAACAGGACCCGCCGCCGCTTCCTGCCCAATCTGCAGAACCGCCGCCTGTGGGTGGAGAGCGAGAAACGCTGGGTGTCGCTGCGCCTGTCGAGCCAGGGCCTGCGTACCATCGACAAGAAAGGCATAGACGCCGTGCTGGCCGAGATGCGCGCCCGCGGTGAGAAGGTTTAAGGGCGAGCCGGAAACAGACGAAGACACTTCGTGTCTTCGTCCCGGCGAGCGCCCGTACATGGATGTACGGGCTGGGGTATATCGAAGCCCATGGGCAACGCCATGGATGGCATGACAAGATTTATTGGAGGTTTGTATGGCCAAAGCAATACGCGAAAAGATCAAGCTCGTCTCCAGCGCCGGTACCGGGCATTTCTACACCACGACCAAGAACAAGCGCACCACCCCCGACAAGCTGGAATTCAAGAAATACGATCCGGTCGTGCGCAAGCACGTCGCTTACAAGGAAGCGAAGATCAAGTAGGGTCTCACCCGATTCGACAAAAAGCCCGGCAAAGCCGGGCTTTTTTGTTTTCAGGAACCCGTTCAGGCGGTCGTCGGGTTCCCGGAAAGGAGTCATCTCAACCGCTTGGCTATGTACAAGCCCCGGTTTTTCTGACATAAATATCGGCCGTAGCGAACGATGAGTTACGGAAGGCCTGTGTCGTGTATGCATTGAATCAGCAAGTTCTGAGGACCGACGCATCGGGGATGCCGCTTGAATGGATTGATTTCAAAGAGGCCGTGCGGGTCTATCATCTCGGGCAGGTGGCCTACACCTGCGGCGTGCCGCTGTACCGGATCCGCGGCGGGCACAACGCCGTCACCGGCAAGCGCTCCGTGCTCGAAATCAACTCCATCATCGCCACCCACGGGGACAGCCACGCGGTCCTGAAGGCGCGGGCGCATTACGTCCCGCCGCTCAACAACCAGACGCTGTTCGCGCGCGACGCGCATCTGTGCATGTACTGCGGTACCCAGTTTTCATCGCGCGGCCTGTCGCGCGACCACATCAAACCGCTGAGCACGGGCGGTACGGATACCTGGAACAACGTCGTCACCGCCTGCAAGCGCTGCAACAATCACAAGGCCGGGCGCACGCCGGAGCAGGCGGGGCTGGAACTGCTCGCGGTGCCGTTCATGCCGACGCACGCTGAATACATCTTCCTGCAGGGCAAGCGCATCCTCGCCGACCAGATGCAGTTTCTTCTGGCGCACTTTCCGCGCCACAGCCCGCTGCACAAGCGTCTGGCCAGTCTGGCCTGAGCAAAGTCGGACAGTGAACCCAATAAAAAACCCGCCAACGGCGGGTTTTTTATTGGGTCGGATAAGCGACGATCAGGCCGCTGTGGGCGCCAGCGTGTAGGTGCGAAGCTTCTGTGAAAAATTGCGCAGCGCTTCGATACCGGTGGCCTCGGCCTCGTGACACCATTCCTGCAACGCCTGCCGCAGATGTTCCTGCGTGGTGGCGGAACGTTGCCAGATGTCCTGCAGCTTCTGCTTCATGGTGTACACGGTTTTGAGCGTGCCGTTGTTTTCCAGCGCCTTTTCCAGCCACTTGTGCGAGGCTTCGTCGAGCAGCCCCGCCTCGCGCACCATCAGCCGGCGCGCGCGTTTGAGCAGCGCCCAGGATTCGCGGTCGGCGCGGTCGGCCTTTTTCAGCTCCTCGCGATGCACGCGCTTCATCACCTCGCGCGCGAACTGCGCCATCACGTGGAAGCGTCCGGTGATCACCGCCTTCACCGTCTCCACGTCGATGTGCTGCTTGGCCGTGTCGCAGGCGAGTTCCGGCGGGATTTTCTTCACCCGCGCCAGCGCCAGCATTTCCATGAGGCGGATGTACATCCAGCCGATGTCGAACTCCCACCATTTGGAGGAAAGCTTGGCGGAACTGCCGAAGGTGTGATGATTGTTGTGCAGCTCCTCGCCGCCGATCAGGATGCCCCACGGCACGATATTGGTGGAGGCGTCGGCGACCTCGAAATTGCGGTAGCCCCAGTAATGGCCGATGCCATTGATAACGCCGGCGGCGAACAGCGGTATCCAGATCATCTGCACCGCCCAGATCGTGATGCCGATCGGGCCGAACAGCAGCACGTCGATCAGCAACATCAGCACGATGCCCTTGCCGTTGTGCGGCGTGTAGACAGTGCGCTCCAGCCAGTCGTCGGGCGTGCCGTGGCCGTACTTCTCCATCGTCTGCCGGTTCTTCGCTTCCTGGCGGTAGAGCTCGGCGCCGTCGAGCAGCACCTTCTTGATGCCCTTCACCTGCGGGCTGTGTGGATCGTCCGGTGTTTCCACCTTGGCGTGGTGCTTGCGATGGATCGCGGCCCACTCCTTCGTGATCATGCCGGTGGTCAACCACAGCCAGAAGCGGAAGAAGTGACTGACGACGGGATGCAGGTCGAGCGCCCGATGGGCCTGATGACGGTGCAGATAGATGGTGACGGCGGCGATGGTGATGTGCGTCAGGATGAGTGCGGCGATGAGGTGTCCCCACCATGGGAGACTGATCAATCCTTCAAGCATTCGTAAAACCCCGTTTCATTTGACACCGGACGTGCCGATCGTGCTCATCCGGCGCAAGAATCCGCCGCACGGCTGGGCTTTGCCCGGCGGGTTCGTGGACGTCGGCGAATCGCTCGAGCAAGCCGCGGTGCGCGAAGCCGAGGAGGAAACGGCGCTGCGCGTGAAACTCAAGATACTGCTGGGTTGTTATTCCGATCCGGCGCGCGATCCGCGCAGTCACACCGCCTCGGCGGTGTATGTCGCCGAGGCGGCGGGCGAACCGCGGGCGCAGGACGATGCCGCGGGCGTGGCGATATTCAGCCCGGAGGGTTTGCCTTCGCCGCTGGCTTTCGACCACGCGCGGATTTTGCGCGACTACCTGATGTGGCGGCAGCAGGGGAAGCTCCCGGGCCCGCAAATTCCCTGATGTAAACGTCGCGCTGCGGGAACGGCAGGCTGATGCCCGCGGTTTTGAAATCCTTCCAGATGCGCTGGAAAAGATCGGAGCGCACGTCGCCGCCGTGTTCGGGGTTGTCGATCCAGACCAGCAATTCCAGGTTCACGCCGTTGTCCCCGAAACCGCTCACTACCGCCGCGGGGGCGGGATTCTTCAGCACGCGCCCGTGCTCCCGCGCGATGCGTTCGAGACGCACGATGACCTGTTCCGGGTCATCGTCATAGCCGGTCTGTACCGGCAGCCGCAGACGGATGCGGCGGTCGCCCTCGTAGGACCAGTTGGTGATGTCGGAGGTCATGAGATTTTCGTTGGGCACCAGAATATCCATGCCGTCGCGCGTGCGGATCACGATGTGGCGCGTGTGCAGCGCCCGGACCGTGCCGAAGGTGTTGCCGAAGCTGATGACGTCGCCGGGGCGAATGGAGCCTTCGAAAACCAGAATGAAGCCGCTGACAAAATTGCTCACCACGCGCTGCAGGCCCAGCCCCAGTCCGACGCCGAGCGCGCCGCCGAAAACCGCGAACGCCGTGATGTCGATGCCGGCCATCATCATGGCCATGAGCACGGCGAGGGTCAGCAGCGTTATCTTGACGAGCTTGGACAGCGCGATCTTCATGCTGTCTTCGAGGACGCGACTCTGCTGCACGCGGTTGCGTATGGCGTTGGCCAGCCACAGCGCGACCAGCAGCATGACCGCGATCGACAGCACGAAACTCACGACGTTCAGCAGTGAGATCCGTACCTTGCCGAAACTCAGCGCGTAGTCGTCGAGCAGCTGCTCGATCCAGGGCAGCCAGTCGAGAATATGCAGCGCCACCAGGGTCCAGATCGTGACCGTCAACACGCCTTCCCAGGCCTTGAGCGGTCCGCCCGGACTGAGGCTGTGGCGCAGCACGAACACGCCCATGCGGATCACGGCCAGCGCGCCGGCGAGGATCATCGCCGGGCGCAGCAGACCGGTGGGCCAGCCCTGGTTGCGCAGAATCGCGGAGACCGCCAGCAGCCACAGCCACAACAGCAGCGGAACGAGAGCGAGCGCGCCGGTGCGCATCGCGGTGCGGCGCATGCCCTCGATGCCGCCCGCCTCGGTGACGCTTTGCAGGCGCGGCAGCAGCCGGTCGCCGATCAGCTTGGCGATCAGCAGCCCGGCCAGGAACAGGCCGATCTGCCACCAGGTGAACGGCGAATTCAGGAAATCGCGGATCGCGGTGCTGGAGGGAAGGGCTTCAAGCAGATCTTGCATGCGCGAAAGCGAACTCCGGGCTGCCGGTGGCGCCCTTTGCGCCTAGGATAACGAGAAGCGATCTCAAAAAACAGTCTGGCGGTTTCGCGATTCCAGTCCATCCTTCCGGCGCAAGCGGTTTTGAGATCGCTTCGAGTCGTCAGGTCAAAAAAAAGCCCGCGGGGAGCGCGGGCTGGAGGAGAGAGACGATGCACTGTCTCAGGGCTTTACATAGGAGAAACCTTGCGATTGCAGGATAGCGAGCTCGGCCACGCCGCTCGGAACGATGTCTTCCTTGGAAACGTCGTACAGGTCGTTCTTGTAGTCGATCTTCCTGCCCACCAGGGTGTTGTTGCATACGTTGAAGTGCACGCCCTGGCGCTTCAGGTTGCTGACCTTGTCCTGGAAGTCGGGGTTTTTGTTCGCGAGCTTCAGCAGGTCGACGCCGGGGCCGTGCATCACCACCCGCAGGTCGAGATTATCCTTGCCCACGGCGTTGATGTGATTCTGGATGTTGCCCAGCGCAGCCTTGAGCAGCTTCTCGTCATCGGAGTTGATGTGGTAGACCACTTTCTGTTTGGCATGGTCGTCGGCATAGGCCGCGCTCGTGCCAAGGCCCAGGCTGAGCAACGCCATCACGGAT
The DNA here is from genome assembly GCA_016200465.1 of Gammaproteobacteria bacterium. Lineage (GTDB taxonomy): Bacteria > Pseudomonadota > Gammaproteobacteria > Acidiferrobacterales > Sulfurifustaceae > Sulfuricaulis. Next base: position 7,391 of record JACQER010000163.1, on the reverse strand, counting down.
AGTGCAATGAGTTTTTTCATGGTGAAGTTCTCCCGCGTGTTGGTGGATGAATCCCGCTAACCCTGGATATAGGCCCAGCCCTGGTGTTGCCGGCGCATGATCTGTGCCACACCGGAATCAATCACGACGACACCGGGCAGCAGCTTCGCCGTAATGCCCAGTTCCTCCTGAAAACGGTCGATCGTGTTCTGACAGGCGACAAACGTCAGGCCGTGATATTCCTTTTGCATTTGCCGGACGCGCTCGGCGTAGGGGGAGATGCCGGCGAGCACCAAACCCAGGCCTTCGCCGTTGGTGATCACTTCCACGCGCGCCGTCTGATGCGAGCGCCGGTAGTACTGCATCAGGCTCTCGACGTCGTCCAGCACGCCCTTGAGATGTTCGGTGTGACCGTCGCTCACGTGGAACAGCACCTTGGCCGGCGTGTCATCGCCGGGCCCATTCTGGGCAACGGAAATCACCTGGTTCGCGGATGGCTGATGCAGGAACCAGCCGGTGATGCCGCCGACGAGGAGCATCAACCCGGCGGCCACGCCGAGACCGATTTTGCGCCCGGCGGAGAGCGTCGCCAGCCCGCGGGCGGGCATGGGCGGCTGCTTGTACGCGAGCTGCACCAGGTCGCGGGTCTTGCGCAGTTCGCAGATCTGCCGGCTCAGCGTTTCGTCGCCGGACAGGCGCGCGTAGACTTGCGCCTTCTCTTCGGGCGTCAACTGGTCGTCGACGAAGGCGTTGAGAAATTCGTCAGAAAAATTCTGTTCCTGATTGTTCATTTGATTCTCCGGATTTTTGATTCTTCAGCAGCGGTTTTGGGAGCGAAATCTCCCAGCAGGTCCTTGAGGGCGTAACGCGCCCGGCACAGGCGGCTCATGACCGTTCCGATCGGCACGTTCAGGATCTGGGCCACTTCCATGTAGCTCAAGCCCTGAATGTCGACCAGCGTCACGACCTGACGCTGGCCTTCCGACAGTCTGGCGATGGCCTCCCTGACCTTGAGGACCACTTGTTGCTCGCTGCTCTCCTTCTCCGGGGTGGATTCATGGGTTATGGTATTTTCGTCGATCTCTTCCGTGGCGCGACTGCGGCGGAAGTGATCGCGGTAACAATTCGAAAGAATGCTGTACAGCCACGCCTCGCCGGCATTCGGGTCGCGCAACTGGCTGGATTTCTGCAACGCCTTGGCCAGCGTCTCCTGCACCAGGTCGTCCGCGAGCGCGGCGTTGTGCGTCCAGGCGTAGGCGATGCGATACAACCGCAGGCGATGCTGTTCGAGCCTTGCCTTGTCTTCGCGGGTACGTCCCAGGAAATTGAAAACATCCATCGTCGGGCCTGAAATATATGGTTGTCCGGTGCCGGTGTAACTGTTCCAAAAAGACGGAGGTGGACCGGGATTTATTCCGGGTTCCGGGTATTCCCATCATTATAAGCAAGTCAGCCGGAGGGCGGCTGCGACGGGGGGATGTCGCGGTTCAAACCCTGTTCCGGGCGTTCATGCCCGTCCAGAAGCACCCGTCCGTTTTCGACGGACAGGCGGCCGGCGAGGAACCAGCCGATGGCCAGCGGGTAAATCCGGTGTTCTTCCATAAGCACACGTTCCGCAAGGATTTCGGGCGTGTCGTCCGCGAACACCGGCACCGCCGCCTGAACGATGACCGGACCGCCGTCGACCTCGTGCGTGACGAAGTGCACGCTCGCGCCGTGAACCGTCACGCCGCTTTGCAGGGCGCGCGCGTGGGTGTTGAGTCCGGGAAACGCCGGCAGCAGCGAAGGGTGGATGTTGAGCAGTCGTCCGGCGTAATGATCGATGAACGCGCCGCTCAGGATGCGCATGAATCCGGCGAGCACCACGACGCGGGGACGATAGAAATCGATCTGGCGCATCAACGCCTGGTCGAATTGTTCGCGCGTGGCGAAGCCGCGGTGATCGATCGCGTGCGCGGGAATCCCCGCGGTGCGCGCCCGCGCCAGTCCCGGCGCGCCGGGCTGGTTGCCGATGACGGCGCGGATCTCGGCCGGCAAGCGACCGGCGTTCACCGCGTCGATGATCGCCTGCAGATTGCTCCCGCGGCCCGAGATCAGCACCACGATGCCGGCGCGCGCGGAAGTTCCGCGTCCGGCGTCCGGCTGGTCGGCTGAAGAGGGTGACGATGTCAAAGTGGGATATGACCCTTGAACGTTCCGACGGTTTTTTCCGGGGCGGATTCGTTTTCCGGGAAAGGCCGTCGTGTCAGTTGAGAATGACGACCTGATCTTCTCCCGCGTGCGGCTCGATGTGGCCGATGATCGAGGCGCTTTCGCCGGCGGCGGCGAGCAGCTTGAGGGCCTTCTCGGCGTTGGCCGCGTCGAGCGCCAGCACCATGCCGATGCCGCAGTTGAAGGTGCGGTACATTTCGAAGTCCTCGACGCCGCCCATTTCCTGCAGCCAGTCGAAGATCGCGGGGCGTTTCCACGCGCGCGAGTCGATCACGGCGCGCACGCCGGCCGGCAGCACGCGCGGCACGTTGCCTGGCAGGCCGCCGCCGGTGATGTGCGCCGCGGCGTGCACCGGCAGTTCGCGCAGCAGCGCGAGCAGCGGCTTGACGTAAATGCGCGTCGGCGCGAGCAGCACCTCGCCCAGCGTCTTTCCGCCGAAAGACTGGTCGAGCTTGGCCTTGCGCACCATGAGGATCTTTCGGATCAGCGAGTAACCGTTCGAATGCGCGCCGCTCGAGGCGATGCCGATCAGCGTGTCGTTCGGTTTGACCTGCGAGCCGTCGATGATTTTTGATTTCTCGACGACGCCGACGGTGAAGCCGGCGAGATCGTAATCGCCCGCGCCGTACATGCCCGGCATCTCCGCGGTCTCGCCGCCGACGAGCGCGCAACCGGCCTGGCGGCAGCCCTCGCCGATGCCGCGGATCACTTGTTCCGCGATCTGGTTGTCGAGCTTGCCGGTGGCGTAATAGTCGAGGAAGAACAGCGGCTCGGCGCCCTGCACGACGATGTCGTTGACGCACATGGCCACGAGGTCGATGCCGATGGTGTCGTGGCGGTTGAGTTCGATGGCGAGCTTGAGCTTGGTGCCGACGCCGTCGGTGCTCGAGACCAGCACCGGCTCGCGGTACTGACCCGGCGGGATCTCGAACATGGCGCCGAAACCGCCGACCCCGGCGAGCAGCCCGGGACGCCGCGTGGCGCCCGCGATCGGCCGGATCGCGTCGACCAGCGCATCGCCCGCGTCAATGTCCACGCCGGCATCGCGGTAGGTCAGGGAAACACGCGGTTTATTCACGTCAGGCTCCAGGATTCGTACGGGATGCGTATGGTAGGGCCAGCCGTCGTTGTCGTAAACATCCAATATATAGATGCCGCCGGCAGTAGCGCGCCCAAGGTCGACCGAACCGGCATTGGTTAGTGGCCCTGTTTCGCCGGTCCTGCCATTATAATGCCTGCCGCGTCGCCCGGGCGGAACCGGGCGCGATGCCCAAACAGGACACGAGCGACCGGATGTTGAATATTTCCCAACTGCCGAACCTGATCACGATATGCCGCATCGCCCTGGCGCCGGTGATGATTCTGCTGCTGAAGGAGCAGCAGTACGCCGCCTCGCTGGCGGTGTTCATTCTCGCGGGCGTGTCCGACGGACTCGACGGGCTCATCGCCAAGCGCTTCAATTTCGTGAGCCGGCTCGGCTCGATTCTCGATCCCCTGGCCGACAAGATCCTGCTGGTGAGCAGTTACGTGATGCTCACGCTGCTCGACCAGTTGCCGTTCTGGCTCATGCTCACCGTCGCGTTCCGCGACCTGCTGATCATCGGCGGGTATCTGGTATACACCTCGATGGTCGGGCCGGTGCAGATGCGTCCGAGCTGGCTGAGCAAGGTCAACACCTTCATGCAGATCGCGCTGGTCATCGTGATTCTGGCGCAACAGGCGCTGCACTGGGTTTACCGGCCGGCGAGCGACGCGCTGATCTACGCCGTGACCCTGACCACGGTGGCCAGCGGCCTGCATTACCTCTGGACCTGGCTGGTGGTCAAGGAAGTCGAGCCGGTGAAGGAAGGCCGTGGCTGACGCGCGCCCGTTGCTGACGATCGCCCTGGTCGCCCTCGGCGGCTGGCTGCTGTATCTGCTCGCGCCGGTGCTCACGCCGTTTCTGGTCGGCGGCCTGCTGGCCTATCTCGGCAATCCCGCCGTCAATCGCCTGGTGCGCTGGCATCTGCCGCGCGCGCTCGCGGTCACGCTGGTGTTCGTGCTGTTCCTGATGCTCGTGGCCGGGTTGCTGGTTTACATCATTCCGGCCCTGCAACAGCAGATCGTGAGCTTCGTCGCCAACGTCCCGGGTTATCTCGACTGGTTGCAGCACACCGCGGTTCCCCGGATACAGGAATTGCTCGGGGTGAATCTCGCCCTGGACATGGCCTCGCTACGCCAGACGCTGCTCGATCACTGGCGCGAAGTGGGCAACTGGGCGAGCAACCTGTTCCTTTACGTCACCCGCTCGGGACTGAGCGTGATCGGCTGGATGGTCAACCTGCTGCTGATTCCGGTGGTGACCTTCTATCTGCTGCTCGACTGGGAGCAATTGCTGGCGCGCACGCTGGCGCTGCTGCCGCGGCGGCGTCAGGCCTGGGCGGCCGGCCTCGCGCGCGAAACCGACGCGGTGCTGGGCAGTTTCCTGCGCGGCCAGCTGACGGTCATGCTGGCGCTCGCCACCGTTTACTCGGTCGGGCTCACGCTCGCGGGACTGAACCTGGCGCTGCCGATCGGGGTGCTCGCGGGTCTGGCGAGTTTCATCCCTTATGTCGGATTCCTCACCGGACTGACTTCCGCGGCGCTCGCGGCGTACCTGCAATTTCACGATTGGCTGCCGTTGCTGTGGGTGGCCGGTGTTTTTCTGACTGGGCAGGTGCTGGAGAGCCTGTGGCTCACGCCGCGGCTGGTGGGAAACCGCATCGGCCTGCATCCGGTCGCGGTGATCTTCGCCGTGATGGCGGGCGGGCAGCTGTTCGGTTTCACCGGTGTGCTGCTGGCGCTCCCGGCGGCCGCGGTGCTCAAGGTCTGGCTGGGTCACGTGCACCGGTATTACGTCGGCGACGACGCCGGCGATTCCGGAAAGAAGCGGCGCCGCAATGGACGTCCCGCGCTATGAGCCGGCAGCTGGCGCTCAATCTGCGCCTCAAGGACGGATCGTCGTTCAGCAATTTTCTGCCCGGTCCGAACCGCGAGGCGCTCGAGCGTCTGCGCGCCGCGGTCGTGGCGGCAACCGCCCGTGACGAAAAGGCGGAGGACAAAATCCTGTTCCTGTGGGGCGCGGAAGGCTGCGGCAAGTCGCATCTGCTGCAAGCCGCCTGCCGCCTGGCGCAGGAACTGGGCGCGGCGCCGCTGTACGTGCCGCTGGCCGAAGTCGCCGCGCTGTCGCCGTCGCTGCTGGAAGACGCCGAGCAGTCGGCGCTCGTCTGTCTCGATGACGTCGAGCGGATCGCCGGCCAGCCCGAATGGGAAGCGGCATTGTTCAGCCTGACCGAACGCCGGCGCGCCACCGGCGGTTTGCAGATTTGCGCCGCCAACGCGCCACCGGCGCGTCTCGGTCTGCGCCTGCCGGACCTGAGCAGCCGGCTCGCCTGGGGCGCGGTTTACGCGTTGCAGGCGCTCAACGATGCGGAGAAACTCGAGGCGGTGCGGCTGCGCGCACGCAATCGCGGACTCGACATGCCGGAAGACGTGGTGCAGTACATCCTCAGCCGCTACCCGCGCGACATGCATTCCTTGTTCGATCTGCTGGAGCGCATCGACCGCGCCTCGCTCAGCCAGCAGCGGCGCGTGACGATCCCGTTTTTGCGCCAGCTAGAGGATGTGAGCAGCAATGAGTCTGGCGCGGCGTGATCGGTTTAAACCCGTGATGGCTTAGTGTTCAGCCAAGTCTGATCCTAATTGTTTCTTCACTCTCACGATGCACGACAGGATAGGGCAGATCGAGAGCGGAGCACGACGCGGCATGGCAAATCCTTTTGCATGACCGAAGGGTTAGCAGGATAACAAAACCAGAAGGCTGCTTAAAGTTTAATCCCTCCGTCCCCTTTTACTTGTCTGGTTGTGTGCCTTTATTTTCGCTTTGAAGTTTGGCAAGTTTTCGTTTGAGTACAAGAATAGCGTTGTCCCGCTCGCGAGCCAGTGACTGATCGCTAACTGTTGATAGGCTGTCAATGCGCTTTTGCATTGTGCGTCGCTTTGCACCGACATCATCGACTGTCTCAAGTGGGAGCATAACGAGTGTGCTATCAAATGAACGGCCAGAGACTCGATACTTCTTTAAGTGACTTAGAAGTAATGTAGGGTCCGATTCCGCCAGCCGGCCCAAGGCCCGGTTTACATCTTCCAAATTGCCACCATCCAGGAGATGAAGATGACGGGACAGGAAAGCTACGTCCACCGCATAAGAGTTCTTGGTTTCCACCAACTTCACGAGCTTGACGACCGCCTCTGAACTGGGCGCCTCTTTGCAGCGAGTCACGTTTTTACATTTCTTGAGGTCTTGTAGAAGTGTTTTGTGAGTCGTTTCGGTGGGACTGTTCAGGAATTTCGCCCAGTCTGATTCGTTTGCTGTGACCACTAGTGGTGACAGCAACAACACGAGCGCCGTTGCAAAGCGATACAGAGAAAATGATTTTTTCATTGATTACCTCACGCTAGGACCGCTTACGTTCACAGTGATATTGCCGGTGTTGTCCTTCTGAATGATCTGAAGAATCTTTTTGATTGCCGACGTGCTGGGACCTACCCAGTCGCGCGACCGTTTTGTACCGACGGCGAAGCATCCCTCTACATCGTCCGGTTCATTACCAACGTGGATTTGGACGTTTTCGAATCCCGGCACATTCTTTAACTCTACCCGGTTCGGATTATGGTCGCGGCGGACGAAGGCAGAATAAGTCCCAGGCGGAATGGGATTCTTGTCGCCATTCTCGCCGGCATAGGCATTCTCAAGTGTATAACCAGAAAAGGTGCCTAGAACTCGATCGCTTGTCACGTCGATAGTTCCCGTGACCGAACTATCGGTATAGGTATCTCGGACAATCTTTATTGTCACGTCGAGCCCAGAGGGATCGATATACCGGAGCGGATTATTTTTCACCGCCACATAGGTATTGAGTCCGCCCGCAAGGCCGATGGGGTCCGACGACAGGAACCGGTTGCCGTCCAAATCCCGATAGCGCGCGCCGTTGTAACTAAGATTAACTTCCTGGTCCCAGTACCCGTCCAGCCTCAGATTATTCGTAATCGTGTTTACGGTCACCGTCGCCTTCCCAAACGGCTCATAGGCAGCCTTCCACACCGTGGTTCCAGTTGAGTCCGTCATCACCTGCGGCGTCCCGAGATGGTCGTTATGGTAATAATAGACTTGGCTGTTGTTG
>JACQER010000162.1 GCA_016200465.1 Gammaproteobacteria bacterium | reverse complement strand
GCCAGCCACCACAGCATCGAGCCCGCGAATACCCCGAGCGCGAATTGCGTCGCCCGCGCGAACGTCGACAGTGGCGCGAGCGAAGCGAATATCCCCGCGAAGAACAGGATCGTCGGCGGATTGGCGAGCGTCAGTCCGTAGGCGGCGCCGAAACCGCGCCACGGCGAAGCGTCGGTTTTTTCGCGCGCGGCGGACGGTGGCGGGGCGCGCAAGATACGCACCGCGAAGTAGAGCAGCACCAGCGCGCCCGCGAGGCGCAGCCAGTCGCCGCCGGCGAGCAGTAGTGACGTCAGCGCCGTCAGCCCGAAGGCCCCGAGGACGGCATAGGTGAAATCCGCCGCGGCGATGCCGGCGCCGAAGGCCAGTCCCGGCGCGTGCCCGGACCGCAGCGTGCGCTGCATGCACAGCAGGCTCATGGGCCCCACCGGCGCCGCGACCGCGATGCCGATGAGTGTCGATTTGATCAGTAACCCTGTGTCGGGCATGGGGTGGCCGGTCCGGTTCCGCAAGGGCTTATCATACCGAAGCGCCCGGCAGGCCCGGGAAAAGGCGGGGCGGACAAGCGCCGCCGGGTTCGATAAACTCAGCGTTTCATCCGGATTTTGCGGTAACAAACATGGCTGGCGACCCGGTCAACAATCTCAACGTCCTGTCGCAGGACCTGCTGCCGACCCCGCAGCAGGTGAAGTCCGCGTTGCCGCTCACCGAGGCGGCGCAGCGCACCGTGCTGCGCGGGCGCGAAACGGTGCGGCGCATTCTCGACCGCCAGGATCAGCGGCTGTTCGTGGTGATCGGCCCGTGCTCGATTCACGACATCAAGGCCGCGAAGGAATACGCCGCGCGACTGAAGCAACTGGCGCAGGAACTGAGCGACACGCTGTATCTCGTCATGCGCGTCTATTTCGAAAAGCCGCGCACCACTGTCGGCTGGAAGGGGCTCATCAACGATCCGTTCATGGACGATTCGTTCCACATCGAGAAGGGTCTGTACATGGCGCGCGAGCTGTTGCTGCACTTGGCCGAGATGGGTCTGCCCACCGCGACCGAGGCGCTCGATCCGATCACGCCGCAGTATCTGTCCGACCTGATCACCTGGACCGCGATCGGCGCGCGTACCACCGAATCGCAGACGCACCGCGAAATGGCAAGCGGGTTGTCGACGCCGCTCGGTTTCAAGCACGGCACCGACGGCGGACTCAAGGTCGCGATCAACGCGTTGCAGTCGTCGGCGCGGCCGCATCATTTCCTCGGCATCAACCAGGAAGGCCAGTGCGCCGTGTTCCGCACCCGCGGCAACCGCTACGGGCACATCGTGCTGCGCGGCGGCAACGGCCGTCCGAACTATGACTCAGTTTCCATCGCCATGGCGGAAAGGGAACTCGCGAACGCCAAGCTGCCGGTGAACATCGCCGTCGATTGCTCGCACGGCAACTCGAACAAGGACCCGGCGCTGCAACCGCTGGTGGCGGAGAACTGCGTCAACCAGATCCTCGAAGGTAACCGCTCGATCGTGGCGCTTATGCTGGAGAGTCATCTGCACGGCGGCAGCCAGCCGATCCCGGCGGACCTGGCGCAGCTCAAGTACGGCGTGTCCGTGACCGATCCCTGCATCGGCTGGGAGACCACGGAAAAACTGCTGCGCAGCGCGCGCGACAAGCTGAAATCCGCCCTGCCCGCGCGACGCTCCGCCGCCTGAGTTAAGCTATCCCGCGCATGGACCTCATGCCGGGCATCAAAAGCCGCATCTTCGGCGCCTACCTGCTGGTGCTGGCCCTCGGCGCCGCGCTGGCGCTGATGGTTTATCTTGCCGGTGAACAGGTCGCCAGCACAGCCCGTGAGCTGGTCGAAAGAGAGGCACCGGCGCAGCAAGCGATCACCGGCCTCAAGCTCGATCTGCTGGAACAGGAATCGCTGTTTTACCGCTACTTCGCCAATCGCGACCGCCGCCAGTTCCTGGACGATTACGCGCGCATCGAAAGCGCATGCGCGCTCGGTTTCCTCAATGTCGCCAACGCGTTCGGGCGCGATCCGTTCCTGTCGCTGCGCGATGATTACACGCGCCTTGGCGGTATTGGGCGCGAACTCGACCGCGCGCTGAGTCGTGCGCAGCCCGATCGCGCGCGCGCCGTGAAGCTGCTCGCGCAGGCCGCCGCCGTCGTGGCGGGTATCAACCGCGAGCTGGACAAATTGGCCGACGCCGCCGCCCTGCGCGTGCAGGCGGCCGGTAAGCGTGCCGAGGCGACGGCGCGCACCATGCAGAATCGCCTGTTGCTTCTGGCCGGCGCGATTTTCACCGTTTCGCTGCTGGTCGGCTATTACATCAATGTCTACATCAACGCCCAGGCCGAGCGGCGCCGGCTCGCGCTGTTCGCCGAGCGCAATCCGTATCCGGTGCTGCGGCTGTCGTCATCCGGCGCCGTGCTCTACGCCAACCCCAGCGCCGCCGAACTGCTGGAAAAAATCGCCGCCCCCGGCGACGCGCGCTCTCTGTTCCCGCCGGATCTCGACCGGCGTCTGGCCGCGTTGCGTGCCGCGCCGGTGGCGCATGAGCTGTGGGAATACATGGTCGAAAGTGGGCGCTCGCTCGAATGCGTCATCCACTGGCTGCCGGACCTCGACAGCTTTCACGCCTACGTCTCGGACGTCACCGAGCGCAAACGCGCGCGGGAGCGCCTCGTCTACCAGGCCTACCATGATGCGCTGACCAATCTGCCGAACCGGATGATGTTCGAGGAGGAGTTCGAGCGCCGCGTCTACGCCGGCGACCGCGCCGGGATGCGCGCGGCGTTTCTGCTGCTGGGCATGGACCGGTTTCGCGTCGTGATCGAGAGCGTCGGCCATGACATCGGCGATCTGCTGCTTCAGGCCGTGGCCGCGCGTCTCAAGCATTTGCTCGGGCAGGTACGCGGGCAGGTGCGTGATTCGACACTGTACCGCATGGAAGGCGACCTGTTCGCGATCCTCGTGCCCGGATTCGCCACCAGCCAGACGCCGGTGTGGCTGGCCGAAAAAATCCTGGAAGGCATGCGCGAACCGTTTTACGCCCTGGGCCGCGAGTATCATCTCACGCTCAGCGTCGGCATCAGCGTCTATCCGCTCGACGGCCAGGACGCCACCACGATCCTGCGCAACGCCGAGACCGCGATGCAGCGCGTGAAACTCCACGGCGGCGCGAACCTCGAATGCTACACGCGCGACATGAACGAGCGCGCCGCGGAATGGCTGGCGCTGGAAAACGAGCTGCGCCACGCGGAAGAGCACGGCGAACTGCGGCTGCATTACCAGCCGCAGGTGGAGATCGCGAGCGGCCGGGTGATCGGCGCGGAGGCGCTGCTGCGCTGGGAGCACCCGGAACACGGGCTGCTGCCGCCGGCGCGGTTCGTGCCGCTGGCTGAGGAATCCGGCCTTATCGTTTCACTCGGCGACTGGGCGCTGCGCACCGCCTGCACTCAGGCCGCGGCCGCGAACACGCCGGAACTGCGCGCCATGACGGTCGCGGTCAACATCACGGCGCGCCAGTTCACGCTGCCGGATCTGCCCCGGCGCGTGGCCGAAATACTGAAGCAGACGGGCCTGACGCCGGCGCGGCTGGAACTGGAAATCACCGAAACCGTGGCGATGCAGGACGTCGCGCGCACGGTAGCGATGCTCGAGGAACTCAAACGCATCGGTGTGAGGCTCGCGGTGGACGATTTCGGGACCGGGTTTTCGTCGCTGAGTTACCTCAAGCGTTTCCCGCTCGACAAGCTCAAGATCGACCAGTCGTTCGTGCGCGGGCTGCCGCACGACGAAAACGACGCCGCCATCACCCGCGCCGTGATCGCGCTCGGCCAGAGCCTGAAGCTCCGGGTGGTCGCCGAGGGAGTGCAGACGCCGGAGCAGCTGGAGCTGCTGCGCGAACAGGGCTGCGACGCCTACCAGGGAGAGCTGTTCAGCCCGCCGCTGGCTACGCGGGAGTTCGCCGAGCTGATCGCGCGCCAGCGCGGCTGACGCGGATTCAATCGACCGTCAGAACAATTTTGCCCTTGGTTTTTCCGGACTCGAGCAGGGCGTGGGCCTCGGCCGCCTGCGCCAGCGGCAGGGTCGCGCCGACGTGCACGCGCAGCTCGCCGGCCTGGAACAGCTCGCGGCACTGATCGAGGATTTTTCCCTGATGCGCCATCGCCTCGGTCTGACCGAAGAACACCGGCATCAGCATCAGCTCGAAACTCACGCGCTGGTTGCGCACGCGCGGCACGCTCCAGTCCATTTCCGGTCCCGGCGCCAGCAGCGTGACGACGTCGCCGTAATGACGCACCGCGGAAAAAGTTTCGGCGAGTGTTTTGCCGCCCACGGTATCGAAGGCGATGTCCGCGCCCTGACCGCCGGTCCAGTCGAGCACCGCCGTCACGAAATTTTTTTCCTTGTAGTTGATCGTGAGGTTCGCGCCGAATGAACGGGCGAACTCGGCTTTCTCCGCCGAGCCGACGGTGGTGCAGACCTCGGCGCCGGCGATGCGCGCCAGCTGGATCGCCACGTGCCCGACGCCGCCGGCGCCGGCGTGCACCAGCACTTTGTGCCACGGCTGGATCGCGACGCGGTCGTGCAGCGCCTCCCACGCGGTGATCAGGACCAGCGGCGCCGCCGCGGCTTCGGTAAAGCTCAGACGCTTCGGCTTCGTCGCGACGAGCCGGTGATCCACGAGCGCGCGCTGCGCATAATTCCCGAGCCGGTCGTGATGCGGCGCCTGGCAGTAATACACCTCGTCGCCCGGCTTGAAGCCGGTCACCGCCTTGCCGATCTCCTCGACGACGCCGGCGCCGTCGCAGCCCAGCACCGGCGGCAGCGGCGCCGGGTACGCGCCGGGTTTGGCGCGCATTTTCGTGTCCACCGGATTCACGCCGGCGGCCTTCACGCGCACCAGAATATCGGTGTCCTGCGTCAGCACCGGATCGGGCAGGTCTTGAAGCTTCAGCACCTCCGGCGCGCCGGGCGCTGTCATCACGATGGCTTTCATGAACGGCTCTCCTTATGTTTCCAGAACTCGATCCGGTTCCCTGATTTCGTTCCAAGCGACCGGATGGATTTTATGGTCTATGTACCAGCAAATTGGAATAAGCGCATACCGGCCCGCATCTCTTGCATGGCCCCGGAATGGCCTGGTTATGGCTGTCAGAGCCACGGCTTACATCTCCTTGATTCCATGGGGTTACGCCGGACCCGCCGCTGGCGGGGCGAATTTCAGGATTCCCGACGACGGCATCCGGAGGACGGAAGGTCGTGGCATGCATCTTGCTATTTCTGAATAGAAATTTATTCGAGATCGGCCATACTTTCAGAAGCTTGCACATGAATAAGAATATTTTCTCCCTCGCGCGGCGGGTGCGTCCGGTCTTGATCGTCCTGGTGGTCCTGATGCTGTTCGGCATCAGCGCTCCGGGACGCGCCGAGACCCTGAGGTTGCAATCGCCCGATGGCAAATATCTCAACGCCGAGTATCACCGCGGCGATACCCGGCGCCCGGCGCTCCTGGTGTTGCACGGGTTTCTGCAGACGAACGAATTTCACACGACCCAGGGTCTGATCAGCAATTTTTCCATGCTGGGCTACACGGTCATCGGCCCGAATTTTTCCCTGGGGATTTCCGACCGGCGGCAAAGCATGCAGTGCCAGGCGCCGCACAATCACAGTTTCGAGGACGATCTGCGCGAGATCGATTTCTGGGTTGGGTGGCTGAAGAACCAGGGTTACTCCCGCGTCATCATCGTCGGACACAGTTGGGGCAGCCAGCACGCCCTGGGCTACGTCGAGGCTTATCCCCAGGCGCCGGTCGCGGCGGTGATCGCCGTCAGCCTGGTGCGAACGGAACAGGCGGCGAAGGTTCAGGCCGGACAGGTTGCCAAGGCGCAGGCCCGGGAGGCACGCCGCGACACATCGCTGCAGCCGTATGCCCTGAGTTTTTGCAAGACGTTCATGGCCACGCCACGGAGTTATTTGTCCTATGCCCACTGGGACGACAAGCATGTCATCGATTCCCTGGCGCGGCTCCAGGAACGGAAGTTGCCGGTATACGCGGTGATCGGAAGCAAGGACAACCGGATTGACGATGAATGGCTGCGCGAACTGCGTCGCAACGCGCAGGTCTCGGTCATTGAAGGAGCGAATCATTTCTTTTCCTCCATCCATGAATTCGATTTGAGCGACCGGATCGAGGCGTTGCTGACCCAGGTCAACGCCACGCTCGACGGAAAATAGGCCGATCCATGCCCTTCGCCCGCCTCAAAAAAACCTTCCTGCCGATTTCGTGGTATCTGATTCTGTTCATGCTGGCGGCGATGCTGACGGCCGGTGTCAGCGCCTACTTCTCGGCACAGCAGGCCGACGCCATTCAGCATCAGGCACGGGAGCAGACGACGAAACGCGCCCATGAGGAATTGCTGCGCGAAGTAGAGCATCTCGGGAAGGAATTGAGCGAGGTCGCCGAATACCTGGCGGGATGGGACGAAACCCTCGCCTTGTTCAGAGACGCGAACTATTACAACTACTGGAAGGAGACCCGCGTCAAGGACGCGGCCCGTTACCGCGGGCTGATCGACGCCGTCGACCTTTACGCCGCGAACGGCAAGCCGCTCAGCGCCGATGCGACCCTGGCGCCGAAGGTGTATTCCACGGCGATCCGGCAGCCGGTGTTGCTGAGGAAGGGACCGACCGTGTACATCGTTTATTTCCATCCCGTCGAGGCGCTGGCGTCGATGCGGTCAGGCTTGCTGGGTTACGTGGGCATGCGCATGCGCGCTGACAAGGCGCTGGAAAGCTCCGACACGCTGGGGCGCTCGTCCATCCAGCACGTTGAATGGCACCTGCCGGACGGCGTGGTGACGCCGCTCGCCGACGGTGTGAAGGCGGCGGAACTGCAGGTGTCGCCGTCCCCGGAAATCGATGCGTTTTCGCATCTGGTGCGCAAGGGTTTCATGCAGTACCTCGCCTATACCGCCGGTCTCTTGGCGTTGTTGGCGCTGTTGCTCACGTTTTCCATCGCGCGACCGCTGCGACGCCTGGCCGGATACCTGCGCGAGATTCACTCGGGCAACACCGACGCCATTCCGGAGGACCTGCATGGCGCGGTGAACATCCGGGAACTGGAGAACGTCCGTCGCGCGCTCAACGATTACAAGGACCGGCTGCTTTCGGCGGCCGCGACGCTGGAGGAAAAGAACCGCGAACTGATGCACCTGACCTATCACGATCCGTTGACGGGCCGGTACAACCGGCGCGCTTTCGAGGCGCGTCTGCAGCACGCCATCGAGACCGCGGTCGTGGAAGGCAAACAGCACGCGCTGTGTTACATCGACGTGGACCAGTTCAAGGTGGTCAACGATACCTGCGGCCACGTGGCCGGCGACGAGCTGCTCAAGCAGGTGGCGGCGCTGCTGGAGCGCGACATCCGCGAGGCCGACATGCTGGCGCGTCTCGGGGGCGACGAGTTCGGCGTGCTGCTCGAAGGTTGCGGCCTGGAACGGGCGGCGGAGCACGCCGAGACCATGCGCCTGAGAGTCAGAAAGCACCGCTTCGTGTGGCAGGACAAGCCGTTCGATATCAGCATCAGCATCGGTCTGGTACCGATCACGGCCGAGTGCGCCAGCATGGAAGAGGTGATGAAAAACGCCGATGCCGCATGCTACGTCGCCAAGGATTCGGGCCGCAACCGGCTGCAGATATACCAGCAGCACGACAAGGAAATGGCGCAGCGCTACGGCGAGATGCAGTGGGTGTCGCGCATCCAGCAGGCGCTCGAGGAGAACCGGTTCGAATTGCACGGCCAGCTGATCCGGCCGACGACGGGTAAAACGCATACGCCTCATTACGAGGTGCTGATCCGCTTGCGCGACCCGAACGGGCAGCTGGTCCCGCCGATGGCGTTCATCCCGGCCGCGGAGCGCTACAACCTGATGTCGTCCATCGATCAGTGGGTCGTGCGGCACGCGCTGGAAATGGTGGCGGCGCGCCAGGCGATGGGGCGCGGCGAGGATATCAGCCTGGCGATCAATCTGTCCGGCCAGTCACTGGGCAACGAAGAAGTGCTGGCCTCGATACGGCGCGCGATCGCGGAAACGGGCGTGGCGCCGGCCAGTCTCTGTTTCGAGATCACGGAGACCGCCGCGATCACCAATCTCGCGGCGGCGTCGCGTTTCATGCGCCAGTTGCGCGCGCTCGGGTGCCGGTTTTCGCTGGATGACTTCGGCAGCGGCCTCAGCTCGTTCGGTTATCTCAACAATCTCCAGGTGGACTACATCAAGATCGACGGGCATTTCGTCAAGCACATCCTCTCCGATCCGCTCAGCCGTTCCATCATTGACGCGATCAACCGGATCGGCCACGTCCTGGGCATCAGCACCGTGGCCGAATTCGTCGAAACCGAGGAAATCGCCGCGGCGCTGCAAAAACTCGGCATTGATTACGTTCAAGGCTTTGGCGTTCACAAACCCGAGCCGCTCACGGCGCTGCTCTCCGTCAGGCAACCGCTGAAATCCAGGGCCCAGGCCGCGAATTGATTTCGCGTCGCGCGGGGTTCGCGCGCGGTTATTCCCGGTTCTTCCCGCCCCAGAGTTGTTCGAGGCGCTGGTCGCGCCCGCAGCTGTAGCGATAGTATTTGTAGCGCAGTGGATTCTTCTTGTAATAATCCTGGTGATAATCCTCGGCGGGGTAGAACGTGGCGGCCGGGCGAATCGTGGTCACGACTGTCTTCCCGAGTTTCTTCTCGATCGCGGCCTTCGATTGCTCCGCCAGCTTTTTCTGCTCCCCGTCCTGGTAAAAGATGGCGGAGGTGTACGTGCTGCCGCGGTCACAGAACTGACCTCCGTTATCCAGCGGATCGACGTTGACCCAGAACACGTCCAACAGTTTTTCGTAGCGGATTTTCTGCGGATCGTAGACGATCTGTACCGCCTCGACGTGACCGGTGTCTCCCGCCGAGACCTCGTGATAGGTCGGATTCGGCTTGTGCCCGCCGGTGTAACCCGAGGTGACCGACATCACGCCCGGCAGTTCATCGAACGGGTGCACCATGCACCAGAAGCAGCCGCCGGCGAAAACCGCCGTGGCTGTTTTGCCCTGCGCCACCGGCTCGGCCGCCGTGGCGACCAATGCGATGCCCAGCAGCAGGCCGGACAACAGAACCGCGAATCCTGATGGAGTTTTACGCATGAAACCCTCGTTCAATCAGCCTGTGCGCTTTATGACAGGGCATTGTGCCGATGGTTGCACAAGTCCGGCTTGCCGCGGGGAACGGGCCGTTACGCTTTACGCGCGCGGAGCATCCGGTACACGACGAAAAGCGCCGCCGCCGCGAGCAGGTGCTTGAGCGAATGACCGCTGAGGATATTGCCCGTGGCGGCGAACACCGCGGTGTCGTAGTGCTCGGCCAGCTTGGAGACGACGTAAATCGCGAGCGCCGGAAGCAGCAGGCCGCGATGCGGATACGGGCTTTTGAACAGCAGCAGTACCACCGGAAGCAGGAGCAAGGGCAGAAACTGCACCAGTACGTATAACCGCAGGTCGTCGGTGTAATGCCAGTAAATCACGCTCGCGATACCGAGAGCGATTGCCGGCACGAGCAGGTATTTTTCCAGCCGCAGGCTCACATGTTCGCTCAGCACCGCGACCGAAAGCGCCATGAAGCCGATGCTCATCGGCAGCCGGTCCCACACGAGGCTGTCGTTGTCCGGCGCGACGTGATAATAACCGGAGCCCAGCGACACCAGCGCCACGCCGGTGAAGCACGCCATCCACGCCCAGCGTGCTCCGATCCCATGCCATCTGCTTGCACACAACACGATCCCCGCGATGCCCACGGCCAGAAATGCGAGGTTGGTCGTGACATCGAGAAAGTTGGGAATACCGAGCAAGCCGCGGCGATCGGCAAAGACATGATACTCGGGGTCCTGCGTGATCGGCGGCAGCAGCAAGACGCCGGCCAGTGTCGCGACCATCAGCAGGACAATCAGGCAAATTCGGAGCGTGGAGTTAATGACCCCGCCTCCTTGTTTATATGAGCGCAAAGAAGGGTAACCCAGGGTGCAGGGACGGAGCCACAGGCGGTTCTGCGAATAGTAGTAGCTATTGGGATCAACTCGTGTATAGTGCCTGCTTGCAGTACAGTTCTTGCAGACTCTTCGGTAGTCCTTCCAGTTTCTCCGGCAGTTACTCCCGCGATCGCTTTCAGGAATGAACTGCAAAACATCGCAATTCAACTAATAACAGAGGTATTTTCGTGAATACAGGTACAGTAAAGTGGTTCAACGACGCCAAGGGCTTCGGTTTCATTACCCCGTCCGACGGCAGCAAGGATGTCTTCGTGCATCATTCCGCTATCCAGGGCAGCGGCTTCAAGTCCCTGACTGAAGGTCAGCAGGTGAAGTTCGAGCTGCAGCAGGGCCCCAAGGGCCCGTCGGCGGCAAACGTTCAGCCGGCTTAACGCCAAGCACTGCGAAAGCAGGGTTTGAAACGAAGACCCCGCCGAGAGGCGGGGTCTTTTTTTTTGCGTAAAGAGGAGAGGAGATTATTCCGGCAAGTCGATATCCCGCTCCATTTCCTTCTTCATTTGCTCCCTCTGCTTCGCCATGATCTCCTCGCGGCGCTTCTTGCGCTTCTCGAAAGCGTCGGGCTTTTCGGGGATGGAGTTCTCGCCGAACAGCACCTGTTTGAGATAACGCGTGGCGAAGTTCATCAGCTCGACGTCGTCGGTGAGCAGCTTCTGGAACAGCGCCGGCTCGATGTCGTAAACGTCGTGGAAGAACGGGCTGGCGATGAACACCCGGAAATTGTCGAGGTCGTAGCTCGCGAGATAGAACAAGTCCATGCTCTTCTGCGACGGCTTGCCGACGGTCGGGCCGCTGGAGCGCTTCTTGAGAATGATCTCGCGCCACACCTTGCTCATTTCGTCGTATTGGTCCACGCCTTGCTCCTGGCGATATTCACGCACGGTGAGCGTGCGCGGCTCGTCGTGACCGAGGCAGTGCTCTTCCTTGACCACGAAATAAAACTCTTCGGGGCTGGCCGAACCGACCGCGCGCATGGTGGTGACGCCGAGGGCGTAGTAGCGGCACGCCGCCGGGCGGTCTTCGTACACGCCGCAACCTTCGGGCGTGAGGAACTGGCACTCGGCGGTGCCGGACTTGGTCTTCATGCGGATGCCGGGCATGCCGTGCGCGTCCATCTCGAACGTGGTCGTATGCTTCTCCAGGAACTCGGCCGAGGTCAGCCCGAGGCGGTTTTTGAGCCGCAGGATGTCGTACGGCGTGAGCATGATGTTGATGTTCTGACAGCACTTGTTGAAGCAGGCGATGCCCTTGCGGCAGCGGAACTGGATGCTGTCGTCCAGGCCGAGCTTGATCGGCACGACCGGGCTCGTCGGGCGCGGGTCCTTGATGGAGGGGTCGTTGAAATCCTGGCTCATGGGATCACCTTTGAAATTCGGCCGGCGGTACCGGGCCGGCAATTTTACACCTTCTAAAAGAAAAGGGGTCCGGGTTGCCCCGGACCCCCCATTTACAGCGTTACAACCGGATTACTTGACCAGCTGCACGTACGGGACTTTTTTGAGTTCCCACTTCTTCGTGTTGCGGTCGTACTTCGAGTTCACGAACACCTTCCAGTTGGCGTCGTCGATGAAGTTGTAATCCATCCGGTAGTAGAAGCCCGGGTAACGGGTTTCCTGACGGAACTGGATGTGCTTCATGTGCGCCTCGGCGGCGAGGATGCGGTGGTAGTTCTCCCACGCGCGCAGGAGTTCATGCAGGTCCTTGGCGCGCATCTTGAGGGAGTCTTCCTTCAGCATCTCGAGCTTCTGTTCGCAGATTTCCAGCATCTTGGTGTTGGTCTGATAGTAGGTCGACACACCCGCGCAGTACTCGTCCATGATCTTCTGCAGGCGGAACTGCAGCATCTTGGGCGTGATGTAGTTCGGGTTGACGTCGATCGCCGTGGTGTAGTCCTTGTGCTCCAGGAAGGTCTTCACCGGACGGTAGATCTCGTCCACCAGTTCCTGCGTCGTGCGCGACATCTCTGGCTTCCAGTTCTTGTTGTCCAGCGCGAACTTGACCATGGCCTTGGCGGCGATGCGGCCTTCGGCGTGCGAACCGGAGGAGAACTTGTGACCGGAGGCACCCACGCCGTCACCGGCGGTGAACAGACCCTTGACGGTCGTCATGGAGCGATAGCCCCAGCTCCACTCCTTCGGTGCGCCGACGTCGGTCGGACCGGAGACCCAGATGCCGGCACAGCCGGAATGCGAACCCAGCAGGTACGGTTCGGTCGGCATGATTTCGGAGGGGCGCTTGTCCGGCTCGATGTTCTCGCCGGCCCAGATGCCGCACTGGCCGATGGTCATGTCGAGGAAGTCTTCCCAGGCTTCCGCCAGCAGGTGCTGCACTTCCTTCGGGGTCATGTTCTTCGCGAGGTTGGCGAGCGCCGTCGGGGTGTCCATCAGAATCGGACCGCGGCCTTCGCGCATCTCGTTCAGCATGATGTGGTTGCGCAGGCAGGTGCCCGGGACGCCCTGGCCGTACTTGCCGAAGCGCTTCTCGTCCTTGATCAGGTGGCCGTTGATGGCGTTGTAGTCTTCACCCGCGCCGTTCATGACCTTGGCCTTGAACAGCAGGAACCACGCGCCCACCGGACCGTAGCCGTCCTTGAAGCGGGCCGGCACGAAACGGTTTTCCATCATGGTCAGCTCGGCGCCGCACTCGGCGGCCATCGCGTAGGTCGAACCGGCGTTCCACACCGGGTACCAGGCGCGACCCGTGCCTTCGCCGACGGAGCGGGGACGGAACACGTTCACCGCGCCGCCGCACACCAGCAGGCAGGCCTTGAACTTGTAGATGAAGAGCTTGTTCTCGCGCACCGAGAAACCGGCGGCGCCGGCGACGCGGTTCGGATCGTTCTTGTCGGTGACCAGGCGCACGATGAAGATACGCTCCTGGATGTTTTCCATGCCCAGGGCTTTCTTCGCGGCTTCGGCGACGATCCACTTGTAGGATTCGCCGTTGATCATGATCTGCCACTTGCCCGAACGCACCGGCTTGCCGCCTTCGGTGAGCTTCTTGCCTTCGTCACCGGGCTGCTTCCACACCGGCAGGCCCCACTCCTCGAAGTGGTGCACCGAGTCGTCCACGTGACGGCCGACGTCGTACACCAGGTCTTCGCGGATGATGCCCATCAGGTCGTTACGCACGTAACGCACGTAGTCGGCCGGATCGTGCTCGCCGCAATAGGTGTTGATCGCGGACAGACCCTGCGCCACGGCGCCGGAGCGGTCGAGCGCGGCTTTGTCCACCAGTTTGATCTTGAGACCGGCGCTCTCGTTCCAGCGCATGATCTCGAACGCGGCGCCACAGGCCGCCATACCGCCGCCGATGATGAGGATGTCGACTTCTTCCTCAACGACCTGCGGATTACCAAAAGTACCTTCTGCCATGTTCATTCACCTTTTTTGAAACGGTGTCCCGTTCAGGGCGCCTCGGCCCCTCGTCGGGGACACCGGTTGTTGTCGAAAAATTAGCCGTTCACCAGCTGGCTGCGATCGCACGCGTGGATGCAATTCGGCGTGAAGAACTCGATCGCGTCGAGCTTGGAGGCGTCGGCCTTGGGCTTGCCTTCGTACGGCTTGATCGAGCCTTCCGCCGTGGTGCGGATCGGGAACTTGAAGCGCTTGATGTTGCCGTTGCGGAACTTGATGGTCCACATGATCGAGTCGGTGCCGCGCAGCGGCTGCACCGAACCGCCGAGCGGAACGACGTCGGCGTAATGACGGCACTCGATCGCCTGTTGCGGGCAGATCTTCACGCAGGAATAGCATTCCCAGCACTGCTCCGGTTCCTGGTTCCAGGCCTTCATCGCATGGCCGGTTTCGGAACCGTCCTTGTCGAGCTTCATCAGGTCGTGGTGGCAGATGTACATGCAAGCAGTCTTGTCCTGACCCTTGCAGCCATCGCATTTGTCGGTACGTACGAATGTTGGCATGGTGTCACTCCATCTATTATCTAGGTTGCAATTAAAAACGGTTAAAACGGTTAACAAAAACTCTTTTATAAAAAACTATCGGGCCGAATGACCGGAAAGCTTGACCTCGACTTTTTCGGTCAGGCTGCCGTAGTAGGCGCGCAGCACTTCGAGCACCTCGGGGCGCGAGAACTCGGCCGGGACGTCGCCGCCCTCGGACAGCATCTTGCGCAGCTTGGTGCCGGACAGAAGCAGACGGTCCTTCTCGTCGTGCGGGCAGGTACGGGCCGAAGCCATGCCGCCGCACTTGTAGCACCAGAAGGTCCAGTCGATCTTGAGCGCCTTGGTTTCGAGCGCGTCCTTCGGAACCTGGTCGAAGATGTGATGTGCGTCGAACGGGCCGTAGTAGCTGCCCACGCCGGCGTGGTCGCGGCCGACGATCAGGTGCGAGCAGCCGTAGTTCTGGCGGAACAGCGCGTGCAGCAGCGCCTCGCGCGGACCGGCGTAGCGCATGTCGAGCGGATAACCCGCCTGGATCACGGTGTTCTTGACGAAGTACTTGTCGATGAGAGTGCCGATGGCCTTGGAGCGCACGTCGGCCGGGATGTCGCCGGGCTTAAGCTTGCCGAGCAGGGAGTGGATCAGCACGCCGTCGCAGGTTTCGATGGCGACCTTGGCGAGGTATTCGTGGGAGCGGTGCATCGGGTTGCGGGTCTGGAACGCCGCGACGGTGGACCAGCCGTTCTTCTTGAACATCTCGCGGGTCTCGGCCGGGGTCAGGAACTGGTCGCCGTATTCCTGCTTGAACGTGCCGGTGGAGAGTACCTTGATCGGGCCGGCGAGGTTCACGTCGCCCTGTTCCATCACCATCTTGACGCCGGGATGTTCCAGGTCGGTCGTCTTGTACACCATCATGCACTCGTGCGCTTTATCTATGGTGTACTTCTCGGTGACCTTCATGGTGGCCAGGATCTCGCCCGACTCGCCGTCCACGAGCGCCACGTCGGTACCGGTCTTGATGCCTTCGGCGGTGGCCTTGTCGGTGGAGAGGGTGATCGGGATCGGCCAGAACAGGCCGTTGGCCATCTTCATGCCGTCGCACACGCCCTGCCAGTCGGCCTTGGTCATGAAACCGTCGAGCGGCGTGAAGCCGCCGATGCCCATCATGATGACATCGCCGGTTTCGCGTGAGGTGATTTTTACTTTCGGTAAGGATTGCGCGCGCTTCTTTTCTTCGGTGAGCGCCGCGCCTTGCAGCAGCAACGGTTTCAGTTCGCCGCCGCCATGTGGATGGACCAGTTTAGACATAATAGAAATCCTCTTCCCCTTGGTGCCAAGAAATGCTTGAAATTATGGTGTTGCCACGCCTGAGCCGCGGAACTGTATAGCGTCGCCGACCCCAAAACTAATTAGAATTACTGGTGCCGCTCATAAGTTTCACTTATTTGCGGAGGGTGATACCGACCCTTGGAAAAGATGATTTATCCGCGGCAAGGCATGGGCCGTGCGGCAGGCTTGCTGCGAATCCTCGGGAGGGCGATTATTCTATCGCAGAATGTCCTGACGTCCACCTTATTAAATGAAGGGGATTTAATTCATGAGTATAACGGTCAGGTTTTTTGCCAGCGTACGCGAACGAGTGGGGAAGCAACTGGAGGCCATCGACTGCGCGGGCATCAATAATGTTGCCGATGTCTGGCGGCAAAGCGCGCGCGTCCCCATGCCCGATAACCTGCTGGCGGCAATCAACATGGAGTACGCCCGGATCGATCAGCCGGTGCGCGACGGGGACGAGGTGGCGTTCTTCCCGCCCGTGACCGGAGGCGCGCCATGACCGTGCGTTTGCTGGCCGAGGCCTTCGATCCGTGGCGCGAGATCGTGCGCTACCAGGAGGAGCAGCCGGCGCTGGCCGGGAAGTTCGGCGCCACGACGGTGTTCGTCGGCACGTTGCGGGATTTCAACCAGGGCCACGCGGTGCAGGCCATGACGCTCGAGCATTACGCGCCCATGACCGGCGAGCATCTCGAGCGCGTGGCGCGCGAGGCGTCGGAGCGCTGGCCGATTGCGGACCTGCTGGTGATCCACCGCTACGGCGAATTGCGTCCCAACGATCCGATCGTGTGCGTGGCGGTGTGGGCCGAGCACCGCGAAGCGGCGTTCGCCGCCTGCCGTTACCTGATCGACGAACTGAAAACGCGCGCGCCGTTCTGGAAACAGGAACAGACACGGCAGGGACGGCGCTGGGTGGCGCCGGAACCGAAAGTGAAGTGAGCGCGGTTTGCCGGAGAGCGGGTTTTGTAAACCGGAGATTATTTCAGTGCCGGTGCTTCAGGGTTTTTTCGCGGCGGCGGGCAGCTTGGACGGCTGGCTTTTCTTGAGTTCGCGGTAGCGTTCGAGTTCCGCGGCGTATTGCTTGCGCAGCGCCTCTTGTTCCCCGCGCTTGTCCGCCACCACGGATTCATGTCGCGCGATCTGTTTCCTGGTCTGCTCGATGTTCTTGGTGGTGGACGGGTCGACCTTGCCGCCTTTTTCGTCATCTGCCGCCTGCGCCTCCATGCGCGTCAGCGCCGCGCGCAGCGACTTCAGGGTTTCCTCGCTTGCCTTGATCGAGGATTCGATCAGCGCGATTTTGCGATCGCGAATATAGTTGATGTCGTCCTCCACGCCGTAGGTGGACAGGAGTAGTGCGTCTTTTTTCGCCTGGTCTGCTGCTTTCTGATGTTCGGCTTCTTCGATTTCCTTGCGCGCCTCGCGTTCCTTGAGTTCCTGCGCGGTCGGCGGCGCGGCGATCACCTTTTTGGTCGTGCCTTCGTCCGATATCACCGTGATCTTGGACTTGGCACATTCCTCGGCCGCGGTGTCGCCGTAATGCCAGCGGCCGGTGGTATCTTTGCATTTCTTGATGGTCTGACCCGTTTCCGCGAACGCGCCGGAGGCGGGCAGGCACAGGGCCAGAACCAGAAGAAGGGAGACAGGGGAATTCCGTGACATGTGATGACTCCTTAAATATCTATATCCAAGATAGGTGCCGGCTCACCGCCGTGTCAACCGCGGCCGCCCTGCGGCGCGGCGTCGCCGAAGGACGGCGCCCGGCCGCGGCGATCCGGCGATCTGTGCCATAATCCGCGGACATGAGTCCCCGGAACTTTCGCGGTCCGGCGCGCCGGTGAACTGGACCGAGCAGTTGGTGCTGTTGCTGGTGTCGCTGGTGGCAAACGTGTTTTCCGCGTTCGCCGGCGGCGGCGCGGGACTGCTGCAGTTTCCAGCGCTGATCTTTCTTGGCCTGCCGTTCGGTGTGGCGCTCGCCACCCACAAGGTCGCGAGCGTGGCGCTCGGTGTCGGCGCGACGCTGCGGCACGTGCGCGAGAAGTCGCTCGAGTGGAAATTTTCGCTGTTCATCCTGGCCGCCGGACTTCCCGGCGTGGTGCTGGGTGCCGCCTACATTCTCGATGTGCCGGACGCGGTCGCGCGCGTTTCGCTCGGTATCCTTACAATGGGTATCGGTGTCTACTCGTATCTCCACAAACAATTGGGTCTGGAACACGCGCCGATTCATCGCACGCGCCGCGGTTTCGCCGTGGGAGGCGCGGGCCTGTTCGCAGTCGGCGTGCTCAACGGATCGCTCACCTCCGGCACCGGACTGTTCTGCACCCTGTGGCTGGTGCGCTGGTTCGGGCTCGACTACCGCCGCGCGGTGGCTTACACACTGGTACTGGTGGGGCTGTTCTGGAACGGCGCCGGCGCGGTCACGCTCGGCCTTCTCGGCGAGATCCGCTGGTCGTGGCTCCCGGCCTTGCTGCTGGGTTCGTTCCTGGGCGGCTACCTCGGCGCGCACTGGTCCATCGTCAAGGGCAACCTCTGGATCAAGCGTGCCTTCGAGATCGTCACGATGCTCGTGGGCCTGAAGCTCATGGTTTGACAACGCCATTCCCGGCGCCTGCTAGTATTATTTGGACGGGGCGCATTCGGGCTCCGACCGGCATAAACCAGGAACGGAAACCCAGACTTGAAAATCGAAGAAATCTTGGTGAAGTTCGGCAGGAAACAGCGCCGCCGCACGCTGGATCACGTGGGCGATTTTACCGGCATGCTCGGGCCGCAATCCGTGTACATGGGCACGATCCAGGGAAAGGACAATCACATCGTCTACGGCCAGGTGCAGGGCGAGTGCGAGATCGAGGGAACGCTGGTGCTCGGCGAAGGCAGCCGCTGGAAGGGAAACATCCGCGCCAACAGCATCGTGATCGCCGGTCACGTGGAAGGCGACATTCACGCGATCACCAAACTGGAGCTGGCGCATACTGCCTTCGTGCGCGGCAAGATCACGAGTCCGGTGGTGGCGATTGCGCGTGGCGCGGTGCACGACGGTTCCATCCGCATGGCCAAGCAGACGCAGATCACGCGCTACCATGAGCGCCGCGAGTCGCTCGAAAAAGACCGGGACGATAAGGAAAAATAACCTGGCGGACCGGTTCAGGTTCCGTAGGCACGGCGGTAGGCGTTGATGGCATCGAGATAACGGCGCCCGCCGTCTTTCCCGTCCAGATAATCCAGCAGTGTGTCGAGCGCGACGATGCTGATCACGCGCAGGCCCAGCGTCGTTTCCACTTCCTGCACGGCGGATGTCGTGCCTTCGCCGCGTTCCTGGCGATTGAGCGCGATGGCCACCCCGACTGGCTGCGCGCCGGCGGTGCGGATGATCTGCACCGATTCCCGGATCGAGGTGCCGGCGGAGATGACGTCGTCCACGATCAGCACTTTCCCCTGCAGCGGGTGGCCGACGATGATGCCGCCCTCGCCGTATTTTTTGACTTCCTTGCGGTTGAAGGCGTACGGCACGTCGCGGTCGCCGATCGCCATGGCCGTGGCGCAGGCCAGCGGCACGCCCTTGTAGGCGGGACCGTAGATCATGTCGAAGGCGATGCCGCTGTCGGCGATGGCACGGGCGTAGAACTGCCCCAGCCGCGCCAGCTTGTGGCCGGTGTTGAACAATCCGCTGTTGAAGAAATACGGACTGACCCGCCCGGATTTGAGGGTGAATTCGCCGAAGCGCAGCGCCTGGCACTCGATGGCGAAATCGAGGAACTCGCGCTGGTAGTCTTTCATGGCCGCGATTCTAATCGGCGCGTCACGGCGTGGAAAGTCGGATATGATAAAAACCCATGCGCGTCATCACCCTCAACGTCAACGGCATCCGCTCCGCGGCCAAAAAGGGCTTGTTCGAATGGCTGGCGCGCCGGAACGCCGACGTCGTGTGCTTGCAGGAGGTCAAGGCGCAGGAAGCCGACCTCACGGCCGAAATGCTGGCGCCCAGGGGGTTTCACGGGTTTTTCAGCTGCGCCGAGAAAAAGGGCTACGCTGGCGTGGCGCTCTACACCCGCCGCGAGCCGGACAAGGTGCGCGTCGGCTTCGGCTCCAGGGAGCACGACGATGAGGGACGCTATCTGCAGGCCGACTTCGGCAAGCTCAGCGTTGTTTCCCTTTACCTGCCGTCGGGTTCCGCCGGTCCCCACCGCCAGGAATCCAAATATCGCTTCATGGAGCATTTCTTTCCGGTCCTCAAAAGACTGCGTGGCGACGGGCGCGAATATATTCTCTGCGGCGACTGGAACATCGCGCACAAGGAAATCGACCTGAAGAACTGGAAATCGAACCAGAAGAATTCCGGTTTCCTGCCCGAGGAGCGCGCCTGGCTGACGAAAGTTTTCGACGAGCTCGGCTGGGTGGACGTGTTCCGCACGCTCAACGACAGGCCCGATCAGTACACCTGGTGGTCGAACCGCGGACGGGCGTATGAGAAGAACGTCGGTTGGCGCATCGATTACCACATCGCGACGCCGGGCATCGCGAGGAAGGCACAGAGGGAACGCATATATAAGGACAAGCGTTTCTCCGATCACGCGCCGTTGATTGTTGAGTACGATTACAAGCTTTAGTCGAACCGCCGAAGGCGATTCGACCATTACACCGCGACCATCCTCGATTTTTTTCGCCCCTTCGGGATAATAGCGACTCATGAATACCAGCGAGCCGAAAAACAGTATGCCGCGCGTGAAAGTTTACAGCACCGGTTCCTGTCCTTATTGCACCAAGGCCAAGCAACTGCTGCAGAAGTGGAACATTCCGTTCGACGAGGTGCGCGTGGACGTCGACAAGAGCAAGCTGCGCGAGTTCGCGCGGGTCACGAACGGCGCGCGCACGGTGCCGCAGATCGTGATCGACGGCAAGTGCATCGGCGGCTTCACCGAGCTGACCGAACTGCACATGGAGGGCGGACTGGACGAATTGATCGAAACAAACAGCGGCGACTGATTTCCGGTTTCAAGCTTTCCGCTATCCCTGTCCCCAGTCCTTCTGCTGTTCCGCGTAGCCCAGCATTTTTTTCACCCACGGCAGAAACACGTAGGCCGGGAACGACAGGAAGAACGTCAGCAGGAAGTAGTGCGCGTAGCCCATGTAATGCGCGCCGAAGCCGGAGGCGTAGCCGGCGAGCTGGCGCGACAGCGCGAACACCGAGGACAGGATCGCGTACTCGGTCGCCGAATGCTGCTTGTTCACGATCGCCATCAGGAACGCGAGAAACGCGGCGGTGCCGAGCCCGCCGGTAAAGGACTCGAAGGCGCTCGCGCCGTAGAGAATGAATTTGTATTCCGCCAGCATCGGCGCGCCGCTGCTGGCGAGTGGCAGGGCGGAGGCGGCCCACACGTAACCGAGATTGGATAACGCCTGGAACAATCCGAGTATCCACAGCGCCTTGAAAATGCCGACGCGGTCGGTGAACCAGCCGCCGGCGATGCCGCCGGTGATCGACAGGATCAGCCCGAGGTTGACCGACACCAGGCCGATCTGGGTGGCGCTGAAGCCGGCATCGACCCAGAACGGTTTCACCATGAAGCCCATGGAGCTGTCGCCGAGCTTGAAGATCAGCACGAACACGATGACCGGAATGATGTAGGGGCGCTGGAGCATTTCCATCAATGCGCCGAACATCGGCCCTTCGGTCAGTTTCGCTTCGTTGTCTTGCGCTGATCTCGACGGGCGCTGCCGCGCGAAACTCAGCGCCATCAATGCTCCGGCAATGACGAAGGCATACCACCAGAAGCCTTCTATTTGGGTGGACCAGTGCGTGGCATTATTGATCAGCCACAGAGTTCCGAGCAGGAACAACAGCACCAACGCAAACGCGCGTGGCCGACGCAGAATGCCGGCGAATTCGCTCCCGAGTGTCAGCGGCTTGCGCACGCCAAAGGACAGTTCCTTGGGCGCGTACAGGCAGACAATTCCGAGCACGGCCAGAATGCCGGCAGCCGCGGTGTAGGCGCCGGGCCAGCCGAGGTAATCGCTCAATATAAGGATCACGCCCGCGGCGAGTATGCCGACGCGTCCCATGCCGATGCGGACGCCGTTCGCCAGCCCCAGTTCTTTCTTGTCCAGGAACTCGATGGT
>JACQER010000161.1 GCA_016200465.1 Gammaproteobacteria bacterium | reverse complement strand
GCGAGGTGCTGTTTTCTCCCTGTCACGGACAACTGAATCCGGCCGACCTGGCCGGGTGGATACTCGCCGATCGTCTGCCGGTGCGCATGCAGGTTCAGTTGCACAAGATTTTATGGGGCGAGGAGCGTGGGCGTTGAATGCATATCGCGCGGCCTTCGGCGGCGTGGTTTGAAGCCAGCTGTTTTTGAATTGCAAGTCTAATAAAAGAATGTCAGACGCTATTTCGCGTAAAGCCGTGGTGCTGCTCTCCGGCGGTCTCGATTCGGCCACGGTGCTGGCGCTCGCGGCGGCCTCGGGCGCGCGCTGTTACGCGCTCACCTTCGACTACGGCCAGCGCCACCGCGTGGAGCTCGAGGCGGCGCGGCGCGTGGCGCGGGCGCTGCACGCGGCCGATCATCGCGTGGTCAAGCTCGACATCGGCTGGATGGGCGGTTCGGCGCTGACCGACACGACCATCCCCGTGCCGCAGGAGCTTTCCGCCGGCATCCCCGTCACCTACGTGCCGGCGCGCAACACGGTGTTTCTTTCCATCGCGCTCGGCTGGGCCGAGGTGCTCGGTGCCGCCGATATCTATATCGGCGCCAACGCCGTGGACTATTCCGGCTATCCCGATTGCCGTCCCGAGTTCATCCAGGCGTTCGAACGGCTCGCGAACCTGGCCACGCGCGCCGGGGTCGAGGGCCACGGATTCCGCGTGCACGCGCCGCTCATGAAGTTGCGCAAGCACGAAATCATCCGCGAGGGCGCGCGATTGGGCGTGGATTATTCGCTGACAGTGTCGTGCTACGACCCGGGTGCCTCGGGGCTCGCCTGCGGTCGCTGCGACTCATGCCGTCTGCGTGCCCAGGGTTTCGTCGAGGCCGGCGTTCCGGACCCCACCCGGTACCGGAGATAAAGCCCGCCGGGACTGGAAATTTTCTCCCAACCGGGCAATATTGGACTATTCTTCAGAAGGTCGGGCTGTCAGAACCGCACCGACCAGGCACCCAGGCATTTTGGAGAAGACAATAATGATAATTTCGATTCTGGTTCTGGAAGGCCCCTACAATCACGAAGCCTCCGACAGCGCCTACAACTTCATCCAGGCCGCCCTCGCCAAGGGCCACACCATCCGCGGTATCTTTTTCTACGACGACGGCGTGTACAACGCCACCAAACTCATGGACCCGCCGCAAGACGACCGGCATATCTCCAAACGCTGGTCGGAGCTGGGCGCGACCGGCATCGACATGGTGGTGTGCATCGCCGCGGCCAAGCGGCGCGGCATCACCAACGAGGTGCTGGCGCCGAATATCCGCATCTCGGGGCTCGGGCAGCTGGCGAGCATGATCCACGAGTCCGACCGGATCGTAACGTTCGGCGATTGATTTTTCAGGTACCAAGACAGGGGCGGAATTCATGGCGGAAAAAGGCAAGAAGGTCATGGTGACGGTGCGCAAGCCACCGCACGGCAGCATTTACGTGCAGGAATCCATCGAGGTCATGTTCATTTTCGCGACCTACGAGATGGATCTTTCCGTGGTGTTTCTCGACGACGGCGTGCTCGCACTGCACGCGGGCCAGGACACGAAGGGGCTCGGCATCAAGGGTTTCATGGCTTCGCTCGGCGCGCTCGTGGACTGGGAAGTCACGAATGTCTACGTCGACCGGCAATCATTGAAAGATCGCGGAATTGCCGAAGACGCGATCATCGCCATCGGCAAGGATGACGACAGCGGCGCGCCGATCCGGCCCAAGGTGCTGGATACCGCCCAGATCGCCGCGATGATGACCGGACAGCACAGTATTGTTTCCTTCTAGCCAGGATCTGCCTATGCTCCACACCGTCAACAAGTCACCGTTTCAGAACGGCGCGCTGGAAAACTGTCTGCGTCTTGCGCGCGATGGCGATGCGATTCTGCTGCTGGAAGACGGCGTGTATGCCGCCGCAGCGGGCACGGTCAAGTCATCGCTGATCGAGCAGGCTGTGAAACGGCACGCGGTTTACGCCATCGAGGCGGATCTCAAGGCTCGCGGCCTCGGCAATCTCATCAAGGATGTTCGGGTCGCGAGCTATGGCGATTTCGTGGACCTGGTGGAAAAGCACACGGTCCACGCCTGGCTATAGAAGAATTCCATCCAGGAAAAATTCTCGAGCGGCTGGCTGGAGAACGGCGCCGGCCGTCTCGGTTACGAACCCTTTTTGATATAGAAGTGAATCTTTCCGTCGGCTTCGCTGGACTCGATGATTTGGTCGCCGGTTTTTCCGACCAGTGCGGGAATGTCGCTTCTGGTGCCGGGGTCCGTGGCCATCAAATGCAATATCTCCCCCGCGGCGAGTGTTTGCATGATTTTTTTGCACTTCATGACCGGCATGGGGCAGGTGAGCCCCGTGGTATCCAATTCCTTGTCAAAGGTCGGCATGTGATTCTCCTCAGAAGAGTTGATGGTTCGATGCAGAATTTTAACGCGCCCGGTGTTCCGGAGGAAAACATCATCCAGAATGCCAAAATGTCACGTCAGGTCAGTCTGGGGTTCAGGTTTGCTATGGCATTAGACGCCAAAGCCGCGCAAAATAATCCAGCGGTCGGCGCGGGAATAAAGCGGTTTACCCCGGCGTCTCAAGCGGTCATGTATCATCCGTCGTAAGACGACAGGCAGGAGGTTTTATGGAGCTCAGTAACGTTCAAAGCGTCGCGCTGTGGGGATTCCTGGTGGCGGTGGCGTTCGGCGCCGTCGCCAACAAGACCAAT
Organism: Gammaproteobacteria bacterium; assembly: GCA_016200465.1. Taxonomy (GTDB): domain Bacteria; phylum Pseudomonadota; class Gammaproteobacteria; order Acidiferrobacterales; family Sulfurifustaceae; genus Sulfuricaulis. The sequence continues at coordinate 1,193 of JACQER010000161.1, read as the reverse complement.
TTCTGCACCATGGGCGCGGTCAGTGACTGGGTGAACATGGACGACAAGAATCGCCTGCGCGCCTGGTTCCTGGCGATCGGTGTCGCCATCCTCGGCTCGCAAGGCTTGCAGGCGCTGGGTTACATCGACCTCAGCAAATCCATCTATCTCGCGGCCAACATCGGCTGGCTCGGGCATCTGCTCGGCGGTTTTCTTTTCGGCGTCGGCATGGCCATCGAGGTCGCCAACATCGATCTCGCGGCGCGCCAGGTCGCGGATCAGAGTCTGGCGACGCTGGTCCAAGCGGCCGTCGGTGCGACCGATGCCAACATGGTGCGCTGGACCGTCGCGGCCGTCGTCGGCCTGGGCTTTACGATCTACGCTCTCGCCAGTGTGGAATTTCTGAAAAGCTTCAGGAACCTGTTCGCCGGCGTCAGCATCGGACTGTTCATCGTCGCCGGCTGGTACATCACCGGCAAGCTCGGCTTCGACGAGTTCGAGCCGGTGCGGCTCGAGTCCTACACCTTCGTTTCGCCGGTGGCGGAGAACGTAAACTACCTGATGACCTTCACCGGTTCGACGATCAACTTCGGCATCGCCGCCGTGTTTGGCGTCATCGCCGGTTCGTTTCTGTACGCGGTGCTATCGGGCAGTTTCAAGATCGAGACTTTCAATTCGCGTGCGGACATGGTCAATCACATGATCGGCGGCGTGCTCATGGGTTTCGGCGGCGTCATCGCCCTGGGTTGCACCATCGGTCAGGGCGTCACCGGCATGTCCACGCTGGCGCTGGGCGCGGTGATCACGCTCATCATGATCATTTTCGGTTCCTCGTTGGCCATGAAGATGGAGTACTACCTGATGGACGAGCAAGGCTTCTTCCGGGCGCTGCGGCTGGCGCTCGCGGACATGAAGCTGTTGCCCGCCGTCCGCTAGCCCGCTCAGCCCGAACCGCTGTTGCCGGGCGCGTCGCCCGGTTTGACAGGCCTGCGCGGCCTCTGGATAATGCCGCCTCCCGTTTTCCCCCTCTCCAGGCACACGCGGGCCGTTAGCTCAGTCGGTAGAGCAGCTGGCTTTTAACCAGTTGGTCGGAGGTTCAAATCCTCCACGGCCCACCATATTTGGATAAACTGTCATTCATTGAGTGAATGACGATGAATTCAGATACCTCATCCGTACTTTCTCCGGAAACGAAAAACCAGCGGCTGTTTTTC
>JACQER010000155.1 GCA_016200465.1 Gammaproteobacteria bacterium | reverse complement strand
TCGGCGCAATCGCGCCTCGCGCGCTCGACGGCTTTCTCAGCCGCCCGCCCGTGAGCGTGAATCGACGACGGGTTGCCGTATGTTTCGGAGAAGTACGGCAACATCGCCTCGAGCACCTGCGGATCGACGGGTGTCGTCGCGGCGTGATCGAGATAGATCGTCGAATTGGAGTTCACGCCGGCAATTGTAGCATGAGGGAGGGGAAAGAGATAGATCAGCCCTTCTTATCGGCCTCACGCGCTCGCACCAGATCGAGCGTCGTGCCCAGCCGCGCAAATATGTCGCCGGCGCGGGCGAGATGTCCCTGTCGATCGGGCGCAGTGGCGTGCCGGCCAATTTCGTAGTGAGCCAGGGCTTGCTCGTAAGGCATCGCAAGTTGTTCAGCGGCGGCGAGGCCTCGTCGCCACGCTCGTTGCGCGGAGGAGTGTTTGCCGGACAGCCAATCGTGCAGGCCCTGCCACAGCCACCCGCGCGGTCTCGCGAACGGGAAGACGCGCGCGAATCGTTGCAGGGCGACGACGGCCAGCCCGGAGTGTTCCATGCAAACGCTATTCTCAAGAGTCTCGCCCACAGCGCCCGCTTCCCACGAAGCCAGATTCACTTCGGCGGTGCTGGCGTAGCCTTCGAACGCATAAAATGCTTTGGACGATGGAAATTGCGCGACGAGCCTCGCCGCCGAGTCGGCGCCTTGGCGGGCCGAGTCCGACTCTCCCCGGCGCCAGCGCGCCAGCCCGAGCAACCCGTGGATTTCGATCTCCGCCGAGCGATCTTGGTGCTGAGTCAACAGCGTCGTCGCTTCCTGCAAGAGGCCGACGGTTTTCTCCAGATCGCCCAGCCGATACAGATTCTGAGCCTGCCCTCGCAACGCCCAGATCTGATGTTGGATGTTTCCCGTGCGACGGGCCAGCCTGAGCATGTCGGCGCGGATCTGCGCGCCCAGCGCGAAGTCACCCTGATGGTACATGACGTGCGCCAACAAATCCATGCCGTCGCCCAGCAGACGCCGATCGCCGAGTTGACGACATATCTCGAGCGACTCGCCGACCGCCTGCCAGGCTTCCGTCCATCGCCCGATTCCCAGATCGTAGATGCTGACCCTCTGCAAAACATAGGCGCGGGTGGGAAGGAGGCCGATCTCCTGCGCCAGGCGCCTCGCCCGACGTCCATAGGCCATCGCCACCGAATGCAGCGGCACGGTGCCGGCGACGAAACACACGCTGGCGCACGATCGGGCGATCTCCGGGGGAAAGCCGGCGGCCTCCGCGATGTTGGCCGTGCGAAGTATCGCGTGCAGGCTGAACAGTGTCTCGTTGTTCCAGTAGTGGACTTCGCCGAGACGCTCGTAGGCACGAGCCACCTCCGATAACTCGGCGCGATCGTCCTGTGCCGTGACCTTCCATTGGTTTTCAGAGTATTCCGCGGCGCGCGGCGACGTGACTCGACGCGCCGCCTGCCGCACGGCTTGCCCGGCCAAACTCGCCACCAGCCCCATTCGCGTTTTCGGCATCGAGTGGCCCAGGAGTGACAGCGTTCGCTGAAAGTGCTCGCGGCTTTCCAGCAATTCACCCAACTCCCAGTGAGCTTCGCCCAATCTGCGTTCCCAACGCGCCCGGTGAACGGAGGAGATGGGGTAGGGGGAGACTGAAGAGCTTGCAGTCGCCTTCTCTGCTCCGCCGCTTCGCTGCTCCCCCGCTTGCGCCAGGGCTTCGCCGAAGAACCTGGCCGCCTCGCGGAATGCGCCGTCGCGCAAGGCTTGATCGGCCGCCTTCTCCAGATAGGCCAACGCATGCTCGCGGTCTTCGGCTTTGCTCCAGTGGTGGGCCAACAGTGGGTAGTGGGCCGGCAGGTCTTCGGCGTAGGCGCGCTCGATCCACTCCGCCACTGTCCGGTGCAGGAGGCGGCGGCGGGCAAACGGCATCATGTTGTACGCCACTTCTTGCGTCGCGGCATGGGTGAATGTGAAGGCCAAGTCCGGTTCGGGTGAATCGAGTTCGAGGATATCCAGTCCCATGAGCGTCCTGAGGTAATCAGTCAGAAGCGGCCTGTCTTCCGCGACCGGGTGAATGTCGCGCAGAAGATCGAACTCGAATCTGCGCCCGATGACGCTGGCGACTTTCACCGTCAACTGCAGGGGCGGCGCGAGACGATCGATGCGGCTCACGATCATCCCCTCCACCGTGTCGGGTAGATCGAGCGCGGTCAAATCGCCGGCGCTCGGCGCGAGGTGACAGATGCCGCCCTCGATCACAATCAGGCCGGCATCCCGTACCGCCGAAACCAGTTGCTCGACGAGGAAGGGATGCCCTTCGGCCTTTTCCAGAATCAGTTTCGTCAACGGCTCCGGCAGACTGTCAACGCCCAATCTCCGGCAGGCCAGCGCGACGGCTTCGACCGGCGGCAGAAAGTCCAGCCGCAGGTGGCGTGCGCCGGGCGTGGCCAGGAGTTCGGCGTATGGCGGCGAAGGCTCGGCCGGCGGTCTGGCCGTCACGACCGTTAGCAGTGGATGGACGCGCTCACGCGCCAACAACGCCAGCGCCCACGAAGCCGAATCCATCCATTGAGCATCCTGCAATATCAACAACTTGGGCGAACGCCTGACCGAGGCTTGTAGCAAGTAAAGCAAGAGATCGCGCGTGTTGTCGGCCCGCACTTGTCCCGTCAGCTGTGCGGTGAAGTCGTTGTCCGGCAAGTCCAACGACAACAGATCGTCGAGCAGAGGCGCGCGCCTCTGGAGATGGGGTTCCTCTTCCAGAAGATCGAGAATGTGACGCCGCCGCACGTTGGGGTGGGCGAGCAATCCCAGATCGAGCATCTGGGCGAACACACTGCGCCAGGCGTGATAAGGAGTGGATTGTTCCACGGCGTTGCCCGCGCCCGTAAACGCGGTAATGCGCAGGGCGTCGGCCTGATCGAGCAGATCGGTCATCAGCCACGACTTGCCCATGCCGGCCTCGCCCTCGACGACGATCAGGCCACCTTCGCCGCCGCCGCGCAGGTCTTGCAGTTGCTCGACCAGGATCGTTCGTTCCGCCGTCCGCCCCACTAATGCCACCGGCGTGCGTTCGGCCGCTTGCGTCGCGCCGCGCGGACGAAAAACGGGCACGCCTTCGGCTTTGCCTTTGACCGACAGGGCAGGCAGAGGCTCGAACGACACGAGACTCTGGGCAGATTGAAACGTCGCCGAATCGCACAGAACCGGAAGGACGTTTTCGTTCTGCATCTGCAGGGCCGCTTGCATCAACCGCGCCGCCAGGTTGACCACGTCGCCGACCATCGCGTATTCACGCCGGGTCGCGCCGCCCACCGATCCGCAGAAGGTCTGCCCGGTGGCGATGCCGATCGCGCTCCGCGCATTCAACGCGGCGAGTTTGGCTTGCATCTCCATCGCCGCCTGCACGGCGCGCGCGGCGTCGTCTTCGTGCGACAGAGGCGGCAGGCCCAGCGCGGCGATCAGCGTCGCGCCCTTGTCGTCAACGATGAACTGCCTCACGCTGCCTTCGTAGTGATACAACGCCGTCTGCATCGCCTCCATCGCCGCCTGCGCCCGTTCGAGCCCGTCCGGCGCGGTGAGATCGAGATCGGGCAAATTGACGAAGATTACCGTCACCCGGCGCAGTTCGGCGAGCCAGCCCGTTTGCCCGGCGGAGAGGCGCGCGCGAATCGCGCCGGGGATGTAGGCCCTGAGCGCGGCTTCCATTTCGGCGACGACGGCCAGGCGCGCGACGGGGCGCGGGGTCAATGGATTCGGAATGGCGTCGAGGCGCACGCTGACCCCCTCGCCGCCGGCCCGTTCTTCGGCTGTCGCCGACGTTTGGAGCGGAGTGCCCACAGCCCAGCCCTGTGCCAGCTCCCACGCCTCGCGCGAGAGGACGACCTGGCCGGCCTGTGCCTGATGCGAAACGGCGCCCATTTGATTGATCGGCGGCCCGGCGATGAATATCTCCCAGCGTCCCAGCACCCCGCCGACTTCGACGGCCATGACTTCCCCCGAGGTGATCGACACGCGCATGGGGAGTTGAACGCCGCCCGACGCCACGTAGCCCTGCAGGACTCGTTGAAGTTCAAGCCCGCATTGCGCGGCGCGGCGGGTCGCGCTGGCGAGGTCTTCGCCCTCCGCAGTCGCCGGCCATACCGCGAGCAGGGCGTCGCCGGCGAATTTAACGATGTCGCCGCCGTTGGCGGTGATGAAATTGATCAGTTGCCGGAAATACGAATTGAGAAGCCGGCTCAATAACTCCACGCCAGCCGGGCCGCGTAATGCCATCTGCTCGGCCAGCGCGGTATAGCCGGAGATGTCAGCGAAGAAAATGGCGGCATGAAATCGTTCGGCCGCGGGCGCGACGGGCGGCCTCGGATCGGCGGCCAGGCGGCGCACGACGAGCGTGGGGACAAAACTGGCGAGGACGTCGAGGAGCGGTTGGGCGGGTGGCATGTCTGGCAGAAGAACAGAGCGGCCTGCCGTTGCATCCTGGCCGGGCGGCCGGGGATATTCTCGCAATGGATTTGCGCTGTGATTTTAGCATGGAATTCCAACCGACACCTAACGTGTCAGGGACGCGGCTGAGGACGCTCGGCCGGACGCGGCCC
>JACQER010000008.1 GCA_016200465.1 Gammaproteobacteria bacterium | reverse complement strand
TAACGCGCGACATGCGGGTTGAGTTTCGAGAAGTCGAGTTTGCCGGCAAGCAGGAAGATCACGGTGCGAATCGTGGCGATCCGGCCATAGCCGCGTGCCTTGCGCTTGGCGGCCTGGAACAGGCCGTTCAAGGCTTCCAGAAACCCATTGGTCTGGCGTGTTTGCGCCCAGGCCACGATCCCCTCGATGTGGCGGCGGATCAGGTGGGCGACTTCCTTCATCGGCGCGACCTTGGAACGCATGACGTTGGTACACCATTGCGCCAGCATGAGGCGCATGACGTTGACCTGCTTACGCTGGAGGATCTCGCGCAACTGCTCCCGATACAGCCAGGCGCGCGCCGTGCGCTTGGTGGTCAACTGGGCCAGCACGGCATCCAGATCGGCACGGGCGGCGGTCGTGAGATGCTGGCGATTCTTGAGCAACGTCCAGCGCAGCCCTTTGAGGTCGGGGTCGGTTTTCTGCTCGAGGCGGCGCATCCGGTCGAGGGCCGTGGAGGCGTGCGCCACCACGTGGAACTTGTCGAAGGTAATGCGGGCGTTGGGCAGGCGCTCGCCCACCCCCTTGATGAAGGCCGGCGACATATCGATGCTCACCGACTCGACGGCGTGGGGATCGGCGCCATGCGCCTGGAGGTCCTCGGCCAACGCCTCGATGGTCTCGGCACCGCGGCCCTCGGTGACGAAGATAACCGCCCGGCGCTCGGCATCGGCCGCCAGGGTCACGTAGTCATGGCCGCGGGCGCGGGAGGTCTCGTCGATGGCCAGGCTCCGGACCTCTTCGATGCCGGCCTGTGCGACCGCCTGTTCCACGTAGTGCGAACAGATGGCCATCACCCGGTGCAGACTCAGGTTGACCAGACGCGCCACGCCCGTGAAGGTCATCTGCTGAGCAAGCGCCAGCACCAAGGCCTCGAACAGCAGCGTGAAGCCGGACAGCCGGCCGACCCACTCCGGCTCTACCTGGCGGACCGCACCCCCCGGCAACTTCACCCGCGGCACGCGGACCTCCAGATAACACTCATGCTGGAAGAAGTTGAGATGTCGATAGCGCTTGGCTTGCGTATCGTGCACCGGATGCTCGCCGTCCACCCCGGGCACCGCAAACCGGCTGCCGGCCACGAAGTCGATGCGGAGCGTCAGCGTTCTCGCCACCGCATCCAGATCGACCCCCGCCACATACCACGGCGTGGCAATACCCAAGGCGGTCTCGAATATCTTCTCGGTCATGGTCGTCACGTCGGTTGCCTATAGGAGCTCTACTCTATGGTTAGCCACTCAGATTTCAACAGAGGCAATTTTTTTACCACGCGCGCGTAGTCGGCATACTTATCATATTTCTGCCGCAGCCAGATTTCCTCGTACGCCGCTTTGCGATCGAAAAAGATCGCGAGCGCCAGCGCATACAACACACCGATTAAACTCAGCCACCATAAGGCCCATCCCAGACTCGCCAGCATCACGCCGGTGTATATCGGGTGCCGCATCAGCCGGTAAGCTCCCTGCCGGTGCAGCGCGGCGCCATTCAGCGGCTTGGGGAAAGGCGTGAGCGCATCGTCCAGGCTGGCCAGACCCCAGATGGCAAGCAGCACGCCCAACGCGGTCGCCACGGCGCCCGCCATCGACAGCGGATGACGAGGAACAAAGTGGCCTGTTCCGAACCAGAGCGGAATAATAAAGGCCAGCAGCATCACCGGAACCTGGGCTAATACCCATATTCCTCCGCGGGCGATGAATGACGGCTTATCCTGCATCACGCTGAGATCTCCCTGGGCCGGCACACGGTAACTATTATTGCCTCGATCGTAAAGCGCGGCCATACTCTCAGGCCATGTCCGGGCGCAATCCGCAAATCACCATCGCCGATCAAATCGACGCGTGGCTGCCACAGACGCAGTGCGCACAATGCGGCTACCCGCGCTGTCGCGCGTATGCGGAAGCCGTCGCCCGCGGCGCCGCCGACATCAATCAGTGCCCGCCGGGCGATGAAGCAACCATTCAGGCGCTCGCCGCGCTGCG
>JACQER010000169.1 GCA_016200465.1 Gammaproteobacteria bacterium | reverse complement strand
GGGCCCGCTTGACGTTGTCAGGGTCGACGAATCCCAGCTCCTGAGCTTTTCGGGCATAGCGCTCGGCCTTTTCCCGGAAGGTTGCCGCCAAGTGTGGATTGACCCCACTTAAGTCGGTATAGATGATCCGCAGGTTGTCGTAGTGATCGGCAAATTTAGGGTCGAGTTGGGCGGCCTTTTCGAGATAGGCGATGGCTTTGAAGGACTCTCCGTTGCGCCCGTGCATGAAGGCGCTTGCGGCCAGCATGTGGCCGAGGAACTGGCGATAGGTCAGGGTGCGCAGATAGCTGCCGCTCTTGAGACTTCTTTTACTGACAGCGAAGGCCTTGATGTAGTACTCATCTGGAAAGTACTTGCCGCCGCTGGTGGTCTCGATGTTCTGTTCGGTGAAGGCCGGGTCGACGTAACGCACGAACAGGTGGTCCGGGGCCGCCACGGGATAGAGAGGGTAGCCCAGGCGCTGGGCCACGGCGATATACAGCAGCGGCAGGGTATAGCAGATGCCTTGCTTCATATCCAAAATGCCGTTCAGGAAATAGTACTCCTGCTGGCTGCGGGCGAACGGCGAATGATCGTAATGGAAGCCCTCCACCTGATGGATCACGGTGTTGAGGATGCGAATCCTTGTTTCCGGGTCGGGGGTGTTCTGGGCTAACTGCCGGGCTTTGTCGGCGATGAGGTCGATTCGCTTGGAGTACGCTGCGATATCCAGGTTGGGGTAAAACTCTTTGGCGAAGGTGAAGGCGGCAAGGCCGATGTCGATTTGATCTTCCCGTAATGGGAGTTGTTTTTGGATGACGGGTGGAATAGTAGGAGGACCGGCGGCTGTGGCTGCATTGAGAACTGTAAAGACGCACACCACCAGCACAAGCCATTCCCTGGCAAAACGTTTGTAGAGTTTTTCCATTCTCCCCTCCTTCCTGGACTGAAGAATCGGCTATAAATCGTTATACGTGCGCTTCCTGCGCTCACCCATTTCGCCGTGGTGATCACAACTTGTCAAGCCGCCTTCAGGGTAAAGCTTTAGTTAAGAAGCCTGAGAAGGATGTCGGAACAAGAACTTCATGGATGAAAGAAAAGCTATTTCTTCGAACACTTCCCGTGTTTCTTCATGCCTTCGCACACGCCGTAGAGATACAGCGAGTGGTCGTCGATGTGAAACCCGGCCTTCTCGGCGATCTTGTGCTGACGATCCTCGATCGCGGTGTCGTAAAACTCGAACACCTTGCCGCATTCAAGGCACACCATGTGATCGTGATGACTGCCCTGGTTGATCTCGAACACCGACCGGCCGCCCTCGAAGTTGTGCCGGATCACGAGGCCCGCGGCCTCGAACTGGGTCAGCACGCGATAGACCGTCGCCAGCCCGACCTCTTCACCCTCGGCCAACAGCTCCTTGTAAACCTCCTCGGCGGACATGTGCGGATGCTCGGTGGCCTCGAGGATATTGAGAATCTTGAGGCGCGGCAACGTCGCCTTGAGCCCGGCCTTCTTGAGCTCGGCGCCGCCGACATTGGGGTTTCGCGTGGAGGTCATGCGCGTCTTCCGTTCCGGGACTGCACGGAGAGTATACCCGGAAAAGCTTTCTGGGTTATCATCGCGCCAGTGTAAATCACCCCGCGGATGAATACCAAAACCATGCGCTATGCGTTATTTCCGGCGATTCTCGCCGCGCTGCTGTCCGGATGTCTCTCGGTTTACAAGGTCGAAGTCCAGCAGGGCAACGTCGTCACGCAGGAAATGGTCGACAAGCTCAAACCGGGCATGACCCGCAACCAGGTGCGCTTCGTGATGGGAACGCCGCTCGTGACCGACCCGTTTCATCCGGAACGCTGGGACTATTACTATTATCTGCGGCGCTCCAACGAGCCCGCCGGCGAAAGCCAGCGCGTGACCGTGGTATTCAAGAACGACACCCTGGTCGCGGTGCAAGGCGATACCCGGATCAAATCCGACACCCCGGCAACCGGGGAATCCGCCGTCAAACCGGCGCCGGTGAAACCCGATAAGTCATACTAGGGCGCGTCAGGTTTTCTTTTTCGCGGCGCGTTTTCGCCGCGCTTCCTTGGGGTCCGCGATCAAGGGGCGATAAATCTCCACCCGATCTCCGTCGTGCACCGCGTCCTGCGGGCGAACGAGTTCGCTGAATATGCCCACGCGGTTTTGCGACAGATCGATCTCCGGATATTTCTCCAGCAGGCCTGAAGCACGGATGACTTCCTGGACAGTCGCGCCGGGAGACACGGACACTTCGATCACTTCCTGGCTCGCCGGCGTGGCATAAGCCACTTCAACGCGCCAGGCTCCCATCGTGCTCATACCGGCGCGCCGTACAACTCGCTGGCACGGCGGTGAAAGCGGTCCACCAGCTGGTTCGCGATGTTCGAGAACGCCGGCGTCAGCACCAGGCCCACGATCCGGTTCGCGACCTCGAACTCGAGGTCGAGGGAAATCTTGCAGGACGTCGCGTCCAGTTCCTTGAACTGCCAGAAGCCCTGCAGGTAGCTGAACGGCCCCTCGAGCAGCCGCATCTCCAGCATCTTGCCGGGTTGCAGCAGGTTGCGCGTGGAGAAGGTCTTGTGCACGCCGCTGTAGGCGATGTCGATGGCCGCGATCGTCTCGTCGCCCTGGGTCGAGACGATGCGCGCGCCGCCGCACCAGGGAAGAAATTTCGGATACGAGGGAATGTCCGCCACCAGGTCGAACATCTGGCGCGCGCTGTAGGGCACGATCGCCGAACGGTGGATCGCGGTCATGAGGCGATCCCAAAAATGTTCGGCGCCCGTATCCGCTCACGGCTTGCCAGAGGAAAGGGCCGAAACAGTCCGAAGGCGTGATATTTTTGGGATCGCCTCATGCAAACAGTTCGGGAATATGGAACAACACGATCAGCAGCAGCGCCGGCACCACCAGGCGCATCAGCCACAACCACGCGGGATACAGCCACGACGGCCGCAGGTGCAGCGCCTCGCGCGTGATCTCGGGCTTGAGCACCCAGCCGGCGAACAGCGCGATCAGGATGCCGGAAACCGGCAACAACACCTGCGCGGTCACGACCTGCATCACGTCGAAGAATCCCAGATTCTTGACGACCCCGAACAGCTTGAAGGAGAACGCCCAGTTGTTGAACGAAAGAATCGTCACCACGCCGAGCGCCCAGGCGCCGAAACCGCACAGCAGCGCGGAACGCCTGAGGCTCATGCCGAAGCGCTCGCTCAGCCACACCATGACCGGCTCCGCGAGCGAGATCGCCGAGATCCACGCGGCCAGCACCAGCAGCGCCAGGAACAGCGTCAGGAAAACCCGGCCGAAGGGAACGTGGTCGAACGCGAGTGGCAGCGACTGGAACACCAGGCTCGGCCCCGAGGACAGTTCCACGTTGCCCGCGGACAGCACGGAAAACACCACGAGGCTGATGGCCAGGGCGGTGACGGTGTCGATGCCGGCAACGTAGAGCGACAGTCGTGGAATCCTAGCCTCGACGTTGAGATAGGCGCCGTACATCAGCATCGCCCCGGCGCCGAGGCCGAGGCTGAAGAACGCGTGGCTCATGGCCGCGAGCACGCCGGTCACGGAAAGCCGGTCGAAATCCGGCAGGAACAGCAGGCTGACGGCGTGGGCGAAGGCGTCCGTGGTCGCCGCGTAAACCGCGAGCGCCAGCAGCAGAACCAGCAGCAGCGGCATGGCGAAGCGCGCGGCCGTCTCGAGCCCGTAACGCACGCCGCGACCGACCGTGAGCATGGTCATGAACATGAACAGGGTATGCCAGAAAAGTTGTTTCTCCGGGTCTTTCACGAACTGCGCGAACTGGGCGCTCATGCCGTCCGCCGTCAGGCCGGCGAAAATACCGAACGCCGCGCGCAGCATGTAGGCGATGACCCAGCCGGCGATGACGCTGAGATACGAAAGGATCAGGAACACGCTCAGGATGCCCATCGCGCCGACCGCGCTCCACAGCGGATTGCCGTGCACGCGCCGCGCCAGGAACCGAAAGGCGGCGACCGGCGAAGCGCGCCCGCTGCGACCGAGCGCGTACTCGGCCATGAGCAAGGGCAGGCCGATGACCAGCAGGCACAACAGATAAACGATCAGGAACGCCCCGCCGCCGTACTGCGCCGCGAGCTGGGGGAACTGCCAGAAATTATTGAAGCCGATCGCCGCGCCGCCGGCCGCGAGCACGAACACGCCCGGCGAGGACCAGCGCTCGTGCACGGTTTTCCTGCCGCTGCGCAGGGGATCGCGACGCGCCGGATGCTTGTGGGTCGGAATCATCGCGACTCCGCCACCGGGACAGGGCCGGGTTTCTCTCTCACGGGGCGAGAATGTGGCATACTCAACGCAGGGCGTCCACCGACAAACCGATTCACATGCGTCCTCACGATATCGATTCCTTGATATATATCCAATAAGCATAGGCTACGGCGGCGTCCGGTTCCGTGCCATATTTATCTCTTCGTCTGATCCGCGATTCATGAGCAAGAAAAAAGAAATTTCGCACGGTCCCGTGATCGCCCAGAACCGCAAGGCCTGGCACGACTATTTCATCGAGCAGAAATTCGAGGCCGGGCTCGCGCTCCAGGGCTGGGAGGTCAAGTGCCTGCGCGCCGGACGCGCGCAGCTCAAGGAAGGCTACGTCGTGATCGAACACAATGAGGCGTTTCTGGTGGGCACGCACTTCTCGCCGCTGACCTCGACCTCGACGCATATCAAGGCGAACCCCACGCGCACCCGCAAGCTGCTGCTGCACCGCGAGGAACTGAACAAGCTGATCGGCGCCACCGAGCGCAAGGGCTACACGCTCATCCCGCTGCAACTCTACTGGCAGCGCGGCCGCGCCAAGCTGGAAATCGGTCTCGCCAAGGGCAAACAGGCGCACGACAAGCGCGCCGATCTCAAGAAACGCGAATCCGACCGCGAAATGCAGCGCGTCCTCAAGAACCGCTAAATCAGCTGTCAGTTTTCAGCGATCAGCGGTCAGCTAAACCGTATTGACTGACCGCTGACTGCTGATCGCTAGCTGCTGTTGGTCATTGCAGCGTCGTGTGGAAACGCCGGAAACTGACGAACACGGAAACCACCGCCATGACGACCAGCACCACCACGTGCAGCGCAATGAAACCGGGCTCGCCGCCCTTGAGCAGGATATTGCGCAGCAGCGCGAGAAAATGCGCCAACGGATCGGCGTAGGAAACCCACTTCATGATCGTCGGCATGTTCTCGAGCGGAAACATGAGCCCCGAGAGCAGGATCGCCGGAAACAGGAACAGGAATCCGCCGAGCATGGACTGCTGCTGGTTGCGCGCGAAGGTGGCGATCAGCGTGCCGATGGCGACCGCGGTGCAGACGAACGCGAACGACGCGATCAGCAGGACCAGCAACGAACCGCGCATGGGCACGCCGAATCCGAACATCGCCACCGCCAGGACCAGGGGCACGGTGGCCATGCCGAGCGCCACGTAAGGTATGGTCTTGCCGTAGACCACCTCCGACGCCGTGACCGGCGCCGAGATCAGCATCTCGAACGTGCCCAGTTCCTTTTCGCGGGTGATCGACATGCTGGTCAAAACGAGCGTGGTCATGCACAGCAATATGGTCATGACGCCGGGGACCATGAAATAGGAGGTTTCGAGCGTCGGGTTGTACAGCACCCGCACCTCGAACCGGACCGGAAGCTCGGGCGGCTCGACCTTGAGGTCGTCCCCGACCACGCGGTCCACGATGTTCTTCACGTAGCCTTCGATGGATTGCGCCTGGATCACGTTGGTGGCGTTGACCAGCAGTTGCAGATCGGCGTCGCCGCGCCCGAGCGCGCGCGTGAGCCCGCCCGGGGGCGGTATCAGCGCGGCGTCGATCTTGCCGGCGCGCAGCAGCTCGAAGGGATCGGCGTTACGGTCGCCGGCGCCCGGCAGAAACCACTTGCTCGCCACGGCGTGCTCATAGACGTGCTGCAGCACCGTGTCGCGCGAGTCCGGCTGCGCCCACAGCCGGATGTTCTTGACGTCGTTCGAGAGCGCGATCCCGAACAAGGTGAGCTGGATGATCGGAGCGACGAACAGCAGCAACCGCATGCGCGGGTCGCGCAACGCCTGCTTGAATTCCTTGCGCAGGAAACCGCCGAGCGTCGGGCTCATGGCTCGAGATCCTTCTTGAACTTGCGGGTCGCGAGCACGACCATGATGGCACACAGGATGCCGAGCGCCGCGAACGCCGTGCCCATCTCCAGCAGCGTCGCGCCCTTGAGATAGGACTCGCGGGTGATGACCATGAACCAGCGCGCCGGCAGGATCATGGTGAAATACTGGAAAAACGCCGGCATGCTCTCGATCGGGAAAATGAAGCCCGAAAGCAGCGACGCCGGGATCAATCCCGTTATGATCGCCACTTGCATGGCAATCAGCTGATTGCGCATGACCACGGAAATCAGCAGACCCTGCGCCAGGCAGGCGGCAAGGAACAGCACGCAACCGGCGCCGAAGGTGATCAGGCTGCCCTCGAACGGAACGCCGAAAACGGTCCGCGACATGACGTAAGTGAACGCCACCGCCATGATGCCGAGCACCGCGTACGGCGCGAGCTTGCCCACGATGATCTCGATCGGTTCGACGGGGGTGGACAGCAACAGTTCCATCGAGCCGTCCTCCCACTCGCGCGCCACCGTGAGCGCCGTGAGCAGCACGGAAAGAATCGACATCACCACCACCGCCAGTCCCGGAACCGCGAACCAGCGGCTGTTGAGCTCGGGATTGAAGAGAAAGCGCGTTTTGACCTTGACCGGCTCGGGGGGATCGAATTCACCGATGCGGCGCGAGGCGATCGTCTGGATCGCACCGACGTAGCCGAGGATCGGGCCCACGGTCGAGTTGTCGGAACCGTCGAGCAGCACCTGCGCGCGCGCCGTGCGGCCGGCGTAGAGGTCTTTCTGGAAATCCCCGGGAACGACGAGCGCCGCGCGGTCGCGGTCGCCCGTCAGCGCGCGCAGCGCGGCGTCCGGCGACGTCACGTAATCGACGATGAAATAACCGGAACTGCCGAAAACGTCGGCGAGCTGGCGCGACGAGCGGGTCTGGTCGGCGTCGAACATCGCGACGTGGATGTCCTTCACGTTGAACTCGATCGCGAATCCGAACACGAACACCATGAACACCGGCAATCCGAGCGACATCATGAGCGTGAACGGATCGCGCAGCACGTGGTACACCTCCTTGCGCGCGACCGCGGCGGCCCGGCTCCAGCGGAAACTCATGGGCTGGTGCCCTCCACGATCCGGATAAAAACGTCTTCGAGCGTTGGAACGATCTCGCGGACGTGAAAGTCCCGGTCGAGCCGCGATTGCAGTTGCGCTCCCGCCGCGGTGTTGCGGAACGTGGCGTGGAAGCGCAATCCGTACGCCTCGAAGTATTCGATCCCGGGATCACGGCGCAGCTCCTGAAGGCGCGTGTAATCGGCCCTGCCGCGCGGGTCGAGCTCGTACAACTGGCCCGGGAAAACCGCCTTCTTGAGCTGCGCCGGCGTGTCGAGCGCGACGATCCGCCCGGTGCGCATCAGCGCGATGCGGTCGCACTGCTCGGCCTCGTCCATGTAGTGCGTGGTCACGAAAATCGTCTTGTGCTGCGCCGCGAGGTCGCGGATCAGCGCCCAGAAGCGCGCCCGCGCCGCCGGCGTCACGCCGGCGGTGGGTTCGTCGAGAAACACGATTTCAGGATCGTGCAGCATCGAAGCCGCGAGCGAGACCTGCTGCTTGATGCCGCCGGGCAGGTCCTTGACGAACGAGTTCAGCGGCCGCTGGAATGAAATGAAATTCAGGATGTAATCGCGGCGCTTCAGAAAGGTCGCACGGTCAAGCTTGCGCAGACTGGCGCTGAACGCGAGGTTCTCCTCGACCGTGAGATCGTTGTACAGGGTGAATTTCTGCGACATGTATCCGACCTTGCGCTTGATGGCCATCTCGCCGGTATCGAACCCGACGCCGGCGACCTGAACCGCGCCCGATGTCGGTGGCAACAAGCCGCACAGCACCCGGATCGTGGTCGTCTTGCCGGCGCCGTTGGCGCCGAGGAACCCGAAGACCTCTCCGCGCTTCACCGTGAAGCTGATGTCATCCACCGCCGTGAAGTCGCCGAACTTCACCGTGAGCTTCGAAACGGCGACGGCCGGCGCGTCGTTCATGACGCGGTCTCCGCGTGCCTGAGAAACAGCTCGTCGAAGCTGCGCACGTGTTCGTGCGCCAGCAGCGCGCGCGGTTCGCCTTCGGCGACCGCCCGGCCCGATTCCAGCAGGTGCACCACGGAGCAACGCTCGGCCTCGTCCATGTACGCGGTCGCCACCAGAATCAATATTTTCCGGTCGGCCAGGCGATACAACAGCTCCCAGAACTCGCGCCGGCTGATCGGGTCGACGCCGTTGGTGGGCTCGTCCAGCAGCATGATCTCGGGCGATCGCAGCAGCGCGCACATGAGGCCCAGTTTCTTGTACATGCCGCCCGACAGCTGCGCCGCGGCACGGTCCACGAACGAACCCAGGCGGGTGATGTCGAGCAATTCCTGGCGCCGCGTCCGGAATTCGTCCGGTGGAATCTGGTAGAGCGCGCGGAAGAATTCCAGGTGCTCGTCGATGGAGAGATCCGGATACAGGCTCTGCTGCTGCGGCATGTACGCCATGCGCGCGCGCACCGCTTCGAATTCGAGCGGCGCGCCGTCCTCCCGGTATTCGACCCGGCCCGCGTCGGGCCGGAGCAGCCCGAGCAGGGTCCGCATCAACGTGGTCTTGCCCGCGCCTTCCGGGCCGATGATGCCGTGCATTTTCCCTTCCGCGAAATCCAGCGAGACGCCCGCGAGCGCCTGGTTCGGCCCGAGCTTCTTGCTCACTTCGTTGACGCGGATGGAAAACTGGCCGGTCATCGCTTTTCGTTCGGCAATTCCACTTCGATGGTCATGCCGGGCTTGAGGATTTCTTCGGCATTGGCGTCGCGGAAACTCACCTTGACGCCGAAGACCAGACGTTCCCGTTCGGCCTGGGTCTGCACGTTCTTCGGCGTGAACTCGGCCTCATCGTTGATCTTCAGGACGGTGCCGCCGAATTCGCGGTTGCCGAGTTCGGGCAGATAACCCTTGAGCTTCATCCCCGGCGACAACTTCGCGACCTTGGGCTGGGGGACGTAGATATACGCCCAGATGTCGCGGATGTTGGCGAGCGTGACGATCTTGGTCCCCGGCACCACCCACTCCCCGGGTTCGTGATAGCGGCTCAATACCTTGCCTTCGATCGGCGATGCGATGGAACACCACGCGAGCCGGACGTCGGCATCGTCCCGCTGCCTGCGCACCTGATCCATGGTCTCGGCGCTGACGGAACCGATCTTCGAGAGCTTTTGGCTGCGGTCGTAGTTCTCGTGCGCCAGGCGCGCGGCGATCTTGTAGTCCTCGCACGCGAGGGTCACGAGCGTTTCACCCTGCTTGACCCGGTCCCCTTCGTGCACCCGGACCTGATCGATGGCGGCGCCGAGGCGCGCGGACAGATCGACCTTGGTGGCTTCCAGCGTGCCGGCGTAGCGGAACGGTTTTTCCAGAATAAAAAAAGCCGTGGCCGCGGCGCTGAGCGCGATGGCGGCAACGGCGGGGATGAGAACTTTCTTGGGAGGTTTTTTCATGGACGGGTTTTCCTTTCTGAAGGTGCGGCAGCGTCTTCCGGCGCCGGGCGGTTCCACCAGCCACCGCCGAGCGCCTGGAACAACGCCGCGGTATCCGCATAGCGCAGGGCTTGGGACTGGACCAGATTGATGCGCGCCTGCTGATATTGACGCTCGGCGTTGAGCAGCGAGAGGTAATTCGCCGCCCCGAGCCTGAACTCCTTGTGCGTCAGGTCGAACGTATCGCGCGCGATCGACGCGGCCTCGGTCTGCGCCTTGAGCGTGCGCGCGTCCACCTCGAGCGCGCGCAGCGCGTCGGCCACGTTCTGAAACGCGTGCAACACGGTGTCGCGATACTGCGCGGCGGCCTGATCGTAGACCGCGATCGCGGCGCGGCGCCGGGCGGTGAGCTCGCCCCCGTGAAACAACGGCTGCAACAGCGACGCGCCCACGTTCCAGATGCTGGTGGTGGGACCGAACAAGTCGGCCGAACTGTTCGCCTGCGAGCCGTAACTGCCGGACAGCGTGATGCGCGGATAGAGATTGGCGGTGGCAACCCCGACCTGCGCGCTCGCCTGCTGCCACAGCGCCTCGACGGCGCGGATATCCGGCCGCTGCCGGACCAGCGTGGACGGCAGGCTCACTGGGAGTTGCTGCGGCAGTTCCAGCGTCTCCAGCGTGAATTCGGGAAGGTCGGCCTCGCTCGGCAGCTTGCCCGCCAGCACCGCCAACAGGTGGCGCGTCTGCGCCAGTTCCTTTTCCAGCGGCAACCGCGTGACGCGGACCTCGGCGAGCTGCGCGCGTTGGGCGAGCACGTCGGTGCGCCTCGCCCCGCCCAGCTTGAACTGGCTCTCCATGAGATCGAGTTCCTTCTGCTGCAGCGTTTCGATTTCCTGAAGCGCCTGCATCTGCGCGCGCAACGAAGCCTCCCTGACGGCCGCGGTGACGATATTGGCGGTCAGCGCGAGATAGGCGCCTTCAAGCTGGAAGCTCTGGTAGTCAACTTGCGCGCGCATCGCCTCGAGTTCGCGGCGCCAGCCGCCGCCGGCGTCGAAGGTGTAGGTCACACCGACCGAAGCGTTGTAGAGATTGAAAACCGTGGATGGCGCGTTCGGCTGGCCGATCGCCGCCGGCGAGAACCGCTGACGCTGCGCGGAGAGCTTCGCGTCTACGCTCGGCGAAACCACCCCGACTTCGGCGCGCAGGTTCTCCTGCGCCTGGCGCAATCTCGCCTGCGCCGCCGCGAGCGACGGACTGTCCGTCAACGCCTGGCGGATAAGGCGATCGAGCGGCTCGGAATGGAACAGTGTCCACCACTGGGCCGGAATATCCTCCCCCATCCTGAAACGTTGCGCCTCCCCGGCGCGGCCCGGGGTCGCCGCGGTTTCCTCCGGGAGCGCCGTTGAGGTATAAGAAGCCGTCTTCGGGGCTTCGGGTTCGTGGAAATCGGGACCGACCGCGCAGCCGGCGATGCCCGCCGCGATCAAAGCTGGCGCGATCAGGATTCCGGATCTGGCGATACGTTTCATGTCAGCCGTGTCCATGTCCTTGTCGAGCGAAACGAAACTCAGCGAGACGCGTTCCGGGATGGTTTCCGCCCCGCGCCCTCGTAGAACATCCGCGTGCTGTGATCGACGAGACGCCGCGTGAAGGCGTCCGTCATCCGAATGCCGAATACCTTCTCCGCCACTGGCAGCGCGATGAACGGGAACAGCGCCATGCTCATGAATGAAAGTGCGCCGAGCGTGGCGTCCAGATCCTTGCGTATCCGGCCATTCGCCTTTTCGCGCTCCAGCAACTGCGGCACACGCCCGCCGCCCTTGGCGGCGAACTCGCGGATGAACAACTCGCGGAACGGTCCTTCCTCGGCCAGCACCTCGCGCACGATCAGCCGCGCCACCCACGGCTCGCGCGCCAGCATGGTCATCACCGCTTCGAGCGCGTCGTGGATCGACGCCTGCGATTCACGGCCGCCGCCATCCGTGAGTTCCTGGACCTTCTGCAGCACCGGGCCGAGGGTTTCCTGCAGCATCGCCCGGTAGAGCCCGTCCTTGTCGCCGAAATGATAATGGACCATGGCCGGGTTCACACGCGCCGCGGCCGCGATCTCGCGCACCGAGGCGGCCTTGAAGTCACGCTGGGCAAATAACTCGCGCGCCGCCTTGAGCAGGGCCGCGCGGATCGCCTCGGTATGCGTCTCGCCCCGGGGGCGTCCGGGCCGCCGGCGCGGTGCCGACCTGTTTCCCGGTCTTAATGCGGTGCGTGCCATGGCCATAATTAAACATCTGTTTAATTACATGTCAAGCCGGGGTAATGGAGCCTTGAATAGATATGCAAAAACAATCGCTGACGGAGAAATTAATGCGTTGAAATCGCCCGCCTTCATCCCCAATAAAAGGGCGTCCTGTCGAAGATGCTGTATACTGTGAACGTTTCCGGGGGTGACCTGGTTTCGACGTGGGTCACGAAACCTCTGGGGCATGCCGAGGTGCAGATCTCCTCGTAAATCCAGCTGCAAACTTATAGTTGCCAACAACGACAACTACGCCTTAGCGGCTTAATCCCCGCTAACCTTTCGCCTACGTTTCGCCTGTGGGCCGGGATCGAAAGGTCGATTACACAGGATCGCGCCGGCTCGTGCCTGTTGAGCAAGCGTTAAATCCAAGCAGGCTCAGCTCAGCAGTGGTCCTGTCTGCCGGAACACGCTGAGTCAAATCAAAGACAGACTACGCATGTAGAACCATAGATGTAGGGCTTGCGGACGCGGGTTCGATTAACACATTGGTCGCCTCGACTCGTAAGGGTCGAGTGCAAACGGGGCTCATTCGGTGAACCCTCACGCTGTTTCGAAAGAAACAGCATGGCAACGCCGAGGGGTGGAGAAGGGCCAACCTTCCCTGCCCTGTAGAGACTCATAGACTTGCTGAAGAGTTAAAGCATTACAACTCCAGAGCAGGCACTAGGATTCGCGCAGGCGAATAACACGCCCCGCCCAAAAATTGGGGTCAGAGTCGATTTTTGTAAGTTGTTTTTCGAGCTGTAACGGGTTCGGAAAAATTCGACTCTGACCCCGATTTTTGGTGAAGGCATAGTCCAGGCCGTATCGAAAGATATGGAACAACTGTCCCGCCACCTCCACCAGTAAAAACCCCTGACCGGTTTCGGTTAGGGGTTTTGTTTTGTATAGTGGCTGAAATAACACATCAGCCACGGAAATGGCGATATACAAAAAAGTCAAACAACTCTCACCCGAAGAAGCGGCTTACATCGCTGGACTGATTGACGGCGAAGGTACTATTGCACTAACTAGAAAACACCGTGGCGAACATCGTCAGCTCATGGTCAGCATCAGCAGCACCGAACCTCCGTTGCTGAGATATGTCCTAAAAGTAATAGGCGCTGGACGCATAACCAATAAATGCACCTACCGAGACAATCACACACCTAGCGTCACCTACGCTATCAGCAACCGGCAGGCGCTTGACGTTCTTGAACAAGTCAGGCCTTATCTCAAGACATACAAGGCCAAGCGCGCGCAACTGATCCTGCGCAACTATATCCGGCTTACCCCCAGAAACGGAAAATATACCCAAGCGCTGTTGGAAGAGCGCGATATTTTCATAGAAAAATTTCTGCGTCTGAATCCACGACGGCAAACACCCGCTACGGCAGAATCCACTTAAAGGTCCGGAAATGGCAGCGATCGGCCATGAGCAGTCGGTCGCGAGAACGTGCTTTCGCACGGTTCAACGTTCGCTTTGTTGAGGTGCAGGTGTTCAGTCGGCGACTTAGCGTCTAACCCACAGGCGCTGAGGACCCGGTCCCTTCGCTGCCAACTTGTCGTAAGAGTTACGCAACCGACAACGATCAATGGACAGGCAACCGCAACCGATGCAGTCGTCGAGCGTGTCGCGCAACTTCTGGAGTTGAGCGATGCGTTCATCCAAATCGGTCCGCCAAGCGGCGGACAGTCGCGCCCAGTCCGCGCGACTCGGCGCGGAGCTCGCGGGCAACGTGGCCAAGGCCGCCGCGATGTCAGCCAGCGCGATGCCTACTCGCTGGGCGACGCGGATGACCGCCACGCGCCGCAACACGTCGCGCGTATAGCGGCGCTGGTTGCCTGGCGTGCGACGGCTGCTGATCAGCCCTTTGGCCTCGTAGAAATGCAGGGTGGACACGGACACGCCGCTGCGACGCGCCACTTCGCCCACGGAGAGCGTGGGAGAAATCCCGGCCTGTTCCAGCGTCATCTTCATGGGGCTATCCTTGACCTAAACTTTACTTGAGGTTTTATACTACCGTTCCGGCAGGCGATCAAGCCAGCACTCTACAGGAGTCTTCAGAATGCCAAACGAACCAAGTCATTCATCGGCCAGTGCCGCGGCATCAGTGTTTCGTATCGACAGATTTGTCGTGTCAGCGAACGCGTTGCCGGCGTTCATCGAACGAGTGCACCGCATCCAACGGATGCTGGGCACCATGCCGGGGTGCCAACAGAATCTGGTGCTGACCCAAACGGGAGGCTCCGGTGAGTTCAACGTGGTGACGGTGGTCGAGTGGGAGAACGCCGAGGCGATGGTTGCTGCGAAAAAACTGGTACAAAAGAAATACGCGGAGGAAGGCTTTGATCCAACGACATTCATGCAGAAACTGGGGGTGCGGGCCGATATGGGGCTTTACAGCAACGCCTGACGGCCTACGGCTGTCGCATATTTCAAGAGTTGATTGTCTGGTTTCCGGAAGGTCGTTCATGCCGGACGACGGCCTGGAACGGGTCGATAGCCGACGTTGAGCACCTCCATTTTGTCAGCACAGAATTGAACCGCCATGCTATCCGCAGTCGTTCTGTCATCGCGGCAATGAACCGAACCAGAAGCTGTCGTCCTTGGCCAGGAATTCGTCCACGGGCATGTAATGCGAACCGTCACAGGAAAAGGTCAGCCCCACCATCCCGTTAATGACATTAAGAGAGCCGGAGCGCAGGTAAATGTTTTCGTCCGCGTTGCGCAACAGCTTGAACCGCTCGAACACGGGGCGCACGAGGGCCGGCGGCACGGCGGTCTGATCCGAATAGATC
The DNA here is from genome assembly GCA_016200465.1 of Gammaproteobacteria bacterium. Lineage (GTDB taxonomy): Bacteria > Pseudomonadota > Gammaproteobacteria > Acidiferrobacterales > Sulfurifustaceae > Sulfuricaulis. Next base: position 10,959 of record JACQER010000169.1, on the reverse strand, counting down.
TGGCTCGGATAGGCCAGGCAGATCGAGGGGTCGATGATTTCGTCGAGCACGTGCACGCGATAGCGAAACGGATCGTCCGTCAGCCACAGCGTGGCGCGTGAGCTGGAAAAATGCAGCTTGCCGTGAAACACGCCGCGATCGCAGATCAGCTCATCCATGATGGCGATCACGTCGTCGAGCCGCTCGTCCATCGCGCTCTTCGCCCGCCGTTGCTGAAACAGAGCGTCACGGATGGCGGGGTCACCCTTGATCTGGCGCCATGCGCTCTGGCCCGACGTGGCACGCCGTTCGAGCTGCGGCAGGTCGCGCAGATAAAAATCCGCCGCGACGAACCCGAGCATGTTCGAACCGTCCGCCACCGCCTGGACGGCGGTGACGCAGGAGCGCCGGTCGGGCGGTGAATTGAGGTACACGTCGGACAGCAGGAATCCCTTATAAGGTATCGCATTCGACAGGTAGGGACGGCGCGAGAGATTCTGTCCGTATTTGCCGCGGTCGATCGCGTCCCGGCCGACGTTGGAGCTCACCTGCCTGCCGTTCGTGTCGATCGCATAGAGGAGCCGGCAAACGGGCATGTCCACCAGCGCCGCACACAGGATCTCATCCAGCCTGTCGCGATCGAGCCATGACCTGGCGCACAGTTCAGCCAGCACGGCCATGGGCGTTTCCAGACGCGCCGCCAGCATGGCGCGCTGCGCTTTGATGGTTTCATTCAGCCATGTCATGGTTGTTATTTCCCTGACTAAAAATTTTTCCCCGTAATTCCAAGCAAATTTCATGCTAGTCCGTCCTTTCCTATCCACGGACGGGGCGGGGAAATATGACAAAACAGTTAAGCGGCGGAACCGCATGAGAAATGCGCATGAAGCAACGCAGGGTGGGAGCAAAAACAGGAAAATTATCTTGAACGCAAAGGCCCGTAAGAAAATTATCTTGAACGCAAAGGCCCGTTACTTCTCTTATCCCGCACCATACCAGTGCGGTGCGTCCGCCCAGGCACCATTACGGTGAGCAATCAGCGCGAGTGGTTCGAGGCGGTGGACGCTCAGGCTGTGGTCTTCACGATCTCGGCGCCCTGCCCCTTGATGTGCGGCGCGAAATTGAACGCGTCGGAGAAGCAGCGGTCGCCGGTCATGCCCTTTTGCAGAAAAGCGGAATGCGCCGACTCGACCATGCCGACCGAACCGCAGGCGTAGACTTCGCATCCCGCCATGTCCGGGAAATCCTGCAAAATGGCTTCGTGCACCGTTCCCGTGCGCCCGGTCCAGTTGTCGCCAGGCGCCGGCTCGGAGAGCACCGGAATGAATTTGAAATTGTCGTGTTCGCGCGCCCATTGTTCGGGCAACTCTTTCATATAAAAATCCGCGACCGACTTCACGCCCCAGTAGAGATACATCGGCCGCTTGAGGCCGGCGTGGAAGGCGTACTCGACCATGCTCTTCACCGGCGCGAAGCCGGTGGAACCGGCGACGAAAATGATCGGCCGGTCGCTGTCCTCGCGCAGATAGAATGAACCCAACGGTCCTTCGCAGCGCAATGTATCGCCCTCCTTCATGGCATTGAAGACCCAGGTCGTGAATGCGCCGCCGGGAACCAGCTTCACGTGCAGTTCGATCAATTCGGATTCGTGCGGCGCGGTGGCGAAGGAAAACGCGCGCCGCTCGCGGTCCTCGAGCACGATATTGATGTATTGCCCGGCGTGGAACCGGATCGGTTCCGGGTCGAGCGACTTGAGCAGCACGCGCATGACGTCATCCGTAAGCTGTTGCAGTTTCTCCACCCGCGCCATGAAGGTCCGGATCGGGATGTCGCGCACCACGCCGATGTTTTCGCATTCAAGATCGAGATCGGACAGCGGCGTGGCGCAACACATCAAGACCTTGCCCGCGCGCCGCTCTTCCTCCGTCAGCGCGCTCTCCTGGTACACGCCGTGATCCACCGTGCCTTGCAGCACGGCGCACTTGCACACGCCGCAACCGCCGCTGCGGCATTCGAACGGCAACGCGATGCCGGCGCGCAGGCCGGTTTCGAGGATGGTTTCGCCCGGTCTGGCTGCCACAGTCTCGTCGCCGGGACGGAGGGTGATCTGGAATTCCTTGCCTGCACGCCGGCGTTGCGGCGGCAGCCACGGCAACAAGAGCAGCAAGCCGGAACCGCCGATCACGAGCCACCACAGATGTTTCGGCGACCAGGCGTAAATCAGCGGGTACGCTGAAAGATAAAACCAGTCGAGCTTGAGGTGGGTGACCACCGCGTCGAGGTTCGCCGGGCCCTGGCTCCACACCGGCCAGACCAGCGTCAGCGTAACGAGCGCCAGCAGCAACGGCGCCGCCAGCCGTCGCGGCGGATTGGTCTCGGCCTTGGCGACGCGCTGCGTGTGGATCCACAGCACCAGCAGCAGGATCAGCGAAATGCCGATGTGCATGAACGTCAGCAGCGAAAACAGGCGGTCGTTGACGCTGCCCTCGCGCAGGAAATTGCGCGCCATCGGCTCGGAGAACAGCGGCAGCCAGTCGAGCCATTCGGCCGTGGCGGTGGCGACGAACTGCGCCAGGCGATCCCACGGCAGCATGAAACCGCTGATACCGGAGGCATAGACGATCCACAGCACGATGACGCCCGTGATCCAGGAAAACCAGCGGAAGCCGCGGTAGTGATCGAACGCGAAGTGGCGCAGCAGGTGCAGGCCCATCGCCAGCACCATGCCGTCGGAGGCGTAGCGGTGCAGGCCGCGCACGACTTGTCCGGCGTACCAATGATGGCGCGTGATGTGCTCGACGGAGTTGTAGGCTTCCTTGACGCCGGTGTCGAAGAAAGCATAGAGATAAACACCGGTCGCCACCGCCACCCATGTCATGAAGTAGGCGATCGCGCCGAGGTGATACAGCGGATTGAGGCGGTCGCCGAAAACCGCGTTGAATACCTTCTCCAGACGCAGGAACAGCCACTGCCCGGCCAGACGTAAATATCGCATGCCGAAAAACTTCTCCCGGAACATCCACGAATGGCGCCATTCGTAGCAGGCGGACGGCGCGGCAACCTTGATTCAGGTCAACGTGTGCGGCGCATCCCGCGCCGGCGGGAATCTGGTAAATTGACGCCCCTGACAGCATTGCGTTAGCTTAACCCTTTTTTGCATATGCCTTTCGGAGGCCCGGTGGCGAAAAAGTCCAGCACCCAACCCGACTTCGAGGCCGCGCTCGCGGAACTGGAAAAGATCGTGGAAAAAATGGAATCCGGCGAACAGACGCTGGAAGAAGCGCTGAAATCGTTTCAGCGCGGCATCGAATTGACGCGCGCCTGCCAGCAGGGCCTCAAGGACGCCGAACAACGCGTCGAAAAACTGGTAAGCAAGAACGGCGAACTGGTCGCCGAGCCGCTGCGAGACGAAGACGAGTAACCCCGCATTGTCATCTTTTGCCGATCGCCTCAGGCGTTTCCAGGCGCGCGTGGAGCGCGCGCTGGATTCGCGCCTGCCCTCCGCCGCGCAAGCGCCCGCGCATCTGCACGCGGCCATGCGCTACGCCACGCTCGACGGCGGCAAGCGCGTGCGCGCCAGCCTGGTGTACGCCACCGGCGAGGCGGTCGGCGCACCGGACGGCGCGCTCGATGCACCGGCCTGCGCGATCGAATTGATCCACGCCTACTCGCTGGTGCACGACGACCTGCCGTGCATGGACGACGACGACCTGCGTCGCGGCAAACCGACCTGTCACAAGGCCTTCGACCAGGCCACGGCGCTGCTTGCCGGCGATGCGCTGCAATCCTGCGCGTTCGAGATCCTGGCCAACGAATCGGCGCTGAGCGCGGCGCAACGTCTGCGCATGATCGCGATCCTGGCGCAAGCCGCCGGCTCGCGCGGCATGGCCGGCGGCCAGGCGATCGATCTCGCTTCCGGCGGCAAGACGCTGACGCTTCCGCAGCTCGAAGACATGCACCGGCGCAAAACCGGCGCGCTGATCCACGCCTCGGTTCTGCTTGGCGCGCTCGCCCGTGAGAACGTGGCGGCGGAAAAACTGACCGCGCTGGAAAACTACAGCCGCGCCATCGGCCTGGCGTTTCAGATCACCGACGACATCCTGGACGTGGAGGGAAACGCGGAGACACTCGGGAAAAAACCCGGGGTCGACCGGGAGCGCGGCAAGCCCACCTACCCGCTTTTGATGGGGCTGTCCGAGGCCAAGGCCCGCGCCAAAACGCTGCACGCACAGGCTCTCGAAAGCCTCGCGCCTTTGGGGGATAATGGCGCCATATTGGCCGAGCTGGCCGGATTTATCATCGAACGCCGCCAATGAGCAAAAAATCCCCTCACGCCCGCCATTTTCTGGAAACTATTAATAGTCCGGAAGATCTGCGGCGGCTCAAGGAAGACGATCTTCCCGCCCTCGCTCAGGAAATCCGCGAGTTCCTGATCGGCAGCGTGTCGCGCACCGGCGGTCACCTGTCCGCGGGGCTGGGCACGGTCGAACTCACCATCGCGCTGCATTACGTGTTCAATACGCCCGAGGACCGGCTGGTCTGGGACGTGGGCCACCAGACCTATCCGCACAAGATCCTGACCGGGCGCCGCGAGCGCATGGGTTCGCTGCGCCAGACCGGCGGCATTTCCGGCTTTCCGCGCCGCGACGAAAGCGAATACGACACCTTCGGCGTCGGCCATTCGAGCACCTCGATCAGCGCCGCGCTCGGCATGGCGGTGGCGGCGGCGCGCACCGGTTCCGAACGCCAGGTGCTGGCGGTCATCGGCGACGGCGCGCTGTCCGGCGGCCAGGCGTTCGAGGCGCTCAACAACGCCGGCAACATGGACGCGAACCTGCTGGTCGTCCTCAACGACAACGACATGTCGATCTCGCCCAACGTCGGCGCGATGTCGCAATACCTGGCGCGCATTCTCTCGGGCCGGGTGTACAGCCACATGCGCGAAGGCTCGAAAACCGTGCTGTCCACGATCCCGCCGATGTGGGAACTGGCCAAGCGCGTCGAGGAACACATGAAAGGCATGGTGATGCCGAGCACGCTGTTCGAGGAACTGGGTTTCAACTATTTCGGACCGGTGGACGGGCACAACCTGCACGCGCTGATCCGCATGCTGCGCAACCTGCGCGGCCTCAAGGGCCCGCGCTTCCTGCACGTCGTCACGCGCAAGGGCAAGGGCTACGAACCGGCCGAGGGCGATCCCATCGTGTACCACGGCGTCACGCCGTTCGATCCGGCCACCGGCAAGATGGAGAAAAAGCCCGCGGGCAAAACCTATACGCAGGTATTCGGCGACTGGCTGTGCGACATGGCCGCGCGCGACGTGCGCCTGGTCGGCGTCACGCCGGCGATGCGCGAGGGCTCGGGGCTGGTCCAGTTCTCGGAACGTTTCCCGACGCGCTACTTCGACGTCGGCATCGCCGAGCAGCACGCGCTGACCTTCGCCGGCGGACTGGCCTGCGACGGTATGAAGCCGGTGGTCGCGATTTACTCCACCTTCCTGCAACGCGGCTACGACCAGTTGATCCACGATATCTGCCTGCAGAACCTGCCGGTGCTGCTGGCGATCGACCGCGCCGGACTGGTGGGCGCGGACGGCGCGACCCACGCCGGCAGTTTCGATTTTTCCTATCTGCGCTGCCTGCCGAACATGACGGTCATGGCGCCGGCGGACGAGAACGAATGCCGCCAGATGCTCACCACCGGTTTCCAACTCGACGGCCCGGCGGCGGTGCGTTACCCGCGCGGCGCCGGCCCGGGCGTGGCGGTCGACCCGGCGCTGCAGACGCTGCCCATCGGCAAGGCCGAGGTGCGGCGCGAAGGCCAGCGCATCGCCCTGCTCGCCTTCGGCAGCATGCTGGCGCCGGCGCTGGAAGCGGGCGCGGCCTTCAACGCCACCGTGGTCAACATGCGTTTCGTGAAACCGCTGGACGAGGAGCTGGTGCGGGAACTGGCGCGCACGCACGAACTGCTGATCACGATCGAGGAGAACGTGGTCGCCGGCGGCGCCGGCGGCGCCGTCAACGAATGCCTGGTCATGGCGGCCATGCCGACGCGCGTCGTCAATCTCGGGCTGCCGGACCGTTTCATCGAGCACGGCGACCACCGCGAACAGCTGGCGCAATGCGGCTTGGACGCCGCCGGCATCCGGCGTACGATTCTGCGTCACGTCCCGGCGGAACCCCCGGCACAGCGCGAAACCGCCTAATCTTGACTGGATCACTCAACTACTACATCATTGGCGGCCGCTGATGAAGTAGAGAGACCCGTAATGAAACTGAAGAGCAAAACCGAATCCGTTGAAATCGCCGACGTCCAGAGCAGCCCGGACCTGCGCCACCTGCCGATCGACAAGGTCGGCATCAAGGACATCCGCCACCCGGTGCTGGTCAAGGACCGCTCCCAGGGCGTGCAGCACACCATCGCCAGCTTCAACATGTACGTGGAGCTGCCGCACAACTTCAAGGGCACGCACATGTCGCGGTTCGTGGAAATCCTGAATTCCCACGACATGGAGATTTCAGTCGAGTCATTCAAGGACATGCTGGCGGAGATGAGCCGGCGCCTGGAAGCCAATACCGGCCACATCGAAATGAGTTTCCCGTATTTCATCAACAAGGCCGCGCCGGTGTCCGGCGTGAAGAGCCTGATGGATTACCAGGTTGCCTTCGTCGGCGAGATCCGCGGCGGCCACGATGTCATGACGATCAAGGTGGTGGTGCCGGTCACCAGCCTGTGCCCCTGTTCCAAGGAGATCTCCGAGTACGGCGCCCACAACCAGCGCTCGCACGTGACGCTGACGGTGCGCACCAACACCTTCGTGTGGATCGAGGACCTGATCGACCTGGTGGAAAACCAGGCCAGTTGCCAGCTCTACGGCCTGCTGAAGCGGCCGGACGAGAAATACGTCACCGAAAAGGCCTACGAGAACCCCAAGTTCGTGGAAGACATGGTGCGCGACGTGGCGGCGAAACTGAACGCCGACGAACGCATCGACGCCTACGTGGTGGAATCGGAAAACTTCGAATCCATCCACAACCACTCGGCGTACGCCATGATCAAAAAAGACAAGACCAGGGATTAATCCGGCACCGCCGTCAGCCCGCGTTCTTCTTCGTATCCGATACCACGCGCAGATTCGTCGGCAGCCGTTCCGACGGCACCCCGATGTAAAACCCCTGCAGGTAATCCACGCCTGACGCCTTGAGCATGGCGATGGTTTTTTCGTCGCCGACGAACTCGGCGATCGTCTGTTTCCCGAGCGAACGGGCGATCTGGATGATGGAAAGCACCATCGTCTCGTCGATCGTGTTCCGCGCCATGTTCTTGACGAAGGAACCGTCGATCTTGATGAATTCCACCGGCAGATGCTTGAGGTAGCTGAACGAGCTGAAGCCGGTGCCGAAATCGTCGAGCGCGAAACGACAGCCGATGTCCACCAGCCCCTGGATCAGGCGCTGCGCCTTCTCCAGGTAGCGCATCGCGGTCTGCTCGGTGATCTCGAAGATCACGCATCCCGGCGGGACACGGTTACGTTCCAGCTGGTCGCGGATCAGCTGCAGCATGGAGGCATCCTCCAGCGACTGGCCCGAGAGATTGATCGAGAAGACGACGTCGCGCCCGGCGGCGCGGAACTCCGCCAGCGCCTTCAGCGCATGGGTGATCACCCAGCGGTCGATGTCCGCCATCAGGCCGAAACGCTGCGCCACGGGGAGAAAAATCGACGGCAGCACCAGATCGCCGTTCGGGCCCGGCATGCGCAGCAGCACTTCGTAAGATTCCTTTTCGGGGTTGAGCACGTTGACGATCGGCTGGTAGACCAGGCGGAAGCGGTCCTGCTCGATGATCTGCTTGATGTGCTGGAACCAGCCGATGTCCTGGGCCATTTCCTTTTTGCCCTCGCCACTCTCTTCATACATCTGAAAGCGGTTGCGCCCGTGCGACTTGGCGTCGAAGCAGGCCATGTCGGCGTGCGACAGCACTTCCGCGGCGGTGTCCCGTCCCGGCCGGATCATGGCGATGCCGATGCTGCAATTCACGCTGAACACCTTGTCGCCTTCCGATAGGCGCATGTCGCGCGTGATCTGGTTGAACGCATTCGCCATGTCCACCGCGCCCTCGCGCGAAACGCTGCGCGCGAGCACCGTGAACTCGTCGCCGCCGAAGCGCGACACCACGTCATTTTCGCGCACCCGTGATTTCAGCAGCTCGGCGACGCGGACCAGCAGTTTGTCGCCGGCGGCGTGCCCGAGCGTGTCGTTGATGTACTTGAACTGGTCGAGGTCGATGAAGAACACGGCGCTTTCCACGGCATCGTGCGAGACATGCTCGATTTCCCTTTCCAGCTCGCGCAGGAAATAACTGCGGTTCACGAGGCCGGTGAGCGGGTCGCTCTCCGCCATCTTTCGCAGCGTTTCGTCGCGGTCCTTCAACGCGCGGATGGTGGTGTTCAGCGCGTCGCCGATGACCGCGATCTCCCTGTCCTTCGCCAGTTTCACGTCAACATCGATCTCGCCGCGCGCCAGCCGCTCGAGCGGGATCTGCAGTTCGGTCAACGGGGCCAGTGCGCTCCGGATCATTCGACTGCCGAAAAACATCGCGAACAGGAGCAATACAGCGATGATCAGGCTGCCGGAGGCCATGCTGCGGATCATCTGTTCCTTGTAGTAGCCCGAGTCGATGCTGAGGTCGATGTAACCGATGATCTTCTCGTTCTCGGCCTTGTCGCTGTCGAGACTGAAGTTGAGCAGCCCGTCCGAACGTATCGATTTGACGCGAATCGGCGAAATGAACCGCAGGTAGGCGCTACCCAGGAGCGAACGGTCGACCAGATAGTTTCTGTCCACGCCGGCGGGCGGCTGCTGCAGTCTCGCCAGCTGTTCCGGCCTGAGCGGCGGAATTTCCCTGCCTTGCAAATCGCCGGCCTCGCCGAGAACCTTGCTGCCGGAGGCGTCGTAGTAACGGATGAAGGCGATTTCCGGAAAATGCCGGATGCGCTTGTCTATGTTGGCGATCTGCCGGCCGCCCTGCGATGCATAAAGCGGCGTTCCGAGTTCGTCCAGTTCCGCCAGCCAGCGTACCGCCTGTTTCTCGAGGTTATCCTCGATCAGCCGGCTCGATGTCCACCACAGACCGATATTGACGATCAGATAAACCGCCACGGCGCCCAGCATCAGCAACCCGAGAAGCCGGCTGACGAGACTGCTGCCACCGAGCCCCGGCACCAGCCGTCGCCACAGATTCGCATCCGCCAGATGACCGGTCCAATGTCCGATCATGGTTTTCCATTCACGGCGCATGGGCCAGTCCTCTCAAGGTTCCGGGAATCGCGATATTGAGCCGTTTCGCCATGACCGAGTTGATCCTGATGACCGCGCGAGTCAACGGCATGACCGGTTCGCCCGGCACACCCGAAGCCTCCTGCGCCTGCCTGACGCGCGCCAGCACCTGTTCGGCGATATCCGCATAACCGGTTTCGGTGCTGATCAGCCCACCCAGGCTGAGCAGCTCGTGTCCGAACACCGCCACCTGTTTTCCTTCCTTGACGCTGTGCGCCATGATGTCGCGGATCACGTCGCGACTCAGCACGCGATTGTCCGGCACCAGCCACAGCCCTTCTATTTTCGGCGCAAGTTGCTTGTAAGCGTAAATCGTCTCCTTGTCCGATCTCACCTCGACGCGCTCCAGCCTGATCTTGTATTCACCCGCGGCCGTCTGTGCTTCCTTCATCAGGCCATGCAGGCTTTTTCCGGTGATGACGCCGACCCGGGACAGCTTCGGGTACAGCGACTTCCAGACGCGGAACTGCTCGCGCACCGGCGCGGTCGCGGCCACACCCTTCATCCACGACGTCACCAGATCCTCGTCTTCGTAGTTGAACACCTGGCAGAAGATCACTTTCTTGCCCACGAGTCCGCGCGCCACGCGCGCCGCGGGAAGACCGATCGCCACGACCACGGGCTCAGGGGCCGATTGAATTTTTTTCTGTACCGCGGAGTAGCCGGTCTCGTTGCCCAGCGTGTAGGCTTCCATCGGCTGCGGATATTTTTTCCGGAGCTCGCGCTGCACACCGGTAAAAGCCGGCGAGCCGTCGCTCAGGAGCACCGCGATCCCCGACGGCGCCGGCGCGGGTGCCGTGGCAAAACAACCCGACAAAAGCGCGCCGAACATGAGCAACAGGCATACCGTCCGCCACCGTCCGGCTCTGGAAAGAAAAAGTGCATTACGCCGCTCCCGTGAATGCCTGGCCGCGGGCGTGAGCGATACCATCCTGAAATTCGTCAAAGTCCCACCTTGGTTCTGCTGCTGAACGGCCGGAGCGACGCACCCCGACCTCCTGTAGGTATTGCAGCATTCATGCCATTTGCGCAGGATTTCGGCGCTGACAAGGTACGGCAAGGCAGGTCTATTTAACTGATCTGGAATGGTTTTCCGGGATAAACCGGATTGATGTCACGGCCCGGGACGTCACAGCGGGAAACGCTCCCGATAACTGAGAACTTCCGGCAGAAAACGGCCGATTCAGGAGACTCCGGCCTTGAGGTCCGGCGAGGAACAAACGATCCGCCGCGCCACTTCCGCCTCGACTTCACGCACCAGAGCCGGCATGGCCGCTGCCACGGCCGGGCTCAGGCCGGGTCCGGGCCAGGAGGCGTCAATCTCGATTCCATACACGCACAACCGGCGCGGAAGATTCCCGAGCTCGCGAGCGAGCTCCAGGGCGCTGGCCACGCCAAAGCCGTGCGACGTGGCCGGATACGAAAGCGCCAGATCATCGACAGCAAGCCGCCGCCACGTCCCTGGCGCGGAACGGGAACGCATGGCATCGATCACGATCACTTCGTCCGTCTCTTTCCATTGCGCCAGCAACATAGCGCCGGGCCGGTCCAGAATCGAGACCACGATCCGTTCCGGCCCTGCATTCAGGTGCAAGAAATCCCGTAACTGTTCCGCCGCGACCCATCCCAGACGATCGTCGCCGAA
>JACQER010000160.1 GCA_016200465.1 Gammaproteobacteria bacterium | reverse complement strand
TGCCGTTCAGCATGTCCGGCGCGTTCCTGACGCTGCTAGCGTTCGGCAATTCGCTCAACATCTTCAGCTTCATCGGTCTGATCCTGTTGATGGGCATCGTCAAGAAAAACTCCATTCTGCTGGTGGACTTCACCAACCAGGTGCGCGCGCGTGGCGAGGCGTCGGTGCGCGCGGCGCTGCTCGAGGCCTGCCCGATACGCCTGCGCCCGATCCTGATGACGTCGATCGCCACCATCGCCGCCGCCTTGCCGCTGGCGCTCGCTCTCGGGCCCGGCGCCGAGCTGCGCGCACCCATGGCGATAGCGGTCATCGGCGGCGTTTTCGTATCGCAGGCCACGAAAGACGTGGCATAAGTCGTTTGCCGGTTATTTTGAATCGGCAGGGAATAAAATTACCCTCACGTTCATCGCGCAAGCCCGCGACCCTGGCGGGCTTTTGCTCCGGGGCGTTGTCTATACTTGGTGCAGGGGAGGTGGCGTGTATTACAGCCGATAAATTACCGTCCTGCCATGCGGCCATCCACCACAAATCATTGACGACGAATCAGCCTGTCCAGGAGCCTTATGCCTCAACGATATCCAGTCGCTCTGTTTCTGGTGTTTCTCGCAATATTCAGCGCGCCCGCCGCGGCGAACCTCGTGTTCAGCGCGCCGCCGCGCGAAACGCAATCCGGCGGCGCGGATTCCTATGCGCCGCTGGCGGAGTACCTGTCGAAGGTGACTGGCCAGAAAGTCGATTACCGGTATTCGGACAACTGGCTGAGCTACCAGAAGGAAATGCAGAAGGGGACCTACGATCTGGTTTTCGACGGACCGCATTTCGTCGGCTGGCGCATGGCCAAACTGGGGCATGTGCCGCTGGTGAAGTTTCCCGGAAACCTCAGCTTTGTCGTGATCGTGAAACAGGCTGACACCCGGTTCAATTCCATCCAGCAACTCGCCGGACGCACCATCTGCGCGCATGCGCCGCCGAATCTGGCGACGCTCACGGTGCTCTATGAATTCAAGAACCCCGCGCGTCAGCCCATGATTATCAATACTCAGGGATTCGCCGCGGCATACAAAGATGTGGTGTCCGGGAAATGCGTCGCCGCGATTCTGCAGACAAAAATGGCAGCCGAACTGGACAAGGAGGCGCATGCGACGCGCGTGGTTTACCAGAGCGAACCGTTGCCCAATCAGGCGCTGAGCGCCGGTCCGCGGATTCCGCCGGAGATGCAGCAGAAGATCTATCGCGCGCTGCTCTCGGACGAGGGCCGGACCGCCGCCGCGCCCCTGCTCGAGCGCTTCAAGATGAAGGAATTCGTGCCGGCCAGCAGCAAGGAATATCTCGGTCTCGGCGTGCTGTTGCAGGATGTGCGGGGTTTTGACCGGTAACAGTTGCCGGGAGCAATGTCCGGTTGTTATCTCAAGCGGTACTGACGGAATTTCCCAAGCCGGACGCAACCAGATTGTCTGGTCATGATTTATCGGGGTGTGCGGTGTATTCTTGAAGTTTCCGGAATCCCGGTAAAACCATGTTGCTCGTCACCTTTATTGAAGCCGGCAAGAGCCGGATCGGCCTGCTCGATCGCGCGCGCGGCGAGGCGGTGGATTTGTCGCGTGTCGCGCCGGGACTGCCGCAGGACATGGTGGCGTTCATTGGCCTGGGCGAAGCAGGGCTGACGGAGGCGCGGCGCGCCCTGGCGAGCGGCACGGGACAGTTGCCGCTGGCGCAGGTCCGGCTGACGGCGCCGATCCCGCGGCCGGCGCGCAATATATTCTGTGTCGGCAAGAACTATCGCGAACACGCGCAGGAATTGCAGACGACGGGCCTGAAGAGCGGTGGCGCCGAGGCCATTCCCGAACTCCCGATTTTTTTCACCAAGGCGACTACGTCGGTGATCGGACCGGGCGAACCGATCCCCGCCTGGCTCGATCCGACGAGCACCGCCGATTACGAAGGCGAGCTCGCGGTGGTGATCGGTCACGGCGGACGCGGCATCGCGCGCGCCGAGGCGATGCGGCATGTGTTCGGTTACACCATTATTAATGACGTCACCTCGCGCGCGTTGCAGCGCCGGCATCAGCAGTGGTTTCTCGGCAAGAGCCTCGACGGTTTCTGTCCCATGGGTCCGGTGATTGCGACCGCCGACGAGGCGCCGGACGTGAGGGCATTGCGCGTGCAGACGCGGGTGAATGGCGAACTGCGTCAGGACGCACTGGTTTCGGACCTGATTTTCGACATCCCGACGCTGATTGAAACCTTGTCACGCACCCTGACGCTAGCGCCGGGCGATGTCATCGCCACCGGCACGCCCGCCGGCGTCGGCATGGGTTTCAAGCCGCCCAGATTTCTGAAGAAGGGCGATGCGGTGACCATCAGCATCGATCCCATCGGTACGCTCGAGAATCCGGTGGCGTGATGAAGCGCGAGCAATCAATAATTGAAAGACACATCCCGGAGGATTTTGCGGCATGACTGACTTTTCGGCGCTGAACGCGCGCTTCGGCCTTTCCGGCCGGGTGATTTTCAGGGAAGGTCCCGGTGGGCTGGCCGTGGCGGAAGTGACCAATTCTCAAGGAAGCGCCAGCATCGCCTTGCAAGGCGCGCATCTCATGACTTGGACACCGCGCGGGCACAAGCCGGTGATATGGCTGTCGCGCGCCGCCAGGTTCGCGCCCGGCAAGTCGATCCGCGGCGGCGTGCCGATATGCTGGCCGTGGTTCGGGCCGCATGCGAGCAATGCCGCGTTGCCGGCGCACGGGTTCGCGCGCACCGTGCCGTGGGAGGTGATCGGCGCGCAGTCGCTGGCCGACGGCGCCACGCGCCTCGACTTCCGCCTGATCCAGAACGAGGCCACCCACGCCCAATGGCCGCACGCCACGCTGGTCGAGTGCCGCATCACCGTGGGTGCGGCGCTCGAGATCGATCTCGTGACGCGCAACGCCGACCGCAGCGCGATCACCATCGGCGATGCCCTGCATACCTATTTCCAGGTGAGCGACGTGCGCCGGGTGACGATACGCGGTCTCGAAGGCTGTCCTTACCTCGACAAGGTGGACGGCGGCAGGCGCAAGCAGCAGAGCGGCGCGGTGACGATCAGCGCCGAGACCGACCGTATCTATCTCGAGTCAAGCGCCGATTGTGTCATCGACGATCCGGGCTTCCGGCGCCGCATACGCATTCGCAAGCGCGGCAGCCGCTCGAGCGTGGTGTGGAACCCGTGGATCGAAAAGTCGGTCAAGATGGGCGACTTCGGCGAGAACGGTTATCTCGACATGGTTTGCGTGGAGAGCACCAACGCCGCGGACGATGTCGTCACCATCGCGCCGGGCGGCGAACATCATCTGTGGGTTCGCTACGAGGTCGAATCTTCAGACTAATCCGGCGTTGTCGGGAAGCCGACATGAAGGCCGGGTTGATATTCCCGTGATTCCGCGGGGAGATTCCACGGCGGTCGCACTAGTAATTTTTGTTGCCGCATTGAATATTGTTAATTGCGATTGCTTTCCGGGCTTAGTATCGTAACCGGGGTCAGTATTCTCGTGTTCGACGATCTTTCTGGATTGACCCAGTTCCCATGACCCAAATTCCTTCCGGCCGTAGCGAGACCAAGAACACCACATGCTACATGTGCGCCTGCCGCTGCGGCATCCGCGTCACCCTCAGGGACGGCGAGGTGCGCTACATCGAGGGCAACCCCGATCATCCCATCAACAAGGGCGTGATTTGCGCCAAGGGCGCCTCGGGCATCATGAAGCAGCATTCGCCCGCGCGCCTGACCAAGCCGCTCCGGCGCAAACAAGGCAGTGAGCGCGGCGCCAACGAGTTCGAGGCGATTTCCTGGGACGAGGCGTTCGCGATGCTGGAAGAACGTCTCGCGAAAATCCGCGCCACCGATCCGAAAAAATTTGCGTTGTTCACCGGGCGCGACCAGATGCAGGCGCTCACCGGCCTGTTCGCCAAGCAGTTCGGCACGCCCAACTACGCCGCGCACGGCGGCTTCTGCTCGGTCAACATGGCCGCGGGCATGATATACACCATCGGCGGATCGTTCTGGGAGTTCGGCGGACCGGATCTCGACCGCGCCAAGCTGTTCGTGATGATCGGCACCGCCGAGGATCATCACAGTAATCCGCTCAAGATCGCCATTTCCAAATTCAAACGCAACGGCGGCAAGTTCATCTCGGTCAACCCGGTGCGCACCGGTTACTCGGCGATCGCCGACGAGTGGGTGCCGATCAAACCCGGCACCGACGGCGCGCTGTTTCTGGCGCTGATTCACACGCTCATCAAGCAGGGACTGTACGACCGCGATTTCCTGGTGCAATACACCAACGCCGCGCAGCTGGTGAACATGGACAAGGCTTCGAGCGAATATGGCATGTTCGTGCGCGCCGAGGTGCCGGTGGAAGAGGGTTGCTTCGATCCGCAGAACAAGCTGTGGTGGGATCGCCTGACGAACAAGGCCGTGGTCACGCATGCCGCGGGCGCCGATCCTTACCTGCTCGGTGAGTTTGCGCTGCCGGACGGCACCAGGGTCAAGCCGTCGTTCCAGCTACTGGTGGATCGCGTCAAGGACTACACGCCCGAGTGGGCCAGCGCCATCACCGGCATTCCGGTGGAGACCATCAAGCGCCTCGCCCATGAAATGGGCGTGACGGCGCGCGACCAGAAGATCGAGCTGCCCATTGCCTGGACCGATATCTGGGGCCGGGACCACGAGACCGTGACCGGCAACCCGGTGGCGTTCCACGCCATGCGCGGGTTGGCCGCGCACTCGAACGGTTTTCACACGATACGCGCGCTGTCGATATTGATGAGCATCCTCGGCACCATCGACCGCCCGGGCGGGTTCCGCCACAAGGCGCCGTTCCCGCGCCCGATCCCGCCCTGCGCCAAGACGCCGAAGGGCCCGGAAGGCGTGCGCCCCGGCAAGCCGCTGGATGGTATGGCGCTCGGTTGGCCGGCCGACCCGGACGATCTGTTCGTCGACCAGGATGGTACGCCGGTGCGCATCGACAAGGCCTTTTCCTGGGAATATCCGCTGTCGGTGCACGGGTTGATGCACAACGTCATCACCAATGCCTGGCGCGGCGACCCGTACCAGCTCGACACGCTGCTGATCTTCATGTCCAACATGGCGTGGAACTCGACCATGAACACGGTCGAGGTGCGCCAGATGCTGAACGACAAGGATGAGAATGGCGAATTCAAGATTCCGTTTCTCGTCGTGTGCGATGCGTTCCAGTCGGAAATGGTGAGCTACGCCGATCTGGTGCTGCCGGACACGACTTACCTCGAGCGCCACGACGTCATGAGCATGCTCGATCGGCCGATCTCCGAGTTCGACGGTCCGGTGGATTCGGTGCGCATCCCGGTGGTGCCGCCCAAGGGCGAGTGCAAGCCGTTTCAGGAAGTGCTGATCGAGCTCGGCTCGCGCCTCAAGCTGCCGGCGTTTGTCGATGCGCGCGGGCAGCGCAAGTACAAGAACTACCCGGACTTCATCATCAATTACGAAATCGAGCCGGGCGCCGGCATCGGTTTCCTCGCCGGCTGGCGCGGTAAGGGCGGCGAGAAATTCATGAAGGGCGAACCGAATCCGAACCAGTGGCAGATGTACGAAAAGAACAACTGCGTGTATCACCACGAGTTGCCCAAGTCGTTCCAGTACATGCGCAACTGGAACAAGGGTTATCTCGAATGGGCGCAGCGCCATCGACTGACGCGTTACGCCGAACCAATTTTTATCCACATTTACTCGGACGTGCTGCAGCAGTTTCGGCTCGCGGCGCAGGGCAAGACCCAGGGAAAACAACCGCCGCAACATTTGCGCAAGCGCATCGAAACGTATTTCGATCCGTTGCCGTTCTACTACGAACCGATCGAGGCCCAGCTCACCGACAAACGAAAATATCCGCTCAACGCGGTGACGCAACGGCCGATGGCGATGTACCACTCATGGGATTCGCAAAACGCCTGGCTGCGCCAGATTCATGCTCACAACTATCTGTTCGTGAATCCGAAGACTGCAGCAGCCCAGGGCATCGAGGACGGCGACTGGGTGTGGGTCGAGTCGCCGTGGGGCAAGGTGCGCGGCATGTGCCGTTACAGCGAGGCCACCGAGCCCGGCACGGTCTGGACCTGGAACGCCATCGGCAAACAGCCGGGCGCGTGGAATCTTGAACCGCGCGCGAACGAAGCACGCAAGGGTTTCCTGCTCAATCACCTGATTTCCGAAGAGCTGCCGCCGCAGCCGGAAGGTGAGCATCTGTCCAATTCCGACCCGGTGACAGGCCAGGCCGGCTGGTACGACGTGCGCGTGCGTCTTTACAAGGCCGATCCAGCGGAAGAACAAACGACCTGGCCGCAGTTCGCGCCGCTGCCTCCGGTGCCTGGCGAGCCGACGCGCCGTAAAAACTGGCTGGCCTACGTGGCCGGCAGAATCATGGGGGATTAGTCTTATATGACTCAACTCGCTCTGGTGATCGATCTCAACGTGTGCGTGGGTTGCCACGCCTGCGTCACCAGCTGCAAGGAGTGGAACACCTCGGGCGAGGCCGGTTATCTGTCCGACGATCGTCCGTACGGCAAAGACCCGACCGGAACCTTCTTCAACCGGGTGCAGACCTTCGAAGTAGGCGAGTTTCCCAATACCGAGACCGTGCATTTCCCGAAATCCTGCCTGCATTGCGAGGACCCGCCGTGCGTGCCGGTGTGCCCCACCGGCGCGAGCTACAAGCGCCCGGAAGACGGCATCGTGCTGGTCGATTACGACAAGTGCATCGGCTGCAAATACTGCTCGTGGGCCTGCCCGTACGGCGTGCGCGAAATCGACGAGCACCAGAAGGTCATGAAAAAATGCACCTTGTGCGTGGACCGTATTTACGACACGGCGTTGCCCGAGGCGCAGCGCAAACCGGCCTGCGTGCTCGCGTGCCCGACGAATGCGCGCCTGTTCGGCGACGTGCATAATCCGGACTCGGCGGTATCGGTCGCGATCAGCGAGAACGGCGGTTACGCGCTCATGCCGGAGTGGGGCACCAAACCGGCCAACCATTATCTGCCGCGGCGCAAGACGCGCATCAAGATCCACGCCGATGAGCTGATGCGCGCCGACAATCCGCTCAAGAAGGAAGGTGTGCAGCCCAAACCGGACTTGCGCGAGCCGTCACTCGACGACGTCACGAGCTGGTAACGCTATCAGGAATCACGCATGCATCCCGCCTTCTCGGTCATTTTTCTGACAACGCTGATCGGCACTGGCCAGGGTTTTTTCGTGGCGCTTTACACCGAGCAGGTTTATTCAACCGTTGAGCTGTTGCCGGCGCAACCAAACAGTTTCTACACGGCGGGTAGCGTCATCGCACTGGCACTCCTGATCGCCGGGTTGGTGGCGTCGTTCTTCCATCTCGGCCATCCGGAGCGCGCGTGGCGCTCGGCGGCGCGCTGGCGCACTTCATGGTTGTCGCGCGAAGTAATCGTGTTGCCGGCGCTGATGGTCGCGGTGGCAGCCTATGGACTGGTTCACCATTTCGGCTTGCGCCTCGGAATTTTCGGCATCGAGACGACGCTGCACGGCGATCTGGCGCTCGTCGTCGGCGCCGGCGGCGTGGCGCTGGCGTTCTTGCTGTTTCTTTGCACCGGCATGATCTACGCCTGCATCAAGTTCCTCCAGGAATGGGCGACGTGGCTGACGGTCGTAAACTACACGCTGTTCGGGCTGGCGTCGGGTTTCCTGCTGGCGACCGCGTACGCCGCGTACCGGGCGCCGGCGCTGATATATTTTTACGGTGTCTGGACCATCATTGCCACCTTGGCGGTCATGGTGACGCGCGTGGCCTCCTTGATTCGCAATCGCCGG
>JACQER010000167.1 GCA_016200465.1 Gammaproteobacteria bacterium | reverse complement strand
CTCTGTGTTCTCTGTGCCTCTGTGGCAAATGGGCTCCTCGCAGCCCAGACGCGCCGCCGTGTCTTTTCGAAGATTATGACCGGCGAGCCCTACACCCTTGAGTGCTACCTACCCCAGATCACCAATGGGCCCAACTTCCCTTCCTGGTCCCCCGACGGCAAGGAGATCGCCTTCTCCATGAAGGGCTCCATCTGGCGCGTCAAGCTGGGCGAAACCACCGCCTATGAGCTGACCACCGACCGGGGCTACGCCGGGATGCCCGCCTGGTCGCCCGACGGCCAGTGGATCGTCTACACCTCGGACCTCGACGAGCAGATCCACCTGAAGCTGTTGAACCTTGCCGATGGATCCGCGAAGCCGCTTACCTCCGGCAACTCGATCAACGTGGAGCCCGAGTGGTCGCCCGACGGCAAGCAGCTCGCCTATGTCTCAACTTGGCCCAACGGCAACTACAACATTTACATCCTACCCCTGGCCGGCGGCGTGGCCGGCAAGCCGGTGATGATCACCCGCGATTTCAAGCTGGAACCGCCGACCGTCTACTATGGCGAGTGGGCGCTGCACATCCATCCCACCTGGACGCCCGACGGCAAGGAGCTGATCTTCATCTCGAACCGCGACAACAAGCACGGCTCGGGCGGCTTCTACCGGATGCTAGCCCAGCCCGGAAACACTGGAGAGGGCTCGATGCGCCGCTTTTACTACGAGGAAACCACCTGGAAGGCGCGCCCCACGCTTTCGCCCGATAGCTCGAAGCTGGTCTACAGCTCCTACCTGGGGCGGCAGTGGCAGCAGCTCTGGGCCATTCCTCCCCGTGGGGGCGATCCGTTCCCCCTCACCTACGGCGAGTTCGATCGCACCACTCCGCGCTGGTCCCCCGACGGCACGCGCATCGCCTTCATCTCAAACGAAAGCGGCGACACCAGCCTCTGGCTCTTCCACTATTTCGGCGGCAAGATGGAGCAGGTGAAGATCGACAAGCTCGTCTACAAGCGGACCATGGGGAAGCTTACCGTGCAAGTGCTCGACAAGGCCACCGGTAAGCCGCTGCGCGCCCGGGTGCACCTAAACGCCAGCGACGGCCGCGCCTATGCCCCCACCGAGAGCTGGTTCCGCGCCGACTGGCTCATGTTCGACCACATGGACCAAAGTGAGTACCACTACTTCCACACCGGCGGCGCGTTCGAGGTGATGCTGCCGCCGGGGCCGACCCGGCTGGCTTTTTCCCGAGGCTTCGAGTACCTGCCCGTCGAGCGCGAGGTGACGGTGCGCTCCGATCAGCCCACCTCGCTCTCCGTTGCCCTCGAGCGCCTGGACAACCTGCCGGCCAAGGGCTGGTGGGACGGCGACAACCACTTCCACATGAACTACGCCGGCGTGTATTTCAACACGCCGCATCGACTGGTAGAGCAGGCCGAGGGCGAGGACATCCATGTGCTCAACAACCTGATTTGCAACAAGGAGCAGCGTATCCCGGACATCGCCCATTTCCGGGGCGGCCCCGATCCGGCGTCGACCCGCGATCGGATCCTGTATTTCAACCAGGAATATCATCCGCCGTTCTGGGGCCACTCGGCGTTTCTCAACCTGAAGAAACACTACGTGATTCCCGATTACGTGGGCTACCAGAACACCATCGTCGCCAGCCTGTTCCCGCCGAACACGGTTCCGTTTCGGGTGACGCGCGAGCAGGGAGGCCTCGCCGGCTACGCCCACGGGGCGGGCGCCAACTTCGCGGCCGACCTGGCGCTCGAGAACGTCGACTTCGTGGAAGCGAACTCCGCCGAAGCGATGGAGCCGCTCTACAAGGCGTGGAATTGCGGCTACCGCGTGGTGGCCTCGGCTGGCGAGGACGCCTTCCCCAACTTCTACCGCAGCTATATCATCGGGACGAATCGCGTCTACGTGAAGACTGGTCCCAAGCTCGACTACGACAAGTGGCACGCCGACTTCCGTGCCGGGCGCAGCTTCGTCACCAACGGCCCGCTGGTGCTTTTCACCGTGAACGGCAAGGACCCGGGCGACGAGATCAAGCTCCTCGCCGGGAACCACGCGCTGAAGATTGTGGCCGACGTGGAGTCGATCATGCCCGTCGAATCAATCGAGCTGCTGCACAACGGCGAGGTGATTGAGACCCTGAAGCCTACTGGTAAGCCGTTGAAGGCCCGTTTCGAAAAGACGGTCAGCATCGACCACAGCGG
>JACQER010000166.1 GCA_016200465.1 Gammaproteobacteria bacterium | reverse complement strand
GTTCTGGGCCAGCGCCAGCCAGCAGTCCACGGGAAAATCCGCCTTCAGTTCCGTGAGCGCGAGCAGCGTGCCGAGCGCCACGGCGCTGCCTTCCATGTCCTCGTGCATGCCGTGCATGTGGCGCGCGGGCTTCAGGTTGGTGCCGCCGGTGTCGAAGCAGATGCCCTTGCCGACCAGCGCTAGGGTTGGCTTGGCGGATTTCTTCTTCGGCGTATAGCGCAGATGCAGGATGCCGGCGTCCGGTTCCGGGCTGCCCTGGGCCACGGCGAGGAACGCGCCCGCGCCGCGCGCCTTGAGTTTCTTGATGTCGAGAAATTCCGTCTTCCAGCCGTATTCACGCGCAAGCTTTTCGATGCGCCGGCGATAGTTGCCGGGCGTGAGTTCATTCGGCGGCAGCGCGGTGAGATAGCGTGCGAGATTGTTGCCGCGCGCCTCGGCAATGGTGCGCGCATGGCTGCCGGCCGGCGCGTGACCATATATATGTATCTCGCGCAGTTTGACCGGCTTGTCCGGCTTGCTTTTGTAGTCCGGCATGGCGAAATGCGCCGCGAGCAGGGCGGCGAGCACTGCCTCGACGGCGCGTTCGGCGTCTTCCGGCTTGAGTTCGTGGCAGGCCACGGCGATGCGTTCAGGTTTCAGCGCGCCGTGGGCCGCGACCAGGCGGCGCGCCAGCGTCAGCAGCTCGAAGGCGCTGCCCTGCGGATCAATGCCGGCAAGGGCGATGCGCGTGCCGGTCTTGTTGGGCAGATCGGTGACGAACGGCTTGCCGGCATCGAGTTTGTGGTCGGCGCGCTTGAGGCGTTGCGCGATTTCCGCGCCATAAGGCAGCGTTTTCAGCGCCGATGGCTCCCGTGGCAGGAGGATGATCGCATTTGAATGGATATCGAGCACATCTGCCGTCAAATGGCGGCTTTCTTGCCTGATCTTCGGAATTTCGAGATGCATGGACGCCTCAAGAGAAAATTTTTATCGGAACGGAATCGAAATTGGGTCTAAAACGCTGTTTGTCTTGACCTGTTTGAACAAAAAAACGATCATACCGCGCGCAAAAAGGAGATGATACGGTTGTGCCGGTGGAATGGTAGACCGGCCGACAACGGATGACACTTTGCACGAATGGAAGTCCTGTTTTGCCCGCTGCCGCCAACCCGGCCGTAAGTACACGGCCGGACATTGTCCCCGGCCCGAGT
>JACQER010000012.1 GCA_016200465.1 Gammaproteobacteria bacterium | reverse complement strand
TGCACAGGGTGGTGTTGCCGTCGTAGTTGTTGGTGCCGATCAGGCCGCGCGTGAGTTTGCCCAGAGTGTAGAACTCCTCGGTGAGCAATTGGCCGGTGGAAATGATGGCGAAGGAATCGCGCCCATGCTTGGCCTGGATGCGCAGGATCTCGTCGTGCAACTTGTCGAGAGCCGACTCCCAGGTGGCGGGTTGCCATTCCTCGTGCCAGCGCTCGCGCATCAGGGGCTGGGTGCCGCGTCCGGCGGAGGTGAACAGTTCGTGCTCGAAAATGCCCTTCAGGCACAGCTTGCCGCGGTTGACGTCGGCATCGGCCACGCCGCGCGAGGCGACCGGCGTGCCTTCGCCGTTCAGACCGACTTCGATCGAGCAGCCGGTGGAACAGTAGCCGCAGGTGGCATACTTCCACTCCACCACGCCCTTGTCGGCGATTTTGATGGGGTTCTTCTTGTGGCGCCCGAACAGCATGTCGTCCCCTTCAGGTGTTCGGACAGTCTTCGTCGGCCGCGAGCGACAGAAATATCGTTCCGTCTTCGACGCGCACCGGGAAACGCGCCGCGCAGCCCTCGTCCGGCGCCACCGCCAGGCCGGTGTCGAGATGAATCTTCCAGTCGTGCAGCGGGCAGGCGACGCGCGTGCCGTGCACGATGCCCTGCGACAACGGCCC
The DNA here is from genome assembly GCA_016200465.1 of Gammaproteobacteria bacterium. Lineage (GTDB taxonomy): Bacteria > Pseudomonadota > Gammaproteobacteria > Acidiferrobacterales > Sulfurifustaceae > Sulfuricaulis. Next base: position 1,081 of record JACQER010000012.1, on the reverse strand, counting down.
GCCCTTGTGCGGGCAACGATCGCGCAGCGCGAACACCTGGTCGTCGGCGGTGCGGAACACGGCGATGTCGCCGTCCGGTGTCTGCACCACACGCGCACCGAGGCGCGGGATGTCATCGAGCGTGCCGACCGCGATCCAGCCGGTTTGCGGTTTCTGTTTTGCTGTGTTCATGCTGCTCATTCTTTCTTTGCCCCTGATGTAGGGTGCGTCCCACGCACCGTTCCCACTCGTTGATCGGTGCGCAGGGCTTGCAGCCCGGGGTGCAACAAAACCCGTTGCACCCGTTCAGCGGCGCCAATGTCCACCGGACATTGGCGAAAACTCCGCCTCACCCTGCGTTTTCTTAACCCACCCGCTTGAGCGGGATGAACTCGTGTCGCTCCGCGCCCTGGGCGCGCGCCGTCCACGGATCGTCCTGGGAAAATTTCTGCGAATAATGGAAACGCTCGGCCAGTTGCCGGCGGCCGGCGCCGTCCTCGACCACGCGATTCTTCACGTAAGCCAGGCCGACGCGTTCGATCCACGGCGCGGTGCGTTCCAGGTAATGCCCCTCCTCGCGGTACAGCTGCAGAAACGCGGCGCAGTATTCGAGCGCTTCCTCCGGGGTCTTCACGTGACACAGGAAATCGGTGGCACGTATCTTGACGCCGCCGTTGCCGCCGACGTGCAGCTCGTATCCGGAGTCCACGCACACCACGCCGAAATCCTTGATGGTCGCCTCGGCGCAGTTACGCGGACAACCGGACACGCCGAGCTTGAACTTGTGCGGCGTCCACGAACCCCAGGCCATCTTTTCCAGCTGGATGCCGAGGGCAGTCGAGTCCTGGGTGCCGAAGCGGCACCACTGGCTGCCGACACAGGTCTTGACCGTGCGGATCGCCTTGCCGTAGGCGTGGCCGGAGACAAAACCGGCCTGCGACAGGTCGCCCCAGATGCGCGGCAGGGTCTCCTTCTTCACGCCCAGAAAGTCGATGCGCTGGCCGCCGGTGATGTGCACCGTCGGTACTTTGTACTTCTCGGCGATCTCCGCGAGCGAGCGCAACTCAGCCGGTGTGGTTTCACCGCCCCAGATGCGCGGGAT
>JACQER010000154.1 GCA_016200465.1 Gammaproteobacteria bacterium | reverse complement strand
GGTGATCGAGCACAATCTCGACGTCATCAAGACCGCCGACTGGCTCATCGATCTCGGCCCCGAAGGCGGCGACGGCGGGGGCAAGGTGCTGGCCGCCGGCACGCCCGAGGAAGTGGCACGGAACCCGGCCTCGCATACGGCGGCGTTCCTCCGGCAGGCTCTGAAACATCCGGCGCCGCCACGCCGCCGGACCGGCTGATTTCTCAGCTCAGCGCCTCTTTCGCGCGCGCGCGGATCGCATTCCATTCCCCTTCCGGCAGTTGCAACAGCTGGTGCAGCGGCTTCGGCGCGTCGATGCCCACGCCCTGCGCGTAGTCCACGCCCAGGTCGCGGAGCTGATCGAGGATCGGGAAATTCTCCACCGACTCGGCGATGGTGATCAGCCCCATGACGTGACCGATCTGGTTGATGGCCTCCACCATCGCGTGATCCACCGGGTCCTCGACCATGCCTTCGATGAAATCGCCCGCGATCTTGAGATAGTCCACCGACAGGCTCTTGAGGTAGCCGAACGACGACAGGCCGGAGCCGAAATCGTCGAGCGCGAACTGGCAGCCCATGCTCTTGAACCGGGCGATGAAATCCCGCGCCCGCGCCAGATTGGCGATGGCCGCGGTCTCGGTGATCTCGAAGCAGATGCTCGCGGGATCGATGCGGTGCTGCGCGAACTGCTGCATGACGAACTCGAGGAATTTTTCATCCCCCAGCGACTGGCCGGAGAGGTTGATGGCGAAGTGCGCCGCACCGTGTTCGTCCGCCTCCCCGCTCCGTGACCGGTACTCTTCCAGCATCGAGAACACCGACCGGATCACCCAGCGGTCGATCGACGGCATGAGGTGATAGCGCTCCGCGGCGGGGATGAACGCCGCCGGCAGCACCAGGTCCTCGTCCTGGACGCGCACCAGGATTTCGTAGAAACGGCTCGGCGGCCGGTTTCCCTCGCGCACCGGCACGATCGCCTGGCAATAGAGATCGAAACTGTTGTTTTCCAGCCCTTGGCGCAGCCGGTGCACCCACTGCATCTCGCCGCGGCGCTGGGCCATGGCGCGATCGCCCGGCTGATAGATATGGATGCGATTGCGACCGTGGTCCTTGGCGACGTAACAGGCCGAGTCGGCGGCGCTCAGTACCTCCGTGATCCCGCCGCTGTCGCGCGAGATCGGCACCAGGCCGATGGAGACGCCGATCTCGAACGTGCGGCTCTCCCACAGAAACCGGAAATCCTTGACCGACTGCCGCAGCAGGTCGGCGATCTGCTTGGCCTTGTCGACGGAACAATCCTCCAGCACCACGCCGAACTCGTCCCCGCCCAGGCGCGCGAGCACGTCGCTGGCGCGGATTTCCTTCTGCAGATGATTCGCCAGTTGCTTGAGCAATTCATCGCCGGCGATGTGTCCGCAGGTGTCGTTGACGATCTTGAACTGGTCGAGGTCGAGATACAGCAGCGCATGCTCGCGCTGGCTGGTCTGCGCGGTTTCGAGCGCCTGCTGCAGATGGGTTTCGAACTCGCGCCGGTTGAGCAGGCCGGTGAGCGGGTCGTGGCTCGCCAGAAACGCCATGCGGCGTGCCATGCCCTGGATTTCCGTGACGTCATGGAACACCACCACGGCGCCGAGAATCGCGCCGCTCCGGTCGCGTATCGGCGCGGCCGAATCCTGGATCTCGATCTTGCCGCCGTCGTGACTCATCAGCAGATGATGGCTGTCGTGACGGATGATGCGGCCTTCCTGGAGGCAGTAATGAATCGGGTATTCCTCGAGCCGGTTGGAGTCCTCGTCGAAAATCTTGAATACCTCGGAGAGTGGCTTGCCTTGCGCGGCGTCGCCCTTCCATTCGGTGAACTGCTCGGCCACCGGGTTCATGTAGACGATACGGCCCTCGGCATCGGTCGTGATGACGCCGTCGCCGATGGATTCGAGCGTCACCTGCGCGCGCACTTTTTCCAGGAACAGCGCGTCTTCGGAGCGCTTCTTCTCGTTGTCACGCGCTTCCTGCAGCGCCGCGGCCATGGCGTTGATGCCGTCCTCGAGCCGTCCGACTTCGCCGCCGGATTGCGTGCTCACGCGATGACCGAGCTCGCCGTTCTTGATTTTTTCCACCGCCCGGGTGAGCGACAACACCGGCCGCGTCACCGCGCGCGCCATGCGCAACGCGAACACCACGGTCAGCCCCAGGCCGAACACGACCATGAACAGGCTCTGGAACAGGATCCGGTTCTGTTCGGTCTGCAATGCGGCGCGGGAAAGCGACACCGAAACCCATCCCAGCTGCCGATGCGAATCCGCCGCGGTGGATTCGCTGCGATAAACCGGCGCCAGGAACTTGTAGCGCGTGACGTCGAGGACCGGGGCCTTGTCCTTTTCGTCGGCGGCGACGCGCGCGAGAATGCTGCCGCTCATGTCCGTGACCGTGACCGACAACACGTTCTTTTCCTTCAACACCGTTTCGAGCAGTTCCTCCAGTTTCTTGCGGTTGCGGGTCGCGACCGCCTCCTCGCTGGTCGACGCCAGGCGCACGGCGAGCGTCTGTCCGCGGTCGTGCAATGCCTGCTCCAGGTCCTGGATGCGGGCGTTGGTGAATTGCTGCAAGGCCAGCAGCAGCACCGCCACCGTGAGCGGCGCCAGCGCCAGAAACAGCACCCGTTTCTGCAGGCTCCAGTCTTTCATGCGATTCTCACGCCTCCGGAATCCCGACGGCGTCGCCGGGCTTCAGGCCGAAGCGCGCCGCGGCGCTGCCGCGGTTGACGGCGATTTCGGCCAGTCCGTTCGCATTTTCATACCAGAACGCCGCGCCCGGCGACACCTCCGAAAAAACCCGCGCGTATTTCACTGTTTCGCCTCCGATGCGCAGCGCCTTCTGCGAATTCAGCTTCCCGGCGCGCAGGCCGGTAATGCCGTTGCCGTAATGATCCACGTACACGATTTCAGGCAGATCATCCGGCCAGTCGCAGAAGGCCGTCAGCGTCGCCGGCTCGGAATCCGGCACCTCGCCGCGCGCAAGTTTTGACTCACTAGATCGGCGTTCGGGGAAACGGCCGACAGGCTCAGAGTCGGGAATTTCGCCACGCGCGAGCCACGCCGCCACCGGCGCGAACAGGTCGCGCCCGTGAAAACTGTCGGACAACTGCGGCGGACGCCAGCGGATCACGCGACATTCATGTTCATCGGCGCGCCGCTTCACGATTTCAAACAGCCCGTTGTCCGGACCGACGTACCAGCGCCCGTCGGCCTTGAGCATGACCGGCCGGCGCACGCCGCCCACGCCCGGATCGACGACGCCCACGAATACCGTACCGGCCGGGAAATCGCGCGCATAGGCCGGCAGCAGATACGCCCCGGCGCGGACGTGGAAATCGGGAACCGAATGAAACAGGTCGATCACCGGCACGCCCGGCGCCTCGCGCGCAAACACCGCGTGCAACTGGCCGACGTAGGGGTCGCTGAGACCGAAATCGGTGAACAGGGCAATCATGACGCCGCCTTATTGTCGCTCACGACGCGCTAAATAAAAAAGCCGGGCGCAGGGGCCCGGCTTTTTGTCGAACGAAGCTTCGAACCGCCGCTATTCCGCGGCGGCCTTGGCCGCTGCTTTCTTGCTCTTGGCGGCTTTCTTTTTGGGCGCGGCCTTGGTCTTCCTGGCCTTGCCTTCCGCCGCCGGCGTTTCAGCCGCCGCCGGTTCCACGGCCGCGGAGACGGCCTGACGTTCGGTCAGCTGTACCAGCGCCAGGGGCGCGGAATCGCCGCGACGATAGCCGGTCTTGAGAATGCGCAGATAGCCGCCCGGGCGGTCCTTGAAGCGCACGCCGAGGTCGTCGAACAGTTTGCCCACGATCTCGCGGTCGCGCAGCCGTGAATAGGCCAGGCGGCGGTTGGCGAGCGTCGCGCTCTTGGCCAGCGTGATCAGCGGTTCGGCCACGCGCCGCAGTTCCTTCGCCTTGGGGAGCGTGGTCGTCAGCTGTTCGTGACGCAGCAGCGACACCGCCATGTTGCGGAACATCGCCTCGCGGTGGCTGCTGGTGCGATTGAGTTTACGGCCGCTTTTGTGATGACGCATGATTTAACCTTCGTTTTGTATCAGCTGCCGGAACCCTGCTGCTCCGGGATCTTTTCCCGGTCCTTGAGCGACGCCGGCGGCCAGTTTTCGAGCTTCATCCCCAGCGACAGGCCATGCTGCGCCAGGACGTCCTTGATCTCGGTGAGCGACTTCTTGCCGAGGTTCGGGGTCTTGAGCAGCTCGAACTCGCTGCGCTGGATCAGATCGCCGATGTAGAAAATGTTCTCGGCCTTGAGGCAGTTGGCCGAACGCACGGTGAGTTCGAGATCGTCCACCGGGCGCAGCAGCAACGGGTCCATCTCGGGTTCCTTCTTCTCTTCCGACTTGGCCTCGGGGCTCTTCAGGTCGACGAAGATGGAAATCTGGTCCTGCAGGATGTTGGCCGCGCGCCGCACCGCCTCTTCGGGGTTGATCGCGCCGTTGGTGTCGATGTCCAGGATCAGCTTGTCGAGGTCGGTGCGCTGCTCGACGCGCGCGTTCTCGACCGTGTAGGCGACGCGACGGATCGGGCTGTACGAGGCGTCGAGCTGCATGGTGCCGATGGCCCGGCCGGTTTCGCCGGCGCGCGCCGCGACCGGCTGATAGCCGCGCCCGCGGTTGATCTTGAGCTCCATGTTGAGCGTGACTTCCTTGGTGAGGGTGGCGATCAGGTGTTTCGGATCGACCACTTCCACGTCGTGTTCCAGCTGGATGTCCCCGGCCGTGACCGCGCCCGGTCCCTTCTTGGAAAGTTTCAGCGTGATCTCGTCGCGCCCGTGCATGCGCAGCGCCAGCGTCTTGAGGTTGAGCAGGATTTCAATGACGTCTTCCTGCACGCCTTCGATGGTGGAATATTCGTGCAGCACGCCATCGATCTTGACCTCGGTGATGGCGCTGCCCGGCATCGACGACAGCAGGATGCGCCGCAGCGCGTTGCCGAGCGTGTAGCCGAATCCGCGTTCCAGCGGTTCGAGCGTGATTTTCGCGTGCGTCGGCGAAAGCGTCTGCACGTCCACCAGACGCGGCTTCAGGAATTCGGTCGCAGAACTCTGCATGAGAGGGTCCTCGCTAAGATACGTATCAGGTTACTTCGAATAAAGCGCCACGACGAGACTTTCGTTGATCTCCGACGGCAGATCGTTGCGCTCCGGCACGTTCTTGAACGTGCCCTTCATGGCCTTGACGTCCACGTCCAGCCACTCGGGAATTTCGCGCTGTCCCGCGGCCTCGAGCGAAGCCTTGATGCGCAGCTGCTCGCGCGACGACGTGGAAATCTCGATCAGGTCGTTCGGCCGGACCTGATACGAAGGAATGTTGACGCGCTTGCCGTTGACCAGCACCGCGTTGTGGCGCACCAGCTGCCGCGCCTCGGCGCGCGAGATGCCGAAACCCATGCGGTAGACGACGTTATCGAGACGCGATTCGAGCATCTTCAGCAGGTCTTCGCCGGTCGAACCCTTGTGGCGCGCGGCTTCCGCGTAGTAATTCTCGAACTGGCGCTCGAGCACGCCGTAGATGCGGCGCAGCTTCTGCTTCTCGCGCAGCTGCTTGCCGTAATCGGACAGGCGGCTCTTCTGCTGGCCGTGCTGGCCGGGGGCGTAGGCGCGCTTGTCCACCGGGCACTTCTCGGTGAAACACTTCTCGCCCTTCAGGAACAGCTTGCCGCCTTCACGCCGGCACTGACGACACTTGGAATCGGTATAACGCGCCACTGACTGGTTCTCTCCGTAATAGACTTAAACGCGACGACGCTTGGCCGGACGACAGCCATTGTGCGGCATCGGCGTCACGTCGATGATGTTGGCAATCTCGAATCC
>JACQER010000159.1 GCA_016200465.1 Gammaproteobacteria bacterium | reverse complement strand
GATGGCGGCGTGCTGCCGCTGAAATCCACCTTGGGCGGCTTGGCGATTTCCTTTTCATTCTCCACGGTGAAGCTCGGCTTGGTCTTGTAACCGAAGAGCATCGCCGTCAGGTTGCTCGGGAACTGGCGCACGGTGACGTTGTACGCCTGCACCGCCTGGATGTAGCGGTTGCGCGCCACGGTGATGCGGTTCTCGGTGCCTTCGAGCTGCGCCTGCAAGTCGCGGAACAGGCCGTCGGCCTTGAGCTGCGGATAATTCTCCGACACCGCGAGCAGGCGCGACAGCGCCGAACTCAATTCACCCTGCGCCGCCTGGAATTTGGCGAAGGCCTGTTCGTCGTTGAGCAGTTCGGGTGTCGCCTGAATCGTGCCGACCTTGGCGCGCGCTTCGGTCACGCGCGTGAGCACGTCCTTTTCATGCGCGGCGTAACCCTTGACCACGTTCACCAAGTTCGGCACCAGGTCGGCGCGGCGCTGGTACTGGTTCAGCACTTCGGCCCAGCTCGCCTTGATCTGCTCGTCGGTGGTTTGCAGCGTGTTGTAGCCGCAGCCGCCGAGCAGGGTAAACACGATCAGGAACAACGGCAGAATGATTTTGTTACGCATGGATCTCTCCTTGATGCTCGACAAAAAATTCAATTCACCTTGGTGACAAACTGCTTGCGGTAATTGACCACCTTGTTCAGATACTGTCGCGTTTCCTCATAGGGAAGATTCGCGCGCAGTTTCTGGTACACGCCCGAAGGCGGCAGACTATTAATAGTATTCACTGCCGCGACCTTGTCCTTGGAAAAAGTCCGCAGCACATTGCTGGGACCGGTATTGTAAGCCGAGATCACGCAATACTCCCGCGATACCGGGTTGGCGACGGGTTCGAGCTGGTTGTAGGTGAGCACGCTGAGATAGGCGGCGCCGAGCTCGATGTTGTTCTGCGCGTCGAACAGATACTGCTTCGACGGTATCTCGTCCGAGCCCTTGGCGCGCCGGTAGGCCTCGCGGCCGCCGCTGCCGGGGACCAGCTGCATCAGG
>JACQER010000158.1 GCA_016200465.1 Gammaproteobacteria bacterium | reverse complement strand
GTCCACCGCGTGAGCGGCCGAGCGCCTGAGGGCCGTTTTTTTTTGAGCACCACTCGCATGCTGGTGCGCTCGCACGATCGTGCCGTCCAGGTAAACTTCCTCGAAGTCGGCGTCCTTTGCAAGTTCGGTGAAGACTATATGCCACACGCCCTTCCGCGACCAACGGCTGAAGCGTATGTATACGCTGCTCCAACGCCCGAATCGCCTCGGCAGATCACGCCACGGCACCCCGGTGCGGAGGACAAACAGGACGGCTTCCATAAACAGGCGATTGTCGGAGGCACTGCGACCTGGATCGGTGGCCTTGCCTGGCAGCATATGCGCTATGCGCTTCCACTGGTCGTCACGCAGCATGTCTCGTTCTTCCATGCTTGAGGATTCTTCACGTTATCGGACAACCACACACGACGATGACAACCAAGGCCCCCGTGAAGCAGGAACAGACGCCACCGGCTTCGTTACGCCACCCCAACGCACCCCGGTCAACGCACCGGCGCCACAACGCCATCGGCGGTGCGAGTGAATGGCCGTCCATGAATGTAAACAGGCCCTAGGGCGTGTTTACATTCAAGTCCTGGGCAGTTCCCGGCAGAGCGGCACTGGGCGGCGAAGGCCCCTGCACCGGCCGGCGATGGTTGCACTCCGGCCCTGGCAACCGTCGGCTATGGAGGCACCCGTCCTCTGTACCCGCCGGTTTCACACGGACAGCGCTCCGCCGCGAGACAGTTCGTCTACCCCGATGCTACCAAGCCAAGCGGACCACCCTCAAGCCAACCAGATGTAGGCCGCAGCCAAGTGGAGGAAGGATGCGAAGCGGAGTGCGAGCTTGTCGTACCTGGTAGCGATTCGTCGGAACTGCTTCAGCCGTGCGAAGAAGCGCTCGACGATGTTTCGATTCTTGTATTGCGCCCAGTCAACAGGCCGCGGATCTTTCCGGTTCGAGAGGGAAGGAATTACCGGTTCCGCGCCCAGTGCTTCAACGGCAGCCACTATCGCCGCGGAGTCGTATGCTTTGTCGGCGGTTACGCTCTTGACCTGACCAATCGATAGAGCACCAACATCGTCAAGTAGTGATTGAGCCTGGGTACTGTCGTGTACGTTGCCTCCGGTCAAAACGAAGGATGCGAGATTGCCGAGGCCTTCTACCGCAGCGTGAATCTTGGTCGTCAGTCCACCGCGTGAGCGGCCGAGCGCCTGAGGGCCGTTTTTTTTTGAGCACCACTCGCATGCTGGTGCGCTCGCACGATCGTGCCGTCCAGGTAAACTTCCTCGAAGTCGGCGTCCTTTGCAAGTTCGGTGAAGACTATATG
>JACQER010000157.1 GCA_016200465.1 Gammaproteobacteria bacterium | reverse complement strand
GAACAGTGGGCCGCACATCTCGGCCGCGAGTTCGGCTACGTCGCGGCTGGTGACTTCGGTCTTGAGCACGTTGTTCTTCTTGTACTGCTCGACCGTGAGACCGTAATGCTTCGCGCGCGCGGCGAGTACTTCGTCGGTCCAGATGCCGGTGTCAAACACGGCGTTGGGGTGCAGCGAGTTGATGCGGATGTTGTCCGCGCCCCATTCCAGCGCAGCCACGCGTGCCAGCTGGTTCAGCGCCGCTTTCGAGGCGGAATAAGCCGCGGCGCCGGGGCCGGGGGCGGGGACGTTCTTCGAGCCGATCACCACCACACGTCCACCGCGCGGCGCGAGCTTGAGCAGCGCATGCGCCTCGCGCATCAGCACCAGATTGGAATCCAGGTTGATGCGCAGCACTTTTTGCCATTCGGCGGTGGTCAGCGCTTCGATGCGGCAGCCGGGCGGGAAAATACCGGCGTTCAGGACCAGCATGTCGAGCCCGCCGAAGGCGCGCGCGGTTTTTTCCAGTGCGTCAGTGAGCTGCTTTTCGACCGTCACGTCGCACACGAGGCCGAGATAATCGGGGCGGTTATAGAGACTGGTAATGGCGGGATTGATATCGAGCCCGACGACGGCCGCGCCGCGCGCCAGCAGCGAATCCACGCAGGCCTTGCCGATGCCCGAGGCGGCACCGGTCACGAGCGCGACTTCGCCGGCGAACACCGGCGGTTTGCCGCCGCCCTTGAGCTTGGCCTGCTCCAGATCCCAGTACTCCACGTCGAATATGTCCTTTGCCGGCAGCGCCTGCCAGCCGCCGAGCGCCGTGGCGCGCTGAATGATCTCCATTGTGTGCGCGTAGATGTCGTAACCGATCGCGGCATCTTTGGCGCTGCGCCCGACGGTGGCCACGCCGAAATCGCGGTCGAGGATCACGCGCGGCGCGGGGTCGAGCATGGTCTTGGATTCTTTCGCCCTAGGTGCGTGCTCGTTGAAATATTTTTTATAGGCTTCGACATAGGCTTTCACGTCGCGCCCGACCATCGGCACGCGTTTGGTGCGGATCACGTGGTCCGGCGTCGCCGGCCCCTGTTGCGAGATCGTGGCGATGTCCGCCCGGCGCGCGAAGGCGAGGCTCGCGGCATCCTCGTGCGCCGCGACGATCACGGGGAATCCGGCGGTCGCGGACAGTGTGCGCCGCAGCTCCGCCAGCTCCCGGCGCAGCGATACCGTGGACGGCTTTTCCGCGGCGACCGGCAACTGCCAGGCCTTGTGCTTCGCGAGGTAGTCCTCGGCGCGCGTCACAAGCTCGATCATGCGCTCGTAGGATTGCTGCGCGGTTTCGCCGAAGGAAAAGATGCCGTGGTTCATCAGCACCATGCCGATCGTGTTCTTGCCGGCCTGTTTGGCGAACTCCCCGGCGCACAGCCGCGCGAGGTCGAAGCCCGGCATGACATAGGGAATGACCACGACGCTGTCTCCGTAAATCTCGCGGATGCGCTCCAGCCCCTTGGCCGTGTTGGTCACGGTGATCACGGCATCGGCGTGGGTGTGGTCCACGTACTTGTGCGGGAGGATCGCGTGCAGGATCGCTTCGACCGAGGGCGTGGGCGCCGAGGCGCGGGTCATGTGGGTGCGCAGTTCGTTCACCATCTGCGGGTCGGACAGCTGCGGGAGCTTCGCGAGCCGGAGCAGATGCTCCATGCGCACCGGCGCGAATCCGGCGGCCTCGATAAACTCCAGGTCCCAGCCGCTGCCCTTCACGTACAACAGGGTCTCGTTCTCGCCGAGCAGATTTTTTTCCGCGATCTTGACCGAAGTGTTGCCGCCGCCGTGCAGCACCAGGGTCTTGTCGCGCCCGAGCAGGCGCGAGCTGTACACGCGCAATCCCAGCTCGTCCGGGAATTGTGCGGCTTCGGTGTCGTTCCAGAGGCTTTTCATGGGATGCGTGCGGGCAACCCGCTGCAGGTTCGCCTGCGCTGCGGCAGGGGATTAGAAGCTGATTTTCACGCCGACATGGCCGCCGGAGTCCACGGTCACGTTGTTGTTATTGTCGAGATCGGCGCGAACCTTGCGGTAGCCGACATAGATGTTGGCGGTTTTCTTGACCACCTCGAACTCGACGCGCGCGCCCCACTCCCAGAACTTCTTGCCGTCCATGAACGTGATGACGTCCGGGGCGTAATACAGGTAGCCGCCGAAACCGACCGGCATGTTGTTCGGGTGTACGCTGAACTGGCCGCCGAGACCTAGGGCGAGCACGTCCTTGTTGCTGACAGAGGCGACGTAGACCTTGCCACCGAGGCCGGCTTCGAGGCGCGTGTCGGTGGTCTGCTTCTCGCCAGAGGCGAGCAGGCCCATGCTCGCGGCCCAGTCGTTCTGGTCGGTGTTGGAGAGCAGGCCGACGTTGAATTCAGCCTGGCGCCAGGCCGTGGCATAGATCGCCTGTACGCTGTCGTTGTTGAGGTTGATGTCGAGGGAATCCGCCACCACCGGGACGCTGAAACCCGCTGTTAACGCTGCCAGAAATATCCGAAGACGCATGGAATTCTTTCCTCCATAAAATGACGGCGGCGCAATACTAACCGATCATCTTATGGCCGGCCAGAACCGGCGGAGTGAACGTAACGGCTAGGCCGTCGGCAGGGCAACCACCAGGCGGTTGGTGCCGCCGAGCTTGGCCTGGGTCAGGGTTTCGTCGGCGCGCGCGAGCAGCGCGGCCGGGGGCTCGCCGGGCGAATACTGCGTCAGCACGCTCGAGAAACTCGGTAGCGGAATGTTCTTGCCGTCCTGGTGAATGAAGGTGCTGGTGGCGGTCTTGCGCGCCTTTTCGAGCGCGTGCATCGCCCCGTCCTTCTGCGTGTTCGGGAACAGCACCGCGAACTCGTCGCCGCCGTAGCGCGCCACCAGGTCGTAGGTGCGGAACTTGGAAAGGATTTCGCCGGCATAGCAGCGCAGTACCGCGTCGCCGGTGGCGCGACCGTAACGCTTGTTCACCGACTCGAGGTTGTCGACGTCGATGACCGCGAGCGCGAGCGCGAAGCCGTAGCGCTTGACGCGGCCGATCTCGGCCTCGAGCTGCTTGATGAACACCTCGCGCTTGGGCAGTCCGGTCAGCTCGTCGGTCATGCTGTTCTTGCGCGCCTGGCCGAGTTCCTGCCGCAGCCGCTCGCGGTCGGTTTCCACCGCCTTGAGGTAATCGCTCGCGGTGGAGAGTTTATCGATCAGCGCTTGGCGCTCCTCGATCAGTTCGTTCAGGCCCTTGACCAGAATCTGCTTGAGGTCGCCGAGCTCG
>JACQER010000152.1 GCA_016200465.1 Gammaproteobacteria bacterium | reverse complement strand
GTCACGGCGTAGGTCTCGAACAGGTCGGCGGCCATGCCGGCGCAGTCGCCGACGTTGTCGCCGACGTTGTCGGCGATCACCGCCGGGTTGCGCGGATCGTCCTCGGGGATGCCGGCCTCGACCTTGCCCACGAGGTCGGCGCCGACGTCCGCACCTTTGGTAAAGATGCCGCCGCCGAGGCGCGCGAAGATCGAAATGAGTGAGCCGCCGAAGGCGAGCCCCACCAGCGGTGCGATCAGGCTGGATTGCGCGGCCGCGGGAGAAAGATACTTGAGAATGGCGTAGTAACCGGCGACCCCCAGGAGTCCGAGGCCGACCACCAGCAAGCCGGTGATGGCGCCGGAGCGGAACGCAACCTGCAATGCCGGGTTGAGTCCGTCCTTCGCTGCCTCGGTGGTGCGCACGTTGGCGCGTACCGAGATGTTCATGCCGATGTAGCCGGTCGCGGCGGAAAGAATGGCGCCGATGGCGAAGCCGACGGCGGTGAGCGCGCCGAGAAAGTAGTAGATGACGCCGAACAGGATCACGCCGACGATGGCGATGGTGGTGTACTGGCGGTTGAGGTAGGCCGAAGCGCCTTCCTGGATGGCGGCGGCGATTTCGCGCATGCGATCACTGCCGGTCGGTTTGCCGAGCACCCAGTTGATGGAGACCACGCCGTAGAGAATGGCCGCGGCGGCGCAAGCCAGGGCGAATATCAGACTGTCAGACATGTGTTTCCTCCCGCAAGTTGGATGTTACTGCGCCGCACGGCGCGTTGGTTATGAACGGATGCCCAAAATAACTGAATCGGATAAATCGCGGCATTGATTAATATCAATCCCGGTAAAAACCTACTTCTTGATGGCCAGTCCGCCCTCGAAGCGCGTACCCGCCTCGAAGCCGAACACCTTGTCGAGATTCAATTCGCGCACCAGCCGGTCCACCGCCGCTTGGCCGTGTTCGCGGCTGACTTCGGCGAGTATCAGCTTGGCCGAATTGGCGTTGTAAAACCCGCCGAAATCCGCCTGGACCTTCAGCAATTCCTTTGCCTTTTCTAATGTCATAAGAACTTTTACCGCCAAAGCGCCAAGGTCGCCAAGAAATCTATTTGAATAATTTCTTCTCCTTGGCGTCTTGGCGGTTCAAAAAATTACAACTTGAATTCGCCGAGTTTCTTCTTCGCGGCGACGTTCTTCAGCCGCACGTATTGCGGCATGCCGTTCTTGTACGGCGGGTAATCCTCGCCCTGGATCAGCGGCTCGAGATAGGTGCGGCACTTGGCGGTGATGCCGAAACCGTCGTCGGTGATGAAATCCTTGGGCATCATCTTCTCGACGTTCGCCACCTTCGAGAGTTCGGCCGCGCCCACGGTCCACTTGTACGGCTTGCTGC
>JACQER010000147.1 GCA_016200465.1 Gammaproteobacteria bacterium | reverse complement strand
GGAGGAAGTCGGGACACGTTTGTCGTAGGCGCCGGCGGCGATGGAGCGCGTCGCCTCGATGAGCCGGCGCAGGGGAATGGTCACGATAAAACGCGCCATGATCATGCCTATGATGCCCACCAGCAGGGTCAATCCGAGAATAACGGCCTGGAAAATCGCGAGCGCGCGGGCGTCCCCGGTGACATCCCGCTCCAGCAGTTCCGTGATCTCATCCAGATGCCTCATGTGCCCGGGAACATGGGCTTCGAAGCGAGCCAGCGTTGCCGATGCCGCTCGAGGGATCGACGGATCGAACGCCAGGAGGAGCGGTTTCATCTCCCTGTCCCAGTGAACGCGCGCGACTACGATGGCTTCTCGAATTTTTTCGCTCTTCGCCGGCTTACTGGCCAAAGCGTCAAGCCGATCGGACTCGGCCTCGTAGTCGGCAAGAACGTTGTCCAAAATATTTCGCCCTTCGCTTGGCCATGAACGATATTCCAGGGCCTCGTGCGCGAGAAACAACAGATGATACGTGCGCATGCGCTGGCGGCCAGCCTCGTTGATGTTGGTGCTTTCCTCGCCGACGTGCAGGATGCCGAATATGCCAATACCGATCTGGACCGTTTGCAGTACCAGAAAACCGACCAGCAACAGGGTGAATTTGCGCGTAAGGGTAAGGCCCAGCCAGTTCATGAGTCCGGCCCCGAAAGGTCTTTCTTCAAGTGTAGTGGAGATTATTTCTTATGCGCCAGCGCCCGGCGGCGGTGACGCAGCAGTGTGAGCAGCCAGATCAGCAGGCCCACGAGCACCAGCGCCAGAAGCACGAACAATTCGTAACGCTTGAAGTCATCGAGGAACAACCGGAAGGCCTCGCCGAACAGATAACCGGCGTAGGCGAAGGCGAAGGCCCAGATGATCGCGCCGGTCAGATTGAGCAAGAAGAATCGAAGACGGGAGATATGTGCCGCGCCGACCGCGAAGGGGGTGACGTTGCGCAATCCGTAGAAGAACCGGAAGGAAAGGATGAGCAGGTTCTTGTGACGATGCAGGTGCTTGTAAACCTTCTGCGCGCCTTCCTGCCATGACAGGCGCTTGGCGATGATTTTCGGCCCGAAGTGCCGGCCGATGTAGAAGTACAGCTGGTCGCCGCTGAAGCTGCCGGCGATGGCGCTGGCGATCACCCACGGCAATTCGAGGAACCCCATGTGCGCGGCGAAGCCGCCCAGGATCAGGATGGTTTCCCCTTCCAGAAACGTTCCGATCAGGATCGCGAGATAGCCGTAGTTCCTGATCAGTTCGGTGAGTGTTTCCAGTGACATGGGCAGATCAAAACCGCGGCTTCAGCGTGAACTCAAGCCCACATGAACATAAAGCCCCGTGATGATGGGGCCCGATCAATCAGCAATACGGCGTCGGTCCGTCGGGTGTCAGCGGGGAACGACGCGTGTCGCCTGTTTGCCTTTCGGCCCCTGAGTATGTTCGAACTCGACCTTCTGCCCTTCGTTCAGGCTTTTGTATCCATCCCCTTCTATCGTGGAGAAATGAACGAATACATCTTCGCTGCCGTCGCTCGGGGTGATGAAACCGTAGCCCTTCGCGTTGTTGAACCACTTCACAGTACCGGTCTGCATACGTACCTCTTTTTTATTTGATTGCCAAAACCGCCCACCCCCTAGTATCGCTCCGGTCGGGCGTGCAAACATCCTACGTGAACTCCCCGGACATGACAATTCCGCCGGGAGCGGAATTTGACGCGCTTCAGCGCGCCCGAAGGGCGAGCCACAGGGGTGAGGCGGAAAAAGAGAAAAGTGGCGAGTCACAATTCCGTATCGTGGAATAAACAGGCCGCACTTTCGCCCCGCTTGAGGGGATGAACTGCCGCAGGACCGACCGACATCCGGAATAACAATGAGCAAACGCTAATATTCCTCATGCCCCCGGCCGCGTCCACGCTTGATCGCCGCGCGGTGTTTCTTGGCGACCAGCCGCCGTTCCTTGGCGGCGCGGCTGACGCGGGTCGGCTTGCGCGGCTTGGGCACGCGATTCAGCGCGCGCAGGCGATGAATCAGGCGCTCGAAGGCGACCTCGCGGTTACGGATCTGGGAGCGGTTTTCGGTCGCCGTCACCACCACGCCCGAGGGCGGATGAGTGAGGCGCACCGCCGATTCGGTGCGGTTCACATGCTGCCCGCCGGGACCGGAGGCGCGATAGGTATCGAGGCGCACTTCCTGTTCCAGGACGGCGCGATCCAGCGAATAGGGCGGGGATTTGGCGGCTTTCAGCTTCATGATGGTTTGTTTTTCCGGCAATCGCGGGTTGATTGTAGAATACGCGCGCGTGAGCCGTACCGAATAATAAAGGACGTTCTGATTAATTGCAGCCTCCGTCCCGGGCAACGTGAAACGTATCATCGAAAGATTCAAGGTCCCGTACCAGGCATGGCTTGAATTATTCAGAACGTCCTAAAGGAAAAATCGCATGATCGTTATCCTCAAGGCCGACCTCACCGAGAAGACGCCGGAATACCGGCAGGTTCTCGACTACCTGGCGCACAAGCCGAACATCCGGACGCGCGTGCACCAGGAAATCGGCGCCCAGCAGACGCTCACGGAAATTTATCTGATCGGCGACACCGCCTCGCTCGACAAGACCGAGATCGAAAGTCTGCCCGGCGTGGACCGCGTGGTGCGCGTCTCGGAGGAATACCGCGTGCTCGGACGGCACAAGGACGACCGCCGCCCGACCGGGTTCGAATATAACGGCGTCCAGTTCAGTCAGGACAATCTCAACGTCTTCGCCGGCCTGTGCGCGGTGGACAACCCGCAACACGTCGAGATGATGCTCAAGGCGCTGCGTGACAACGGCCAGGTGTGCACGCGCATGGGCGCGTACAAACCGCGCACCAATCCGTATTCGTTCCAGGGACATGGCAAGGAGTGCCTGCCGTGGGTGTTCGAGCTGGCCGGGAAGTACGGCATCAAGGTGATCGCGATGGAAATCACCCACGACTCGCATCTGAATGAAATTCAGGAAGCGCTGCACAAGACCGGCAAACCGACCGGCGTGATGCTCCAGATCGGTACGCGCAACACGCAGAACTTCGAACTGCTCAAGATCGTCGGACGCCAGCGCGAACTGCCGGTGCTGCTCAAGCGCGGCTTCGGCATCACGCTGGAAGAATCATTGAATGCCGCCGAGTATCTGGCGAGCGAAGGCAACCGCAACATCGTCTTCGGCCTGCGCGGCATGAAAACCAACATGGGCGACCCGCACCGCAACTTCGTCGACTTCGCGCACGTTCCCGTGATCAAGCGCCTGACGCGCATGCCGGTGTGCATCGATCCGTCGCACTCCGTGGGCACGCGCGACCGCGCGCCCGACGGCATGCTGGATATTTCGCACGTGACCGCGCAGGGCGTGATCGCCGGCGCCAACATGATCCTCGTGGATTTTCATCCGGTGCCCACGAAGGCCCTGGTCGATGGCCCGCAGGCCTTGCTGCTGGAAGAGCTGCCCTACTTCCTGGAAGACGTCGCCATCGCGCGCGAGGCTTACGAAAAACGCCGCGCGCTGACCAAACGATTTCTCGCAAACGGGTGAACTGACAACAGCTGTCCGTGCCCAGGCAGGCTGTCATTCCGTCGTGACCGGCGGAAAATGTACACGGACCCGCAAACCGTGCCTGAAAGGCGGCTTGCTCAACATGATGCGGGCGCCGTGAATCTCGACAATGCGATTGACGATCGACAGACCGAGGCCGCAGCCTTCGGATTCGCTCGCCCTTCCACGGTAAAAGCGCTCGAAGACGCGGGGATACTCGTCCGGAGAGATTCCGGGGCCGTTGTCGGTCACCAGCAGAGACACGCCCTCCTTGTCGCCGACCACTTCCACCTCCACCGTTCCTCCGGATGGGGTATAGCGAATGGCATTGTCCACGAGATTTCTGACCAGAATCGCCAGTCCCGCCGGATTGCCGGTTACCTTTCCCCGGCTGCCCTCGGCCAGACTCAGGTCAATGTCCTTGTTGAGCGCCGTCGGCGCAATTTCCGCCAGCACCTCGCTCGTCAGCGACACGAGATCAATGGGCGTGAACTTCTGTTCCTGCGTCTCGTAATCGAGGCGCGCCAGTGTCAACAGCTGCTCCACGAGATGCGTAACGCGGTCCACGCCATGGATAATCTGCACCAGGCGCTCCTCGCGCTGACCCTGATTCAAGGAGCGCAATGCCACCTGCGCGTGGGTCTTGAGACTCGCGAGTGGCGTACGGATTTCGTGCGCGGCGTTCGCGGTGAACTGCCGTTCCATCTCGAACGCCTCATGGAGACGCAGCAACAGGGTATTCAGTTCATCGACGAAGATTCTTATCTCGCTGGGAACGTCCTTTGTTTCGAGGGGACGCAGATGGGACGGGGAACGCTCCGCGACCTGGCTCGACACCTTTTTCAGCGGACGCAACCCGCCGCCCACGCCCAGCCAAATCATCGCCGCCAGCAATGGAATCGCCAGCAGCAGCGGGTACAGGGCGTTGCGCGTGATCTCGTAGACGAGTTGCCGGCGGATGGCATAAGGCTCGCCCGCCTGGACCGTTAACGACTCCTCCGGCTGAAACACCGTATAGACGCGCCACTCCCGGCCGTCGAGGACCTGATTGGAAAACCCCGGCCCGTCGGGCGTGAGAAAATGCGGCGACTCCGGCGTGTGAAAAATTTCCTGCGTGCGACGCCTGACCTGGAAAGCCAGTCCCTTCTCGTGCCGGCTGCTGCGCGCCAGTTCGCCTTCATAGATTTTGACGTCCTCGATGTCATCCATGGTGTTGGCGACGACCCACAGCATGACGCGAACCTTGGCCGAACGTTCGAGCTGCGCATCAAAGAGCTTTTCGATCTGATGGCGGGACTGGACATAAGTTGCAGCTACCGCAACGAACCAGCCCAGGGTAAACAGGCCGAGCAGGCTGAAAAGCAGCCGGCGGCGTATCGAAGTCATGAATCCGTTTTATTGACGATGTAACCCACGCCGCGCACGGTGCGAATCAGGCTGCTGCCGAGTTTTTTTCGCAGATGATGGATATGCACCTCCACGGCATTGCTTTCGACGTCGGTCCCCCAACCATAGAGCGCTTCCTCCAACCGGCCGCGCGATAAAACCCGCCCGGCATTGGCGAGCAACATCCTCAGGATCGCGAATTCGCGTGGCGAAATTTCCACCGCTTTGCCGTCCAGGGTGACAGTATGGGCCGCCGGGTCGATGGCGATTGCTCCATGTTGCATGACGGGCGAGGCATGCCCGGCGCTGCGCCTGAGTAATGCGCGGATACGCGCGTTTAATTCATCCAGGTCAAAGGGCTTGGTCATGTAATCGTCACCGCCGCTATCGAGGCCCTTGATACGATCGGCCACCGTATCACGCGCGGTCAACACCAGCACCGGCGTGGTATTTCCGCGCGCGCGAAGACTTTGCAGGATTTCGATTCCCGAACGATGTGGCAGCCCCAGATCGAGCACCACCAGATCGAAATGTTCGCCTTTCAGCGCCTCTTCAGCGCTACCCCCGTTTTCGGCCCAGTCGACCGTATAACCTTCCAACACCAATCCGGCGCGAATACCATCGCCGAGTTGTCTGTCATCCTCGACCAGCAGCAGTCGCATCTCAACCCCGCAGCACACTCACTTTTACAGATGATGGCCCGGAATCCCGCCCAGCTTCAAGTGCCAAGACACGGTACAGAGGCTCGTTCTTTTCCAGAAAATCCGGCGCACCATCGGCAATGATGCTGCCGCCGTCGAGAAGAATAATGCGGTTCGCGAGCTTCAGGACATCCGGACGATGGCTGATCAGAAATACCGTGCGGCCCCCGGCCAGGCGGGCAATGATATCCACCACCTCCCGGGAGGCCCCGGCATCCAGGTGCGCAGTGGGCTCATCAAAAATGAGCAGGCGCGGATCATTGAGAAACAGTCGCGCCAGCGCGATACGCTGGCGCTCACCGCCGGACAGCCGGCTGCCCCGGTCACCCACGATGGTCTGCAATCCCTGGGCAAGCCGATTGATGAGGCTCTCCAGACCCGCCTGGCGCGCGGCGGTCTCGATTTCCGCGAGGCCGGCCTGCGGCCGGCCATAGGCGATGTTTTCGGCGACCGTGCCGTGGATCAGGAATACCTCCTGACTCATGAAACCGACCGCGCGACGCCACGCGGCGCCGTCCCATTGCCGCAAGTCCTTCGCGCCAACGAGAATCCGGCCGCAAGACGGTTTCTGAAACCCCAGGAGCAAATCCATCAGCGTGCTTTTACCGGCGCCGTTTTTGCCGACGACGGCGATAATCTCGCCCGGGTTCACCGTGAAGCTGAGGCGCTGCAAAGTGGGTTTGTCATTTCCCGGATAGGTAAATCCCGTGTCATCGAAAACGAGCGGGAACAAATCAGTCGGGACTGGCAGGGCATTGATAACAGAAGGCAATGGATCGAGTTCCTGCAGGAAATGACCGATGCGCTCCGATACCGCGCGGAATTTCTGGAAATGCCGGTAATATTTTTCCGCGTGGCTCACCGGACCGGCCAGAATCTCCATGTACGCCAGAAAAGCGACGAGCGTTCCCGGCGTGATCTGCTTCAGCATGATCAGGTGCGCGGCGTACCACACGACCACCACCACGCCCAGCAGTTCCATCAGATCGAATATGGGAACCAGATAGGACTCCACCTTTCCGCCCTTGACCTCAAGATCGACGATCTCGCGACTGGCCTCATCCATGCGCGCGACTTCGTACTGCTCGCGCCCGAATGACTTCACTGCACGGATGCCCGCGAGCGATTCGTGCAGTCGGCTGTTCAGCAGGGCGCCGATATTCTGCATGGATTTCTGCAACGTCGGCAGCGGTCGCCCGACGTAGATCGAGATGATCCAGGCTATCACCAGAAAACCGACGGCGATGGCCGCCAGCTTTACATTGGTCAGGAACATGATCGTGAGCACGCCGGTCACCGTCAGCAGGTCGAACGGGAGATCGCTGAAAAGATGCACGCCGTGATCCTCGAAGACCTCGGTGTCGTTCATGACCCGGTGCTGCAATTCTCCGAGCTTTTTGCGGCTGAAAAAGGCAAGCGGTTGATGTATCAGCGTGGCATAGAGCCGCTGGCGCAGCCGGAATATGCCGTCGTACCAGACGCGCGTCTCGACTCGCAGCAGCACGGCGTGCAGGACATACAGCACGACGATCACCGCCAGCATCGCGCCGCCGATCATGTCGAGGGAAAGATTCTCCCGCTCGCCCAATGCCACGTCCACGGCCTGCTGGAGCAGCCACGGAATGGAGATTTCACAAACGGCCACGCCCACCGCAAGCGCCAGCAGCACCGCGACCAGCACGCGGTGCGCCGACAACGTCCAGGACAGCAGCCGCAGATGGGACTCGGGTCTAGGCGACATCTCGCTTCAGACTCGCCGCTGGCGCCAGCACGGAACGAACCTCCTTCGGCAGGGCAAACATGTGCGCATGGGTCTCACCATCATAGTGTTCCAGTTTCGACTCCAGATTGCGCAGCCTGATACGCTCATCGATTTCCTGCGAGTTGACCGCGGACGCGTCGATGGCGTCGCTGGCAATCACAAAACCCCAGGTGGACCAGAACGACGGGACGAACATTATATAAGAAGAGACGTGCCGGAAGACACGGCTCAATCTCTCACGCACCGAGAGATGGTCCTGATACTCCTCGCCGCTCAGCTCCATGGCCTGCACGATGAGCAAGCCACCGGGGGTGAGGCATTTCCTCACGGACTGATAGAAGCTGTCCGTGTAAAGCGCCAGCGCCGGTCCGTCTTCCAGCGCATCGCAGATGTCGATGATCACGCAGTCGAACTTTTCGTTGGTCGTCTCGACGAATTTCTTCCCGTCGGCATAGATCACCCGCGCACGCGGATCGCTGAAAGCGCCTTCATGCCATTCCGGGAGGAGATTCATGCACTGCTCGACCACTTCCCGGTCGATATCCACCATCACCGCCCGCTCGACCGTTGGATGGGCCAGCACTTCGCGCAGCGTCGCACCCTCGCCGCCGCCGATGATCAACACTGCGCGCGGCTTGGGATGGGCGATCAGCCCCGGGTGAACCAGGCTTTCGTGATAGATGTACTCATCGTCCTCCGCGGACTGGATGCGACCGTCAAGCACCAGCATTTTCCCATATCCCTTCGTTTCCAGGATCATCATCTCCTGAAATTCGGTTTTTCCGGAATACAGGACTTTATTCACCTCATGATAATGCGACTCATCCCATTGTCCGGTCTCGGTGAAATAAATGGCGTTGTTGGATCTGGTTTGCATGGCTTCTTCCTCGAATAATTACAATGAACGACTGGTGCTAAGGGACAATCTTACGAAGCATAGTTTCGTGACCTGCGGCCAGAAGACTCGCGGGCCGGGTCAATACCGTTTCGGGCGCGGCTGGTCGCGGCACGATCAAACCGCGCTGCAGAGTGGTCACCGTGTAGCGGGAGCACTCAAACTCGCGGGCAATGTGTGAAATGGCGGTATCGCCTTCCAGCGTATCGCCGCAGGTGAAGATATCGAGTGCGGCGTAGCGATATTCAGGCCAGGTATGTATCGCGAAGTGTGACTCGGAGATCACCACAACACCGGAAATCCCATGCGGATTGAATCGGTGAAACACCGTCTCAACAATGGTGGCACGGGCACGTCTAGCCGCCTCCACCAGCACGTTTTTTATCCAGTGCACATCGTCAAACCGTTCCGCGTCGCAGTCGTACATCTCGATAACCAACTGCTTGCCCAGCGCGTCGGATTTCCGGTGATGGATTGAAGTATCGGGCATGGCTTTCCCCTCGTACTACTCGGTATTATCTAAAATGCATGCGGAAACAGGCGCTGACATCAAAGGAGTACAATGTCTGACAGGCTTGTGACAGTCATTCCACTCCCTGGACCGCTCTAAAGTCAGCTGGTATCTGATTGGACTGTAACCGACGTCTCTTAAGAAATTCTTAAAACGCCTGAGGATTCCGCATATCTGTGGTACTACGGACAATGAAGCAAAAAAAATAGCGGGAAATAAGGAAACACCGGACAAACGGTATTGATAATGTAAAAATATCGACGCTGGCGGCAAAATGACGAAGGACCCTGGCCAGTTGCTACCCTGGCATGAGAAGTCAGCGGCCGATCCGCTTGTACTAGAGATGCAAATTCCGGGTTTACGCAAGGTTCTCTGTCCGAGACCAGACATTCCCTTGCAGAGATTTATTGGACATGGCGCGGTGTTTGCGGCAACACAGGCCCCGCGGCCATGTATTAATACGCGTCAGTATTCGGTACACCCGCTGCTGGCCCATGACAGAGAAAATATTTGCCATGGGCCAGTCTTTCAGGTGTTAATGCAGATCAGTCTTTGTCAGTGTGCGGCCTTTCGATCTCCGGTTTTTCAACTTCAGGCTTCTCGATCTCCGGCTTATCAAAATCCGGCTTTTCGATCTCGGCCTTTTCAAGATCCGGTTTGTTCACGTCGGGCTTGTCGACTTCCGCTTCTTCGACTTCCGGACGATCAACGGAAGGTTTCTCCACTGAAGGCTGCATGATATCCGGCGCCGCCGCCAGAATCATATAACCCGACTGACCCGGCACAGGCGCTTCCGCATGGGCGGCGACCGAAGCCAGGCCGAGGGTTGCTACAACAGTCACGAATAACTTGAGTTTCATGGTACCGCCTCCTGTCAAATGATTAGAAACGCACATAGGCACCCGCCCCTACACCGTATTTCGGACTCCCATTGCTGAGGCCCTTGTCGACATAAAACTGAAATCCGCTGCCTGGCCGTGTATCGTGGTTCCATGCCACCAGCAGGTCAGCCGTGCTGGCAAAACCCGACTGCGTGGCCTGATGGCCGGAATAGATGCCGGAAAGGAAATTCTTTTCATTGGCCTTATATGTCACCCCGGCATCGTAGGTCGCGATATTCTTCAGGTTCTTGCCGGGCGGCGAACCGACGAAACGATAGCCAACGTCAAGAAAGGGGAAAACGGTCTGGCCCACGGTCCATTCGAAGCCAAGACCGCCTTCGTAGTCGTTCTCGCCGGTGCCAAGACCGTCGGCGTGCGACGCCGTGCCGAACTTGATTTTTGCATACGGACTCACGTCCGGAGCGCTGCCCGCGCCACGAAACCGGTATCGGCCTTCCGCCCATATATCGCCCATGCCGCTCTTGCGCGTGACCGTGCCGCCGTTCCTGGTGCCTATCACGGTGCCGCCGGAAACCAGGGCGCCGGAGCTTTCCACCGAGATATACGGCACGGTAAGCTTGAGACTCAGGTTGCCGGTCTTGTACTTGGCGTACACGGGAACATAGGTAATTTTGGTGGTCGTGCTGGTGCCGTAATTACCCGTGAAATAAGAGGGCTGAACGCCCAGGGTCAGGGTGGGGGCCCGTTCCGCGGCCCAGGCCGGGCCCGCGACGCCGACAGCGACCATCACCGCGGCCACACCGGATTTCATGCGCATTGTTCTCTCCTGATTGATCGGATAGACACGCCGGCAAATGGCCTCGTGTCTTTCTCAAAGGTAGTGGGAAATTTTCCCACAGTCAAGGATTGTGCTATTCTTGAATAAAACCGGCCGACGGACGGCCATACCGATTACAAGGAACATCGTTCAGCCATTGGATAATGCCCTCAAAACTTCGTTGCTCGGCATACTGCGCCCGTTGGTGCGTCATCTCATTGGACGCGGCTGGACATTTCCGGTGTTGGCTGAATTTCTTAAGTCCATCTACGTGGCCGAGGCGCAGACTCATTATGGCGAAGACCCGGAGGCCATGACGGACAGCAGTCTCAGCCTGCTCACCGGGATTCACCGCAAAGACATCAAGCGCCTGCGAGCCGAGTTGCGTGAGGCGTCCTTCGTACCAGGGCTGCGACGCGACGCCGGTCTGGCGGCGCGAGTGGTGGCGGCCTGGGTGTCGTCACCGCGTTATCTCGATGCACGCAAACATCCGAAAGCGCTGCCGCTCACGGCCGGCTCCGGTCGTCTCAGCTTCGAGAAACTGGTCCGGGAAACCCGCGCCGATATGCGACCGAACGTGATTCTGGACGAACTGGTTCGCGTCGGCGTGGCGGAGATCGGCGAGGACAACAGGGTCAGACTGCTGCGAAACGCCTACGTGTCCGACCTCCCACGCGACAAGATTGCCTATTTGGGAGACAACGTTGGAGATCATCTGCAAAGCGCGCTGTACAATGTCACCGGGCAAGGGAAACCATTCCTGGAGCGTGCGGTCTATTACGAACTGATCGTTCCCGAAGCTCTGGAAAAAATCCGCCCCGAACTGTTTCGCCTGTCAGAAGAATTTCTGCAAGCGATCAATCGCAAGGTTATGCCTCTGAACACCGAAGCCATCCACCGGCGCGAATCACGCGGGCGGCGGATGCGACTCGGCGTTTTTTACTACGAAGACAAAAGCCGGCTTGCCCCGGACGAAGTCAGGCGACGCCATACAAAACGGGAACGCAAGTTATGAACATCACCTCATCCGGTCGTCATGCCATCATAGCGCGGTTTCTGGCTGCACTGATGTCCTTCATCAGCTTTGCGCATTCGGCGCAGGCGGATCCAACCGACCCCGGTGGAGGCATCGGCGGTACCGGGATAACCGGCTTCGGCGTGGTGCAGAAGTTCGGAAGCATCTTTGTCAACGGCCGGGAATATTTCCTCGACAACCGCACACATGTAACCCGTGAAGACGCCCTCTCCGATGAAAAGATGCTGCGTCTCGGCGATGTGGTGCGCGTCGAAGGACGCATCGATCCCTCCTCGGGAAAAAGTATGGCGATATCCGTTGACAGTCATGTCGCCTTGCAGGGTCGAGTCGAAAAAGTGGATGTCACGTCCGGTACCGTGACCATGCTCGGCCAAACGGTGCGAGTGACGTCCGCCACTCTGGGCGATACCCCGGAGAACGGTGCGTTGCTGCTCACGCGGCTGCATTCGGGCACGCGTATCGCCGTGAGCGGTTTCGCACGCTCGGACGGCTCATGGACCGCAACCCGGATCGACCCTATCGTGGTGGATGATTCGCGTTTCGTGCTGCGTGGCGCGGTACAGACGACCGACCCGGGGCGCGGACAGTTCAGAATCGGCGGACAACTGCTGACCATGCCCGCCGGTCTGTTGTCCGCGCAGCCTAAAATGGGCGATGTCGTGCGTATCATCGGTCATTACGGTGATGCGGCGCTTCAGATCGAAAGTGTCAAGTCCGATCGACTCATGATCGGTGCCGTCGGCCAGGCAGTGGAAATGGGCGGGTACATCCAGGCGCAGCCGGGTGCGGGAAAGCTGGTCAGCAACGGCATTGAACTGAAATATTCAGATGCTTCGGCCTTTATCGGCGGCACAGTCGCGGACCTGCATAAGGATATACCGGTCGCCGTTCGCGGCGAACTGCAGGCCGACGGCA
Organism: Gammaproteobacteria bacterium; assembly: GCA_016200465.1. Lineage (GTDB taxonomy): Bacteria > Pseudomonadota > Gammaproteobacteria > Acidiferrobacterales > Sulfurifustaceae > Sulfuricaulis. The sequence goes on along the minus strand of JACQER010000147.1, from coordinate 7,905 downwards.
CTGTGTTCGTACGTGCCCTGCTGATTAACGTCGAGCCGATGCGTGTCTCCTTGCCCGAACTCGATCGGCGGACGCCGCGCGAAACCCCGCACGAACAACGCAATAATCGAGAAGCAGGTGAAAAACTCGAACGCGAAAAACCCACGGCGTAGAAACCCGAAGCCGCGGAGCATGAAAACAATCAGCCGGACAAGCCAGGGTTCGAAAGGCCCGAGGTCGAAAAACCGGAGGTGGAAAGACCCGAAGTCGAAAGACCAGAGATCGAGCGTCCCATGATTGAAAGACCCGAAGTCGAAATACCGAGCATCGAGCAATAACAGCGGGACCGTGGCCAAAGGTTTGTTTCTGACAGAAACCTTCCCCGCCGCGTCGGCATGGCATTACGCCACGGCTGCTTATCCAGGCTCGTCAGTACCGCGTAGGGGCAACCCGCTTAGCCGTCGACGCGCATCACGTCCATCACGACGCGTGTTGTTTTGTCTACCAGCACGATGTCCTGGTCGATTTTCAGACGGACGTAAGGGGCCGGAAGTGACGGTAGTCTTCGTTCCAGATCGCGCGGAAGCGGTTCACCCTTAATCCCCGACGGTAAGGCATTGCCTATTACAAATTTCACGGACCCTGATACCTTGTGGAGGCTAGCCGGTTTCCTGTAGTAATCCTCAATCAAGGCGCGATCACGGTCGCTGAAACGGACATCTGCAATCTTGCTGTCTTCCTTCAGCGCCACCTGGCCCGACGTGGAGGCATACAACGCACAACCGCTGAGAAAGAAAATCAACAGCAGGGTCAGAAAATACCGGTGCACGAAATAACTCCTTATTAATTCTGATAAACCGATGGATTAGTCAGGCCGCTGCGTGCAAGCACGGGCGACGCCTACTTCTTCTCCGAATAATGCCGCAGGGTCTTGCCCACGTAGATCTGGCGTGGGCGGTCGATGCCGTGCGACTCTTCCTGCAGCTCGAGCCAGTGGCTCACCCAGCCGGCGGTGCGCGCCACCGCGAACACGGCGGTGAACATGTTCATCGGGAAACCCATGGCGCGCAGCAGGATGCCGGAATAGAAATCCACGTTCGGGTACAGCTTGCGCTCGATGAAGTATTCGTCCTTGAGCGCGATCTCCTCGAGATGCATGGCGATCTCGAGCAGCGGATCGTCCTTGCCGAGGTGCGCCAGTACCTTCTTCGCCTGCGCCTGGATCACGCGCGAGCGCGGGTCGAAGTTCTTGTAGATGCGGTGCCCGAAACCCATGAGGCGGAAGGCATCGCCCTTGTCCTTGGCGCGCGCGATGGCCTTGGGGATGTTCTCCACGCTGCCGATCTCCATGAGCATCTTCAGCACCGCCTCGTTGGCCCCGCCGTGCGCCGGACCCCACAGGCTGGCGATACCGGCGGCGATGCAGGCGAACGGGTTGGCGCCGCTCGACGCCGCGAGGCGCACCGTGGAGGTCGAGGCATTCTGTTCGTGATCGGCGTGCAGGATGAAGATCACGTCCAGCGCCCGCGCCAGCACCGGATCCACAATGTATTCCCGGTTCGGCGTGCCGAACATCATCTGCAGGAAGTTCGAGGCGTAGTCGAGCTTGTTGTTCGGGTAGCGCTGCGGCCGGCCGACGGAATAGGTGTAGCTGGCCGCGGCGATCATCGGCATCTTGGCGACCAGGCGGGTGGCGGCGATCTGCCGGTCGTTGGCGTCGCGGATGTTCATGACGTCGTGATAGAACGCCGACAGCGCGCCGACCACGCCGACCATGACCGCCATCGGGTGCGCGTCGCGGCGGAACCCGCGATAAAACGAAAGCACCTGCTCGTGCAGCAGGTTGTGGCTGCCGACGGCCTCGTCGAAATTCTTGCGCTGCAGCGGCGTGGGCAGCTCGCCGCGCATCAGCAGATAGGCGACCTCGACGAAGTCGCTGTGCTCGGCCAGCTCCTCGATCGGATAGCCGCGGTAAAGCAGGATGCCCTTGTCGCCGTCGACGAAGGTGATGGCGCTCTTGCACGCGGCGGTGGAACGGAATCCGGGGTCGAAGGCGAGCAGGCTGTGCCGGGCGTACAGCGTCTGGATGTCGACGGCGCTGGGACCGAGCACGCCGTCGATCACCGGCAGGCTGCCGTCACCCTGCTGCTCCGAGAGTACCGCGTTGACGTATTTGGTTGCCATGTTTATGCGTCCGCCTCGCCAGCCGAAAATTCAAGGATTGACCATAACATAAGGACTGTCCAGCCCGGTACCTTGGACCGCAATCCGCCCCTCTCTCTCGTTCGAACCCCGGGCCCTGAGCGAAGGAACCAAGGTACGGGGCCAGCCTGAAACCTCAGGGGCGCTCGTAAACCCATTTAAGCACGGCTTCCTGCACCGCCTGCCCGGCGGCGGTGTCGGCGCGCGCGCTGTTGTGCAGACACACCACCGCCATGCGCCGGCCGGCCCGGTCCTGCACGTAACCCGCGACGCTGCGCACGTCGCGCAGGCTTCCGGTCTTGAGATGCATCTGCCCCTCGAGCCCGTCTCCATTAAATCGTTTGCGCAGCGTCCCGTCCATGGCCGAGATCGGCAGCGAGGAAACGAACTCCGGCATGTACGGACTGCGCCAGGCGGTGAGCAGAATTTCGCCCAGATGGCGCGCCGAGATCGCCTCCTCGCGCGACAGCCCGGCGCCGTTCTCGAGCACCAGCTCGGGAAAATCGAGGCGGCGCTGCTTGAGCCAGGCGCGCATCGCCTGTATGCCCTTGTCGGTCGTGCCCGGCGCGCCGCGCAACGAAGCGCCCAGCGTGAGCAGCAACTGGCGGGCCATGACGTTGTTGCTGTACTTGTTGATGGAACGGACGATCTCGGCCAGCGGCGGCGAGTCGGCCGTCGCCAGCAATCGCGCCCCGGCCGGGACCGTGCCTTCGCGCGCCTCGCCCTCGAAACGCCCGCCGAGATCAGTCCACAACGAGCGGAACATGCCCAATATATAAGGTACCGGCTCGGAGACGACGCGGAACAATTCGTTGTCGCCGCAATCGGCTTCGTAGGTTCCACTGAAGATCACGCGGGTCCGGCCGTTCCGATGCTGAACCTTCATGCCCAGGTTATGCGCCCAACCCCGGCAAGCGCCGCGAGCCAGCGTGACCCGGTTTTCCACCTCGACGTTGGCCGGCAGCGGATCGGCGGATATCAGCACGCGGTTGGCCTGCGGCTGCGGCACGAAACTGAAATTCACCGCCTGGAAATTCACCAGCAGCGCGCTCGGCAGCACGTTGTAGGCGCGCAAGGGCTGGTTATCGAACTCGCCGGCATCCTCCGCTTCACGCGCGAAATAACTCTGGTCGAGCACCAGGTCGCCTTGGATGGTGTCCACGCCCGCGGCGCGCAGCCGGCGCAGGAACCGCCAGAAATGCTCGATGACCAGATACGGGTCGCCGTAACCTTTAATATAGAGCGCGCCTTCGAGCCGGCCGTCAACGATCGGCGCCGTCGTGTACGCTTCGGTCTTCCAGCGCCACGCCGGGCCCAGCTCTTCCAGCGCTGCGAGCGTGGTCAGCACCTTGATGGTCGAAGCCGGATGGCGCGGCTCGTCGGCGGCCAGCGCGAGCAGGGGTTCCGGCTGTCCGATTTCATGCACGTACAGGCTCAGGCCGCGCGCCGACATGCCGTGCTGCCTGAGCGCCGCCGCGATCGGCTCCGGGAGCTTGTCGGCGGCCGATGCCGGCAGCAGCCAGAATAACCCGAGCAGCAGACAGAAAAACGACTTCCACAAGAACGCGCGCCTCATTTCATGCGCCCTCTTTCCACCACCTGGCGACGACTTCGCCGAGGCGCGGGTTGACCAGATATCCGTAGGAACGGTGCACGTTCAGCCCCTGGGCGTTGCGAAAATAATTGAAAATGCCGCCGTTCACGTCGGTGAGGGACTGGACAACACCGAGTTCGAGCATGGCTCTGAAATCATCGCGCAGAGTCGGGTCCAGTGCCGTGAGGTCGCCCTGGGACGCCATGTTGATCCAGTGCCGGATGTCGTGCGGGTAACGTCTTTTCCCCTGCTCGTGCCAGCCCAGCAGGCGTTGCTGCGTGAAACGCATCCCGAGCGGGCTGCCGATGGTCAGAAACAGGTCCACGCGGCCGGGATTTTTCTCGATATGCGTCAGCTCCCACAGGGCGTCATAGGCGATCACGGAACCCATGCTGTGGCCGATGATCATGACGCGCTCGTCGCGGGCGAACATGTCCCGCAGCGGCGCCTTGAGCAGCTCGCGCACCTGCTGCCCGATATTGCCCTCGTTGCTGAAATAACGGGCGGTCTCCTGAACCGTGCTCTTGACCGCCGGGTCGGGCAGCAACGGAATGAGGAAATTGAAAATATCGGCGAGCGTGTAAAGCAGCCAGGCGGTCCGGCGCCGGAACGACAACGCCTCGTTCACGTCCTCGTGCGTCGGGCCGTCCTGACTCAGCAGTCTGTCGATCCACAGGAAATCCTCATCCAGCGGCTTGTAGCTCTGGTAATAAAGCGGGTTCCATCCGATCAGCCGGAAGGCGTCGCCATCGGCTTCGATCTGCCGCGCCACCACGGGGTCGGCGCGCCCGACGCCCCGTAACAGACAGCGCAGGAGCTGTTGCCGGTGTTCGTCCACCGGCGGCTTGGGGTTCTTCCCGGGGATAAAGAGGATTCGGTTAGCAGTGGACACAGGAATTACTCAATCGGCGGAAAACGGTCGAGAGAACTATATTGATATAGCCGCCAGGACGCCAGGGTCGCCAGGAAAACTTCAAAATTCATGGAATGCCTTGCTTGCGGAAAAGAGACAGGATGAAGATGTTTTCATGCCGTTATTACTTTAAAGTTAGATGTTCCTGGCGACCCTGGCGTCCTGGCGGTGATAAATAATAAATATCAAGTCCTCATCCTCGGTCACGGCGAAATGGGCCGGGCGATGGAATATCTTCTGCGGCCGCGTCATGAACTGACCGTCTGGGAACGGCACCCCGGCCCGGGAAGTCCCTCGGTGGCGCTCGAATCGGCCGCCGGCCGGCAGGATTTCATTCTTTTCTGCCTGCCGGCCACCCCCCACTTCGAACTCGCCAGCCGGCTGCGGCCGCATCTGCGCCGCGACTGCCTCTGTCTCAGCATCGCCAAAGGCCTCGATGAGCAAGGCCGGACCGCGGCACAGGCGCTGACCGAGGCGCTCGGGTCGGCTTCGGCCTTCGGCGTCCTGTACGGACCGATGATCTCGGAGGAGATCCGCGACGGACGTCCGGCGTTCGCCCAGGCCGGGACGGAGACGGCTGAAGCCTACCGGCGCGTCCGCGAGCTGTTCGCCGGCACCCCGCTTTATCTCGAACATACCACCGACATCGCCGGCATCTCCTGGTCCGCGGTGCTCAAAAACGTCTACGCCGTCCTGTTCGGCGTGGCCGACGAGATGGACCTGGGCGACAACACGCGCGGTTACCTGGCGGTGACGGCCGTGGCCGAACTGGAGCGCATCGTGACCGGCCTCGGCGGCCTGCCGGAAACTCCCCGGCGGCTCGCCGGCCTGGGCGATCTGATCACGACCGCGACCAGCGCCGGCTCGCATCATCACGAAGTCGGCCGGCGGCTGGTCCGGGGCCAGACCGAAGCGCTCACGGGCGAGGGCGTGCACACGCTGAAAACGATCCACGCCCGCGGGCTCTTCGACACTCGCCATTATCCCCTCTTCGATCTGATCGGCCGGCTGCTCGCCGATCCGGTCTCGGCGCGAGCACAAATGCAAAATTTTCTCGGCCGCTTGCGCCAGTAAAAATCCGTCGCGGCAAGCAATTTTTTTTAAAATCATCCTTCAAAGCGCGCGCAAAAGAGGTTAGAATGCCCGTCCAGTTATGACACTTCCAACCACGTTTCAACGGAATTGCCTGAACTGAACCCGCAACAAAAAGCGGCGGTGCAGTACATCAATAGCCCCCTGTTGGTGCTGGCAGGCGCGGGCAGCGGCAAGACCTCCGTCATTACCCGCAAGATCGTCTGGCTCATCCGCGACTACGGCATCGCGCCGCGCAACATCGTCGCCGTCACCTTCACCAACAAGGCCGCGCGCGAGATGAAGTCGCGCGTCGCCGACCTGCTCGACGGCGAGCATGGCAAGGAACTCCTGATCTCGACCTTCCACACGCTCGGCCTGCGGATCCTGCGCGAGCATCTGGAAGCGATCGGCTACCGTCCCGGCTTCTCCCTGTACGACAGCGAGGACAGCCAGTCGCTGCTCGCCAAACTGCTGCGCGGCCAGTATGCCGGCAAGAACAACCCGGCCGACGCCGTGCGGCACCAGATCTCGCTGTGGAAAAACAACCTGGTCTCGCCGGCCGAGGCGCCGCTTTCGGCCGGCGGCGAGACCATCCAGGACGTCGCGGCGCGCGTGTACGGCGAATACGAACGTCATCTCCAGGCGTACAACGCCATGGACCTCGACGACCTGATCCTCAAGCCGGTGCGGCTGTTCCAGAACCATCCGGAAGTGCTGGAAGAATGGCGCCGGCGCGTGCGCTACCTGCTGGTCGACGAATACCAGGACACGAACCTCTGCCAGTACGAGCTGGTGAAACTGCTCGCCGGCAGCCGCGGCGCGCTGACCGTGGTCGGCGACGACGACCAGTCGATCTACGCCTGGCGCGGTGCGCATCCCGAGAACCTGAAACTCCTGCAACAGGATTATCCGTCGCTCAAGGTCATCAAGCTGGAACAGAATTACCGCTCGAGCGGACGCATCCTCAAGGCCGCGAACGCGCTGATCGCGAACAACCCGCACATCTTCGAGAAGGCGCTGTGGTGCGAGCGTGATTTCGGCGAGCCGCTGCGCGTGCTGAAAAGCCGCGGCGACGAGCACGAGGCCGAGCGTGTCGTCTCCGAGCTGTTGTATCACAAGTTCAAGCACAACACCGACTTCCGCGACTACGCCATCCTGTTCCGCGAGAACCACCAGTCGCGCGTGCTCGAACGCGTGCTGCGCGAGCGGCGCATTCCCTATTTCCTCAGCGGCGGCTCGTCGTTCTTCGACAAGACCGAGATCAAGGACGTGATGGCCTACTTGCGGCTGTTGTGCAATCCGGGTGACGACAACGCGTTCCTGCGCGTGATCAACACGCCGCGGCGCGAGATCGGCGCGGCCACGCTCGAACAACTTTCGGCGCACGCCGGCGAGCTGGGCACGAGCCTGTTGCAGGCGTCGCTGGACGCCGGTATCGAACGGCGCCTGACCGCGCGCCAGGTGGCGATGCTGCGCGTGTTCACGCACTGGCTGACCGAGATGATCGGCCGCGCGGCCGAAGAAGACCCGGCCAAGCTGGTGTGCGACATCCTCGCCGACCTGCATTACGAGGAATGGCTCAAGGACACCTGCAACGACCAGAAGATCGCGCAACGACGCATGGAAAACGTGCTGGAACTGGTGGGCTGGATCCAGCGTCTCGTGCGCCAGGACGACGAGGACAAGTCGCTGAGCGGACTGGTCGCGCGCCTGACGCTGGCGGGCATCCTCGATCGCGGCAGCGAGGAAAATCCCGGCGATTTCGTGGCGCTCATGACGCTGCACGCGGTCAAGGGACTCGAATTCCCGCACGTGTTCATCGTCGGCATGGAGGAAGGCCTGCTGCCGCACCACCAGAGCCAGTCGGACACGGGCGTGGAGGAAGAGCGCCGTCTCGCCTATGTCGGCATCACCCGCGCGCGCCAGACGCTGACGTTCTCGTTCGTCGAGCGCCGCAAGCGCGGCGGCGAGGTCATCGCCTGCGAACCCAGCCGCTTTCTCCAGGAGCTCCCGCCCGACGACCTGCGCTGGGAAGAGCCGGACCGCGAACCCGATCCCCAGGCCATGCTCGGCCGCGCCGAGGTCTATCTATCCAATCTGCGGAACATGCTCGGCAACGCCTGATTCCACCCGCGATCCCGGG
>JACQER010000146.1 GCA_016200465.1 Gammaproteobacteria bacterium | reverse complement strand
GGCTGCACACGCTGCAAGGCGGTGCGCTACTTCATCGACACCTCCGGCTGGACGCCGCACTACACCGGTCGCGACCGCGAGTTCGCCGAAACCGCGGCGACGGCCTGAGCCGGTCCGGTGTCATCTCTCCCGGCGAATGGTCTGAATAATAAGAACAACGCAAGCCGCTTATTGAGATGGCCCAGACCCTCGATGATCTTCCGCCGCGCGCGGCATTGGTGGAAATCGCACGCGACTTCCACGCGCGCGGCTGGATGGCGGGCACGGCCGGCAATCTGTCGGCGCGCGAGGACGACGAGCACTTCTGGATCACCGCCAGCGGCAAGCCCAAGGGCCGGCTGGACGAACTGGATTTCCTGCTGGTGCGCGTGAACGACGGCGAGGTCGTCGAACGCGTGCGGCCGGACAACAAGCCCTCGGCCGAGACATCCATTCACCGCGCGCTTTATGCGCTGTTTCCGGACGCGCGTGCCTGCCTGCACGGCCACAGCGTGACGGCCTGTCTCGCCGCCGATCGTGCGAAGAAGGGCGCGAAGAACCTGCGCCTCGCGGCTATCGAGATGATCAAGGGTTTCGACATCTGGCAGCGGAATCCGAAAGCGGACCTGCCGCTGTTCGACAATCACCTCGATGTCGCGAAAATCGCCAAAGATATCGAGGCGTGTTTCAAAAAGGCGAAGCCCGCCGCGACGGCGCTCATGGTCCGCTCCCACGGCCCGACGGTGTGGGGTGCGAGCCGGCAGGAAGCCTATAACCGTTTTGAAATCCTGGAATTCATCCTGCGCTATCAGGCGAACTCGCGCCGCTAAAGCCGTTCAAAACCGGGTGCGGTACTACCCCGGGCCCATAGTCTGGTAAGGTGGTCGCATGAAACACCTGCGTAGCCTGCTGTTTCTGTTGCTGGCCTGGCCGTTGCTGCTGCTGGCCAAGGACGCGGTCACGCCGGGACAGGTGGTGGTGCTCAACATCAGCGGCGCCATCGGGCCGGCCACCAGCGACTATGTGCACCGCGGGCTGGAGAAGGCCCGCGACGAAGCCGCCACCCTCGTGATCCTGCGCATGGACACCCCCGGCGGGCTCGATACCGCCATGCGCAAGATCATCCAGGACATCCTCGCCGCGCCGATGCCGGTGGTGACTTTCGTCGCGCCCTCGGGCGCGCGCGCCGCCAGCGCCGGCGCCTACATCCTGCTGGCCTCGCATGTCGCCGCCATGGCGCCCGCGACCAACGTCGGCGCCGCGACGCCGGTGCACATCGGCGGCGTGCCCGATCCGGGTGCTGGCTCCAAGCCGCCGGAGAAGGAGGACAAGAAAGATTCCACGAACAAGAAGGGCGGCAAGGAAAAACCGGCCAAGGCGGGCAAGCCCGGCATGGACGAAAAAGCGCTGAACGACGCTATCGCCTACATCCGCAGTCTGGCGCAAATGCGCGGGCGCAACGTCGACTGGGCCGAGAGCGCGGTGCGTGAGGCGGCGTCTATTTCCGCCGAGGAGGCGGTGAAGAAGAACGTGGCCGATCTGATCGCCAATGACAGCGCCGACCTGCTCAAGAAACTCGACGGCCGCAAGCTCAACGTCCAGGGCCACGACATCACGCTCAAGACGACGGGCTTGCAGGTTCATAGCTACGACCCCGACTGGCGCAGCCGCCTGCTCGCGGTCATCACCGACCCGAACGTGGCGTACATACTCATGCTGCTCGGTATCTATGGGCTCTTTTTTGAACTTTGGAATCCGGGTTACGTGCTGCCGGGCGTGGTCGGCGGCATCTGCCTGCTGCTCGCGCTCTACGCGTTCCAGGTGCTGCCTATCAGCTACGCCGGCCTCGGGCTGATCCTGCTCGGCGTCGGCTTCATGGTGGCCGAGGCGTTCCTGCCGAGTTTCGGCGCGCTCGGCATCGGCGGCGTGATTGCGTTCGTCGTCGGCTCGATCATTCTCATGGACACCGACGTCGAGGGTTACACCGTCGCCTGGCCGCTGATCGCCGCGGTGGCGGCGGTGAGCGCGGCGTTCTTCTTTGCCGTGGTGGCGATGGCCGTCAAGGCGCGCAAGCGCAGTGTGGTGAGCGGGCAGGAGGAAATGATCGGCGCGTCCGGCGAGGTGCTGGAGAATTTCAAGGGCGAGGGACGCGTGCGCGTGCACAGCGAGGAATGGCAGGCGCGTTCACAGGCGGCGCTCAAGCGTGGGCAGAAAGTGAAAGTCGTCGCGATGGAGGGCCTGATATTGACGGTGGAGCCGTATAACCCGGAGGGTAACTGACATGGGATTCATTTCATCGAGTTTTATTCTGGTCGTCATCGTGCTGCTGGTGTTCTCGGCGTTTCGCATCCTGCGCGAATACGAGCGCGGCGTGGTGTTCATGCTCGGGCGCTTCTGGAAGGTGAAAGGTCCGGGACTGATCATCATCCTGCCCGGCATCCAGGCGATGGTGAAGGTGGATCTGCGCGTGGTGGTGATGGACGTGCCGCCGCAGGACGTGATCTCGCGCGACAACGTCTCGGTCAAGGTCAACGCCGTGGTGTTCTTCCGCGTCATCGACCCGCAGCGCGCCATCATCCAGGTCGAGGATTTCTATTCCGCCACCAACCAGCTGGCCCAGACCACGCTGCGCTCCGTGCTCGGCAAGCATGAACTCGACGAGATGCTTTCGGAGCGGGACAAGCTCAACGCTGACGTGCAGAAAATCCTCGACGCCGCGACCGATGCCTGGGGCATCAAGGTGACGGCGGTCGAGATCAAGCACGTGGACATTGACCCCACCATGGTGCGCGCCATCGCCAAGCAGGCAGAGGCCGAGCGTGAGCGCCGCGCCAAGGTGATCCATGCGGAGGGTGAGTTGCAGGCCTCGGAGAAGCTGCAGCAGGCAGCAGCGGTGCTGTCCCTGCAGCCGCAGGCGATCCAGCTGCGTTATCTCGAGACGCTGACCGTGATCGCGGCCGACAAGAACTCCACCATCGTGTTCCCGCTGCCGATGGATCTGATCACGCCGTTCCTGGAGATGGCGAAGAAAAAATAACGCCGCTGGCGGTTATTGCACCCGCCAGGCGTCAATCGAGGCGGGGCCGGTGGTGAAGCCGAATTCGAGCGAGGAAAAGTAGCCTTCGGCGTTCGGCAGCGCCATGCCCGTGCGTGCGATCAGGTTGGGAACGCCTTGCGCGGTGGTAAGCGGTTGCCACCGCCCGTTTTTCCTTATCACCAGCGGTTCGTCGTTGAGTTGAAACCGCGGCACCCAGCGGCCTTCATTGTTCTGGTAGTAGCGCGCTCTGACGATGAAGAGCAGGGTATTTTGGTTGCCCGCGACCTGATAGAAACCGACGGCACGATCGCCGGGACGTGTTTCAGATTTGATGGCATCTCCCGCCCGGATGATCCATTTCGCCTGCGGCTTGCCCTTGTCGGGCGACGTCACCAGACCGTCTTTCGCTTCGATTTTGGCCTGGATGGTTTTGCCGGCCTCGGTGTGTTCCAACAGCAGGATGACCGGCGTACTTGCGGCGTGCAGTGTGGGCATGAAGCTCAGCAGCACGGCGACGACCATGGCCGCCGCCGGACCGCGCCATCCCTGAATAAACCCGTGGTGGGCAGATCTTCCCTTCATGAGAAAGAGCCTAGTGGCTGACGCCGGGGCTGTCCACCCGCGCCGGCCGCAGATCATTCGGGCGGCACCGGGCGCTTCTGGCGCTTCTCGTCCACGGCCACGTAGGTCAGCACCGCTTCGGTGATCTTCACCACTTCGCCCGGATTGGGCGAGCGCAGGCCGCGTTCGACGTAGACCTCGACGCTCACGGTGAGCGAAGTGGTGCCGACCTTGACCACGTCGGCATAGAAGCTCACCAGGTCGTTCACGAATGCCGGCGCCACGAAGTGAAAGGCGTTGACCGCCACCGTGACCACGCGCCCCTTGGCGCGGCGGCTGGCGGCGATCGAGCCGGCAATGTCGACCTGCGACATCACCCAGCCGCCGAAGATGTCGCCGGCGGCGTTGGTGTCCTTGGGCATGGGCACCACCCGCAGGGTGGCGTGCCGGCTGGGAAGCTGGGTCGGTGGGGTCATGGGGTCTCTCCGGCGAGCCAGTCGCGGGGTTTGAGGAAGACATCATACAGTTTCGCCTCGGGCGTGCCCGCCGCCGGCGTCCAGTGGTAACGCCACTTCACCAGCGGCGGCAGCGACATCAATATCGACTCGGTGCGCCCGCCGGATTGCAGCCCGAACAGCGTGCCGCGGTCGTAAACCAGATTGAACTCGACGTAACGTCCGCGGCGGTACAGCTGGAAGTCGCGCTCGCGCTCGCCGTAGGGCTCATGCTTGCGCTTCTGCACGATCGGCAGGTAGGCGGGCAGGTAATGATCGCCCACGCTCTGCATGAAGCCGAAGCTGTGCGCGAAATCTTTTTCGTTGAAGTCGTCGAAGAACAGGCCGCCGATGCCGCGTGGTTCGTTACGGTGCTTGAGGAAAAAATATTCGTCGCACCATTTCTTGAAGCGCGGATAAACGTTGGCGCCGAACGGATCGCACGCGGCCTTCGCCGTGCGATGCCAGTGAATGGCATCTTCCTCGAAGCCGTAATACGGCGTGAGGTCGAAGCCGCCGCCGAACCACCACACCGGCTCCGCGCCCGGTTTCTCGGCGATGAAAAAGCGCACGTTGCAGTGCGAGGTGGGCACGTAGGGATTGCGCGGATGGATGACGAGCGATACGCCCAGCGCCTGGAACGAACGGCCGGCGAGTTCCGGGCGGTGGGCGCTGGCTGAGGGCGGGAGGCTTTTCCCGTACACGTGCGAAAAATTCACGCCGGCCTGTTCGAACACGTAGCCGTCGGCGAGCACGCGCGATTTCCCGCCACCCCCTTCCGGCCGCTCCCAGGCGTCCTCGCGGAATTTTTCCTTGCCGTCTTCCTGTTCCAGTGCCACACAGATCCGGTCTTGCAGACCGAGCAGGTAATTTTTGACCACGGTAATGTCCGGTTGCGCCATGGCTTATCCCGGGCGGATCAGCGCGCCGGTGGCGGCGTCACGAATCGGCGTCGGTGCCGGCGCATCGCCGACGTTCCCGGGCAGCACGTAATCCACTTCGCTCTTGAACCGGCGCAGGGTTTCGCGATAACTGCGCGTCGGCGCGCCGCCACCGCGGTTGGCGCTGGTCGAGACGAGCGCCATGCCGGCGGCCCGGCACAAGGCCGCGGCCTGCGGATGCGCGGTGACGCGCACCGCAATACTGGAGTGATCGCCGGTGATCCAGCCGGGCACGCCTTCGCGCGCTTCGAGCAGCCAGGTGTGCGGTCCGGGCCAGGTGGCGAGCACCGTGGCCGGGATGTTTTCCACGTAGGGATCGAGCTGGCCGGTGTCCGCGGCGATGAGGATCAGTCCCTTGTCGGACAGGCGGCGCTTGATGCGCAGCAGATGCAGCACCGCCGAACGGTTCATGGGGTCGCAGCCGAAGCCGAAGCAGTATTCCGTGGCGTAGGCGACCACGCCCCCGTGCTGGATGATGCGCGCCGCCTGGATCAGCTCCGCGTTGATCAAGCGTGCTATTTGGCGAATTTCTCGCGCACGGCCTTGTCCTTTGCGAGAATCTCGGTGGCGTTGGCCTTGCGTTCGTCGGCGAGGCGCTGCGCCAGTTCCTTGTCGGACAGGGCGATGATCTGCGCCGCGAGGTAGGCGGCGTTCTTGGCACCGGCCTTGCCGATGGCGACGCAGGCGACCGGAATGCCGCCCGGCATCTGCACCGTGGACAGCAGCGCGTCCTGCCCCTGCAGCGGGCCCGCGGCCATGGGCACGCCGATCACGGGCTTGTGGGTGAGCGCGGCCACGGTGCCGGCGAGGTGCGCGGCCATGCCGGCGGCGGCGATGAACACGGCACAACCCCGGGCGTCCGCGTCCTTGACGTAGGCGTGGGCGGCGTCGGGCGTGCGGTGTGCGGACAGCACGCGGACCTCGCGTGCAATCTGGAATTTGTCGAGCGTCTCGACCGTGGTCTGCATGGTCTCGAGGTCCGAGTCCGAACCCATCAGGATGGCGACGAAAGGTTTGCTCATGCGAGGTGTGTCCTCAGTGCGATGATCTTTCCCGCGCGATCGCGCGGTAGCCGATGTCGGTGCGGTATTGGGCGTTGCGCCATTGGATTTTTTTGGCGGTTTCGTAAGCGCGTTTCTGTGCCGCGCTCACTGTAGCGCCCAGTGCGGTGACGCACAACACCCGCCCGCCGCTGGCGACCACCGCGCCATCCT
>JACQER010000149.1 GCA_016200465.1 Gammaproteobacteria bacterium | reverse complement strand
GTGGCGGCGGATGTTGTCTGGCTCAGGAATGACAAACACAGCGCCAGTGCTGCTGAAGCTGCAACCCGTTTCATGTTTTCCTCCGGTGGTTATTGCTGTTGTTATTAGGCGACGTGGCCCATGAGGCATGTCCCACGCCGCGTGCTCATCCCGGAGTCGTTGTTTTGCCGGATATGCTACGCCCGATTCGGATTCAGCGCCATGGAGACACCGGCGTTCGTTCTCAGGCGCTGTTTTTCCTGCGCTTCTCGATCAGTTCGTGCACCAGCGGTGTGCAGATGATTTCCATGGCCAGCAGCATCTTGCCGCCGGGGATGACCATGGTGTTGGGGCGTGACATGTACGAGTCCTGGAGGCGCAGCAGCAGGTTCGGGAAGTCGAATTTACCCGGATCGCGGAACCGGATCACCACCATGCTTTCCGCCAGCGTCGGCACGTCGCGGGCGATGAACGGGTTGGAGGTGTCTACCACCGGGACGCGCTGGAAGTTGATGTCGCTCAGGGAGAACTGCGGCGTGATGTAGTGCGTGTAATCGCGCAGCCGCCGCAGGATGGTGTTGGTGACCGCCTCCGGGGACTGGCCCTTGATGCTGGTGTCGCGGTGGATTTTCTGTATCCATTCGAGATTGACCACCGGCGCCACGCCGATCAGCAGGTCCACGTACTGCGCCACGTCCACGCCGTTGTTGCCGTCGTGCGCGTTGCGCCGCTCGATGACGTGGGGATTGTGCGACGGGCTCATTTTGCGCCGCGTCCAGGTGGTCGCGACCACCCCGCCGTGCATGCCTTCGTAGAACAGCACCTCGGTGTCCGCCGGCAGCCGGCGCCACGGCGTGAACGTGCCCGCCGGCAGTCCGAACTGTTCCTGCTCGCCCTCGGTCACGTAATGCCGCACCTCGCCGGTGCCGCGCTCGGAGTATTCGCGGAACAATGCTTCGAGGCGTTCGAAGTGATTCAGCTCCGGGCCGAAATGGCTCAGGTCTTTTCCCTGGGCCTGGGCCTCGCGGATCACGCGCTCCATTTCCTTGCCGTCGTGGCGCAGGAACGCGTTGCCCTCGACGAACGAGCCGGCAATGCCCTCGCGCCGGAAAATATCCTGGAAGGCATGCCGCACCGTGGTGGTGCCGGCGCCGGAGGAACCGGTCACCGCGACGATAGGAAACTTGCTCGACATGGAACGCGCCCGCGCAATCTGTGAATGCCCCTATCTTTTGGCATTTGCGCGCGGCGGTCAACGGTCTTCGTACCGATTTAGAGTGTTTCTCAATCGATACCCGACGGGAATACCGGGCGATACGACGAGCCGAACCGGCAGCGACCGCGCGTCGTCGCCGGGCGTGTTTTCCGGCTGTCGGACCGCCGGATTGACCCCGGGACAGGTCAGGCGGCGGCACGCCGGCCGTTTTTCTGCTTCAATTCCCTGCCGTCGAAAGCGACGCTGAAAACGTGTTCGGACTGTTTCCAGACGTCGATGGCGCGGTTGATTTTCACTTCGTCGCCCTTGTTGAGCACCACCAGGTTCACCGGCGTCCTGGCCTGCGGACCGGTGCCGTTCGCGAGATACCAGCCGTTCGCGAGCGCGAAGGTATAAAGCGGCAGATCGTAGAAACTGCGCTGCCCGGGTGGTGCGCAGTGCGCTTCCAGCTTCACCAGCGCCTGATCGTCATCCTCTCCCGTGGCGGGGACGAGCTTGTACGAAGCGCGGCGCTTGTCCCCGGTTTGCATGTCGAGTACGTACGAACATTTCATCACGGTGGCGTCGCCGCCGCTCGCCAGAGACGCGTCCACTTCCACGCGCCGGTAATCGTTGGACGACAGTTTCGGATCGCCGACGGGAATGTGAGGATAAGGCTCGCGCAGGAACTTGATGCCGGGAACGACGCCGTTTTCAGTAACGGTAAAACATTTCATGAACGCCTCCTTTTGATTACCGGGTGGAAGTCACTGGGCCGAAAAGAGACAGGAACCGATCTCAAAAATGTTGGCGCAAATACTTGGATGGCGTTGTGGCCGGGCATTCAGTGCAAAAAACCGGACCAAGGGTATTTTTGAGATCGGCTCAGGGAAATTTTTACTTGATATGTGGCAGGCGATCAACCTCGCGCGGGTATTGTCGGACAATCCTTGTGTGATTTTTTTACGACGCTCGCTGAAAATCCGCGGCTGCCCTCGAATATAAAAATCTTTTAATTGAAATTTTCCATCGGCGGCGTAGGGTGATTTGCGCATGGACATGCATGCTGTCGATGGAAGGAGGTTCATGATGTGCTACGAAACATGGAACGAGAGAAAACAGGTGACGGAGAAACTGGAGAAGGCGCGC
>JACQER010000150.1 GCA_016200465.1 Gammaproteobacteria bacterium | reverse complement strand
GTCGAGATCAAGGGCGCGACTTACACCGCCCTGCGCGTGGCGCAGGAAAAAAACGGCCAATGGGTCGCGGAGTGCGTGGTGGATGTCTGAATTGATACGGGCACGCCATGCGGGAAAATACGGTGCCGGATGCTGGTGTTTTCAAGACCCCGTAGCCGCCGCCGAGCATCGCAGCCAAAATCGGGAGAAGCGAGCCTCGTGTTTGAGCCCGAGGCGCGTCTTTCGCGCCCGGCGAGTTGAGGCGAGCACCGATTCCGGCGAGAAGCGCAGTGGGGTTTTCGCGCCATCCGGGGTGCCCTTTCTTTTGGTCGCTTTTCTTTGGGCAAGCAAAGAAAAGCGACCCAGGGTGCAGGGGCGGAGCCACCCGCAATTGGCTGTTGAGACCGCGCGCAACGCGCGCGAACCATTTAAGAACTGGACCCCGGCCTTCGCCGGGGTGACGACATGATCGGGTTCAGCTTCCGCCGGAATGACGGCATTGTTGCAGCAATTCCGGTGCGCTTCGCTTTCGCTCAGCACACCCTACTCCCTTCGCTTTGAATCGTGCGCGCAGCGCACGCTACATTTAAGGAAAAAGAATTCACGCCAACATCTCCTCAATCGCCCGATTCGCCAACTGATCGGCGCGCTCGTTCTCCTCATGCCCGCTATGCCCCTTGATCCACTTCCAGTGAATGTGGTGCTTGTGCCGTCGCACGGCCTCATCTAGCCGCTGCCATAAATCCTGGTTCTTCACCGGCTTCTTGTCCGCGGTCTTCCAGCCGCGGCGTTTCCAGTTATCGAGCCACTCGGTGATGCCTTTTTTGACGTACTGGGAGTCGGTCGTGATGGTGATCTCGCACGGGCGCTTCAAGGCTTCGAGCGCCTGGATCGCGGCCATGAGTTCCATGCGGTTGTTGGTGGTCTCGCGCTCGGCGCCGTAGAGTTCCTTCTCGTGATCGTCCTTGCGCAGGATCGCGCCCCAGCCGCCGGGACCGGGATTGCCGCGGCAAGCGCCGTCAGTGAAGATCGTAACCTTATCCAAGCAAGATGCGGGAAAGAGTTATTGTTTGCGGAACGGCAGGATCATCCCGCGCGCGGCGGGCTGGGTCGCGCCCGCCGCAACCGCGCGCCTGGTTTTCCAGCTGAGCGGCAGCGGCGTGACGCCGACGACGCGTTTCTTCGCGACCACGAGATACACGCCCGCCATCATCGGCCACCAGCGGTCGCCCATCTTGTCGAGGAAGTGCAGCCGGTGCATGAAGCCTTCGTTGCGCAGCGGCGGACGGTAATAGAGCATCGTGCCGTGCGTGGTCTCGAAGTCGAGCAACGCGAGCCAGTCCTTGATGCGCGACAGGCGGAAAAACTTTCCGCACCACGGCGCCGCGCGCGGCCGGCGCGCGACGAGCCGGCGCAGGCCCCACAGGCTCATCGGGTTGAAACCGAGAATCACGACATGACCCTCGGGGCGCAACACACGGCTGACTTCGCGCAGCACCTGGTGCGGGTCGCGACTGAAGTCGAGCGTGTGCGGCAGGATCAGCACGTCGGCGCTCCTGGTGTCGAGCGGCAGCGCCTCGGGCAGCCCGCGCACCACGCAGCGGTCCGGCAAGGCGTGGTGATCGAGCAGGATGCGCGTGGGGGCGATGCAGGCGTCCATCAGGTCGAGTTCGCCGATCTGGCCGAGCTGGGCGGCGACCGTGCCGTAGAGATTCGGCAGCACCGCGCGCAGATGGTGCGCCTCCAGCGCTTGCAGCGAACGGCCGAGCGGCGAATCGAACCACTCGCGCAACTCGCGCCACCGCATGCTACAGGAATCTGTCTGGCTCATTGACGTTCTCCCTGCCGGCTCTCAAACTGGACGTATGACCGATGTTTTACACGTCTGCGCTTTCGAGGACAACTACATCTGGCTGATCCGCGGAAAATCCCCGGACCGCGTGGCCATCGTCGACCCCGGCGACGCCGACCCGGTGCTGGCGGCGCTGGAAAAACAGCGCCTGACGCCCGCGGCCATCCTCTGCACCCACCATCACGGCGACCACGTGGGCGGCGTGGAAGACCTCCTCAAGCATTATAAGGTGCCGGTGTACGGCCCGGCGCGCGAGCGCATCCCGGCCGTCACGCAACGGCTCAAGGATGGCGATCACGTCGATCTTCCCGAGCTCGGCCTCGGGTTCGACGTGCTCGACGTCCCGGGCCACACCGCCGGACACATCGCCTATTACGGTGCGGGCCTGCTGTTCTGTGGCGATACGATGTTCTCGGCCGGCTGCGGACGCCTGTTCGAGGGCACGGCGGAACAGATGCTCACCTCGCTGTCCCGCTTCGCCACCCTGCCGGAAACAACCCGGATGTACTGCGGGCACGAATACACCGAAGCCAACCTGCGCTTCGCGCTCACGGTCGAACCGGACAATGCCGACACCCGCGCGCATCGCGACTGGGCGCGCGCGCAGCGCGCCCGCGACCTGCCCACCCTGCCTTCGACCATCGGCCTCGAACGGTGCATCAATCCGTTCCTGCGCGCCGGGCAGGCAACGGTACGCACAGCGGCCGAAAAGCAGACCGGGAGGGCACTCGATTCCACGGTGGCGGTGTTCGCAGCGGTGCGACGATGGAAGGACAGTTTCAGGGGATGAACGGTCAGGTTTTCCGTCCCGTTCCGGGGCAAAATTCACGCTCGTCATTCTTCCCTGGACAAACCCCGGAACATTGAATTTACTTAAATTAGTTTCTTCAACCGGTTGACGTTCCACCACCTTCACCCTACTATTTTGCTTGCATGGATTGGCTAAGAATCAAGAAACAGGTCCTGTCCGTCGTTGTGCTTCTGGCTCTGGCAGGATGCGCGACAACCTCCCCCGAGACCGCCAAGAAAGCCGCTGAACCGACCCCGGTCCAGGCGACGGCTGACGCGACCGACAAAGACGCCACGCCGGTTCAGACGAAAATCCAGTTCGAGAGCGACAAACCCGCCGAGACCAAGCCCGACGTTGCCGTGAGCAACGATTCCGACATCTGGGCCAGGCTGCGCAAGGGTTTCACCATGAAGCCGCTCGACAGCCCGCAGGTCGATCGCGAAATTCAGTGGTTCGTCAACAATCCCGAATACATGCAGCGCATGATGGATCGCGCCAAGCTGTATCTCTATTACATCGCCGACGAGGTCGAAAAACGCGGCATGCCGATGGAAATCGCGTTGCTGCCCGCAATCGAAAGCGCCTACAAGCCGCACGCCTACTCCCGCGCCCGTGCCGTCGGCCTGTGGCAGTTCATGCCGCGCACCGGAAAACTCTACGGCCTGAAGGCCAACTGGTGGTACGACGGCCGCCGCGACGTGCAGGCCTCGACGCAGGCGGCGCTCGATTACCTCGAGAAACTCTACAACGACTTCGACGGCGACTGGCACCTGGCGCTGGCGGCGTACAACGCCGGCGAAGGCAAGATCGGGCGCATGATGAAATACAACGAGCGCAAGGGAAAACCCACGGATTACCAGTACCTGAAGCTCAAACGCGAGACACAGCATTACGTGCCGAAGCTCATGGCCATGGTCGCCATCGTCGCTAACCCGGACAAGTACGGGGTGAAGCTGGCCAGCATCCCCAACGAACCCTATTTCGCGCGCGTCGATACCGGCTCGCAGATCGACCTGGGCGTCGTGGCCAAACTGGTGGATATGCCGGTGGACGATCTGCACGACATCAACCCCGGCTACACGCGCTGGGCCACCGATCCCAACGGCCCGCATCAGTTGCTGGTGCCGGCCGACAAGAAAGACGCCCTGATCGCGGGACTGAGCAACCTGCCGGAAGAAGAGCGGGTCCAGTGGCTGCATCATGTCGTGAAGCGCGGCGACAACCTGCATGAAATCGCGCGCCATTACGGCGTCACCGTTCCGGTGGTCCGTACCGCCAACAACCTGCGCAGCAACCTGCTTCGCAGCGGCCAGGACCTGCTGATTCCGATTTCTTCCCGTCCGCTGAAGCCGGAAGTGATCCGCACCGCCTACCGTTCCTCTTCGCGCCCCGCGCGTGGTGGCGATCCGGTCATCCACCGCGTGCGCCGCGGCGAAACCCTGTCAAGCATCGCGCGCCGCTACAACGTGATGGTGAGCCAATTGGCGAAGTGGAATCTGATACAGCTCGACGACGTGCTGCGTCTCGGACAGAAAATCAAGATCTGGACCGGCGGCGGCCCGACCGCCTCGATCGAAACCTCCACGCCGAACGGCTAGGGAAGTTCTGATTAGTACAAGATGTGTCCTGCGAGATAGCGTAGATTCCGCAGGAATCTAAATCTTCTGCTGCGGTGAAAGTGAAATATTCAGAACTTCCCTAGTCGTTCGGTTTTCTTCTAGTTCTTCCCGGTCGTAAACAGATGGCAACACGCCGTGTGCGTGTCGCTGAATTCCGTCGTCGCGGGATATTCCCGGCGGCAGACGTCCATCGCCCGCGGACAGCGCGGATGGAAATGACAACCGGAGGGCGGATTGCTCGGCGAGGGCATGTCGCCCTGCAGGCGGATGATGCTGCGGCGGTTCTTCGCCTCGATCACCGGCACCGCTGACAGCAGTGCCTCGGTGTAGGGGTGTTTCGGATTCTCCAGCACTTCATCGACATGCCCGCGTTCCACGATACGCCCGAGATACATGACCGCCACCTCGTGCGCCAGATACTCCACCACCGACAGGTTGTGCGTGATAAACAGGTAGCTCAGGCCGAGATCGTCCTGCAGGCCGCGGAGCAGGTTCAGCACCTGCGCCTGCACCGAAACGTCGAGCGCGCTGGTGGGCTCGTCGCACACGATCAACTCCGGCTCGACCGCGAGCGCTCGCGCGATGCTGATGCGCTGGCGCTGGCCGCCGGAGAACTCGTGCGGGTAGCGCTGGCGCGCATCGGGCGGCAATCCCACCTGCTCCAGCAGTTCCGCCGCCCGGGCCTGTCGTTCCACGCGGTTCTCCCCGATGCCCTGGGCACGCATGCCCTCTTCCAGGATCTCGCCGACCAGCATGCGCGGGTTGAGCGAGGCATAGGGGTCCTGGAAAATGATCTGGAAGTGACGCCGCAGCGGGCGCAGTTCGCTCCCTTGCAGCTGTGTGAGCTCCCGTCCGTCGTACGTCACGCTGCCCGCCGTCGGCGGCACCAGTTGCAGGATGCCCTTGCCGACGGTGGTCTTGCCGCAACCGGACTCGCCCACGAGCGCCAGCGTGCGGCCGCGCGCGATATCCAGCGACACGCCGTCCACCGCCTTCACCTGGCCCACGACATGCTGGAACACGCCTTTGACGATCGGGAAATGCACCTTGAGATCGGTCACGCGCAGCAGCGTTTCGCCCGCCTTGCCGGTAATCGCTTTCTGCGTCTTTCTCGTCGGGCGACGCGGTTTGGTCGTCGAGGCAGGAGGCGACACATCCGAGTCATACAAATGACACAACACGCCCCGGCCGTTCTGTTCGGTCCAGCCGGGGACTTTCCGGCGACACAGCTCCCAGGCCTGATCGCAGCGATCGGCAAACCTGCAGCCGCGAAATTTCTGGCGCAACGACGGCACGCTGCCGGCGATCACTTCCAGCGCCGCGCCGCGCTGCACGCGTCCGGGAATGGAGCGGAACAGCTTGCGCGAATACGGATGCTTGGGCGAAGCGAAGAACTGCTTGCGCGAGGCGGATTCGACGATCTGCCCGGCGTACATGACCGCCACGCGGTCGGCCATCTCCGCGACCACGCCGAGATCGTGCGTGATGAGCAGAATCGCCATGCCGGTTTTTTTCTGAAGGTCCTTGAGCAGGCCGAGAATCTGCGCCTGGATGGTCACGTCGAGTGCCGTGGTCGGCTCATCGGCGATCAGCAGATCGGGCTGCGCCGCCAGCGCCATGGCGATCATGACGCGCTGCTTCATGCCGCCGGAAAGCTGATGCGGATATTCGTCATAGCGCCGCGCGGCATCGGCGATGCCGACCGCCGCCAGCAGTTCCGCGACTTTCGATCGCGTCTGCCGGCGCGTCAGCCTGTCGACGTCGGGCAGCGCTTCGCTGATCTGCTGGCCGACGGTCAGCACCGGATTGAGCGAGGTCTGCGGCTCCTGAAAGATCATGGCGATGCGCCGCCCGCGGATGGCGCGCATGTCGCGTTCCGGCAGCGCCAGCACGTCGCGGTCGTCCAGCCGCACCTGGCCGGCAGCGATGTGGCCGGCGGGTTGCGGCACCAGTTGCAGCAGCGACAGCGCCGAGATCGACTTGCCGGAGCCGGATTCCCCGAGCAGCGCCAGCGTCTCGCCGCGCGCGATATGGAAGTCGATGCCGTCCACCGCGCGCACCATGCCTTCCGGCGTGTCGAACCAGGTTTTCAAACCTTCGACTTTGAGCAGTTCCTTAGTGCTCATGGCATCTCCAGCGGCGGGCATCCGCGGCTGCAATGTTCGGCAGGGCTATAGGGAGTTGAAAGCACCGCTGCGCGGGGTATGAGGTGTTTTGCTTGAACCCCCGTGTCGCGAGCCGAGCACCGCAGCGAAGCCGGGAGTCTTCGCGAGACTTTTGATCGAGCCCGAGGGTGAGGCGGAGTATTCATGGAAGTCCGGTGGACTTCCATGCCGCCGAACGGGCGCGCCGTGGATCGGCGCGCCCAGGCGAACAAAAGAAAGCCACCCAGGGTGCAGGGGCGGAGCCACCCGCACATAGCTTTTGAATCGTGCGCGCAGCGCACGCTACATTGATTCCGTGGGTCAGCCACCCACAAGTAGGTTTTGAGATCGCGCGCAAGGCGCGCGATCCCGTTCAAAACCTGGATCTCCGCTTTCGCGGGAATGACGATGTTAACAAGTCGCATAAACATCACTTCCGCAACCTCGGATCGAACGCATCCCGCACCGCGTCGGAGAATAGATTCGCCGACAACACCAGCCCGAACATGAACACGAACGCCGACGCCAGGCTCCACCACACCACCGGCTCGCGCGCCATTTCCAGCCGCGCACTGTTGATCATGTTGCCCCAGCTGTCCATGGTCGGGTCCACGCCCACGCCGACGTAGGACAGCACCGCCTCGGCCAGCACCAGTCCGCTGAAATCCAGCACCACGGTGATCAGGATAATGTGCATGACGTTGGGCAGCACGTGCCGCGCCATGACCGAGACGTGACTCGAACCCAGGGCGCGCGCGGCCTGGATATAGTCCACCTCGCGCAGCTTGAGCGTCTCGCCGCGCAGCAGCCGGCACAGGCTGGTCCAGCTGGTCACGCCGAGAATCAGACACAGGAACAGCAGCCGGATGTCGGCCCGTTCGGTCGCGCTGTGGAACGAGTCGGGATGATTGCCGACATACACCTGCAGACTGAGGATCGCGGCGGCGATCAGCAGCACGCCGGGAATCGAACTGAGTGTTGTGTAGGTGTACTGGATGACGTCATCCACCCAGCCACGAAAATAACCGGCCATGATGCCGAACACGGCGGCGAACGGCAGCATCACCAGCGTGGTGAGCGTGCCGATCACCAGACCGGTGCGGATGCTTTTCAGGGATTTGTAAAAGACGTCCTGACCGACCTGATCGGTGCCGAAGATATGATAGAACGGCGATAGGCAGGCGGCATTCGCCACGAGCACGATCAGAACACCGGTCGTCATCCAGATCGCACGCCATGGAACCTGGCTCTCGCCGCGCCACAGACGCTGCACCGCCCCACTCCAGGATTCCGCGCGCCCGCGCCACCACCACACAAAACCCGCGATCAACAGCAACCACAGCGCAAGCCCTGCCAGCGTGGCGAATCCAATCCGTCGCGCGATATCGGTCGCACGATCATCCGGGTTCTGCAGATGCGCGCCGCCGTACGACAGGCGCGGGTACTCGCGCGCATGGCGGCCGTCGGGATATTCCACGGTTTCCTTGCTGTACGCCTGCACGGCGAACGGCGCGGAATAGGTTTTCTCCACTCGCGTGCGCAAGAGCGTCGTCATTCTGTCGAGCAGGCTCAGCACCTCGTTCGAATAAACCCGTTCGCCCTGATTCCGGATTTCGAGCAACGGCCGGTAATGCACCGAGTCCATGAGCCCCACGGTCACGTAGACCGTCAACACGACCAGGGAGGCCATCGCCATCGGCCGGCGCGCCACCTGCCGCCACGGCACGCGCAGATGTTCATGACGCGCGGTATAGAACGCGAACGCCAGCGTTGACGCCAGCAACAGATATATCAGGATATCGGTCCAGAGAAATTCGAGCTGAAAGGGCATGGCGCTAGCTCAGCCTCACGCGCGGATCGACCAGGGTATAGGTGATGTCGGTCAGGATCAGCCCCAGGATGTACAACACCGAGCCGAGGAACACCATGGCGCGCACGATCGCGAAATCCTGCGAGTTGATGGCGTCGATGGTATAGCTGCCGAGACCGGGAATCCCGAAGAACGACTCCATGATCAGGCTGCCGGTAAACAGCAACGGGATCACCACCACGACCCCGGTCGGGATCGGAATCATGGCGTTCTTGAGCACGTGGCGGAACAGCACGCGCAACTCCGACAAACCCTTGGCGCGCGCGGTACGCACGTAATCCTTGCCGATCTCCTCGAGAAACAGCGTGCGGTACAGGCGCGTGCTCGCGCCGATGCCGCTGACCACTCCGACCAGCACCGGCAACGCCAGAAACTTGACCGCATCCATGCCGACGTCATAGCCCGAAACCGGCACCAGCCGCAACAGCATGCTCACCAGGTATTGCCCGCCGATGACGTAGAACAGCGCGGACACCGACATCATGACGACGCACAGCACCACGCCCGCGGTATCGAGATAACTCCCGCGGAAAAACGCGAGCAGCATGGCGAAAGTAATGTGTACCAGGATGCCGACGATAAAAATCGGCAGCGCGATCGCGAGACTCGGCCACATGCGCTGGCGGATGTCATAGCCGATGTTTCGGCCGTTGTCGGAGCGACCGAATTCGAGCGCGAACAGTCGCAGCGAATGCTTGAAAAAGATGGTGTCGGTCAGTTTCGCGCCACTGTCGCCGGCGGCGTTGTACAGCAGCGGCTTGTTGTAGCCGCGGTCTTCCTTCCATTTTTCGATCGCTTCGGGCGTGACGCGCTTGCCGCCCAGGTGCACGCGCGCCATGTCGTCGGGGCTGTTGACGAAGAAAAACAGCGCGAAGGTGAGCAGGTTCACGCCGATCAGGATCGGAATCGCGTACAACAGGCGGCGGATGATGTAGGCAATCATCGACGTCTGCCTGATTCGCGCCGGCGGTAGCTCACGACGGCCGGCACCGCGCCGGCCACGAACACCGCCAGTGCCACGGCGAGAGGCCAGATGACCGGGCGGTTCCACGCCGCGCGCTGCGCCGCGCGCTTCTTCGGATCGAGCCGGGTGTACTTGAGGGTGTTGTTCGCCATCTGCCCGGGCTTGGTGTTGAACAGCCAGTCGTGTTGCAGGATGAATTGCTTGGGATGCACGCCCCAGACCCAGGGCGCGTCGCGGCGTGCGATATCGACCATCTGATCGATGATGGCCTGGCGCTCCGACGTGTTGTCCATGTTCTTCATGCGTTCGAACAGGCGGTTGAATTCCGGATTGTCGTAGTTCGACGCGTTCTCGCCGTCGTGACCGACCTTCTTGTTCGGCCCGTAGAGCAGGAACAGGAAATTCTCCGGATCGGGATAGTCCGCGTTCCATCCCCAGTCGTAGAGCTGCGCGTCGCCCTTGCGCATCTTCTCCTGGAAACGGTTGTAGTCGGTGGCGCGTATCACCAGCTGGATGTCGAGCTTCTGCAACTGTTTGCGCATCCAGTCGAGCTGCGCCTTGCGCTCGGGTCCGGTCGCCGGCGTCTCGAAATTGATCATGAGCGGCCGGCCGGTGGCGGGATCGACGCCGCCCGGATAGCCGGCTTCGGCCAGCAGCCGGCGCGCGTATTCGACCGACTTGCGTTGCGGTTTACCGTCCACCCAGTCGTACACGTACGGATTGACCCCCGCCCGACCCTCGCGGAAACCGAAGATACCCGGCGCCAGCGGACCCTGCGCGGCGATGCCGCGGCCGTTGTCGAAAATGGAGATCTGCTCCTCGAAATCGATGGCGACGGAGATCGCCTGGCGCAATTTTCGCGCGCGCTCCGTGTAACCGCCCACCAGCGGGTCGAGCATGTTGAAGCCGAGATAATAAGTCGAGGTCTGCACGCTGGTCAGCAGCTGTATACCCTTCTGCTTCATGGCATCGCTCACTTCGGTATCGCCCTCGCCGGTGAAGCGGATCGCCTGATCGAAACTCTCGGCCAGCACCGCGGAGCGATCGTAGTATCCCTGAAGAAATTTGTTCCAGTACGGAATGCTTTCCTTTTCGAGGCTGAACACCACCTTGTCGATGAAAGGCAAACGCTTGCCGGTATCGGCCAGCAGGCCGGCCGGCGCGTCGCCGGGTTCGCCCTCGGCGGGATAAAGCTCTTCGTGATAGTTCGGATTGCGCTCCAGCACCATCTGACGGTTGGGATTGTTGATCGTCAGCATGTACGCGCCGCTGCCGACCGGATACCAGTCGAGCGTGAGATTCTTTTCCGCCATGCCCGGCTGCGAGAAAAAGTGATCGGCTTCGGGCGCCATCGGCGCAAAAAACGGCATCGCCATCCAGTACAGAAACTGCGGATACTTTCCCTTGATCTTCACGCGATAGGTGTAACGGTCCACTTCCTCGACACCGGCGAGCGGGTATTGTGCGAGATCGAGATATACGCCCTCCTCGCGGCCGCCGGCGATGGCGTCGTAGGCCTTCTTGAGCGTGTCGGCGTATTCCCGGAGTCCCACGATGTAATCGTTCATGAGACTCTGGATCGGCGAATGCAGCTTGGGATGCGCCAGGCGCTTGATCTCGTAGACGTAGTCGGCGGCCGTCACCTCGCGCGTGCCGGTCTGCGTGAAATCGCCGATGGCGTTGATAGTCGTCAGGTCGCCGGGACCGAGCGCGTGATACAGCAATTTCCCGGCGGCGTCGCGCGCGAACGCCGGATGCGGCTGGAAATAAATGCCCGGACGGATGTGGATTTCATACACGCTGTAGGCAATCCGCGCGACCGGGGCGTTGCGCGGCAGACGATGTCCCTGCTTGTCGAGATAAACGGGCACGGGAACGGTGGTGGCGGTGAGCGGCACCAGCGTGTACGGCCGCTTGAGGTAATGATACTGAAACGGCGGCTCGTAAATCTGGGCGATGAACTGATATTCGTTGGAGCTGTAGGCGCGCGCCGGGTCGAAGGTTTTCGGACGCTCCCGAAACGCCGAATAGAGAATATTCTTCTCCGCGTCCGCGGCCGGATAGGGATTGTTCCAGGAAGCCGCCGCGGCGGCGGAGAAAAGGATCAAAACCGTCAACAAGACAGTCCGCGTCGCGCCGGGGCATTTCATGCTGCCTGAGTCCGTTCTCCTGTGGTCCGTCGTGCCGGTTAATGTAGCCCTGCTCGCTGCGCTTGCTCGTCTTGACACATTAAACGAGCCGGTTACGGCGTCAATATATCAAATTCCATTCGTTCGTCCCTCTTCCCGCGAGCGCGGATTTTCGTTACTGTAGCGCCTGATTTCGTCCCGGACGCCCGGTGAAAACAATGGGCGTCGGCTCTCAGTTCAAATAACAGGTGGAGATTGTTTTATGGGATTTCTGGCAGGCAAGCGGGCGCTGATCGTAGGCGTGGCCGGAGACCGGTCGATCGCCTGGGGAATCGCCAAGGCCATGCACCGGGAAGGCGCCGAGCTGGCCTATACCTACCAGAACGACAAGCTCAAGGAACGGGTCGAGAAACTCGCGGCCCAGACCAAGTCCGATATCCTGATTCCCTGCGACGTCTCCAGCGACGAACAGATCGAGGCGGTGTTCTCGCACCTCGACGACTACTGGGACGGGCTCGACATCATCGTCCATTCGGTCGCCTATGCGTTGCGCGAACAACTGTCCGGCAACTTCGCGGAAGTCACGACGCGCGACGGGTTCCGCATCGCGCACGAGATCAGTTCCTACAGTCTGACCGCGCTGGCCAAGGCCGGCAAGGCCATGATGCAGGGCCGCCAAGGCGCCATGCTGACGCTTTCATACATCGGCGCCGAGCGTTCGGTGCCCAACTACAACATCATGGGTCTGGCCAAGGCGAGTCTCGAAGCGAACGTGCGTTACCTGGCGCAGGCGCTGGGACCGGAGGGTATCCGCGTCAACGCCATCTCCGCCGGGCCGATCCGCACGCTCGCGGCCGCAGGCATCACCGACTTCAAAAAGCTGCTGGACTACAACGACAAGATGGCGCCGCTGGGACGCGGTGTGACGATCGACGAAGTGGGTAACGTGGGGGCCTTCCTGTGCTCCGATCTCGCTTCCGGCGTGACCGGGGAGATCACCTACGTGGATGGCGGGTTCAACACCGTGGCCATCGGCCTCAATTACGGAAAGCTGCTGGAATAACCCGACCTAGAGTTGGTCCGGGAAAATCTTGATCTTCGTTTTCTGCTTCAGACCCGCGCGGTAATTGGCGTAGTAATCCGTGCTGCGACGCGCGCCCAACAACGACCGGGTTTTCTCCAGCACGGCGCTATCCGTCTTGCCGGACATATCGCGCACCTGCAGCAGCGCCAGCACGGCATAGCCCTGGGCGCCCAGGTCCGCCAGATCGTACACCGGTTTTCCACCCTCCGGCCGCGGCATCCGGAAGGCGGCCTCGGCGACACGCGTGTCGACGAGTGCTTCGAGCGATCCGCCGGCGCGCAGCTCGCGCAACCATTCCTCCGCCAGCTTGTTGGCTTCCAGCCTGGACCGTTCCTGCTTCAGGACACGCTCGATCTCGGCGCGCACCTCCGCGAGCGGCTTGCGTCCAGCCGGTTTCTTGTCGGTGACGCGGATGGCCACCAGGGCATCGCCGCTGATTTCGATGGCGTCGCTGTTGCGAACCTGTGCAAGCACGTCCGGCTCGAACGCGGCCTGCGCCAGCTTGGGATTGGCGGCGATGCCGGAACCGCCGGCGCGCGTGAACCAGTCGCTTTTCTGTATCGTGAGTCCCAGCGCCTTGGCCGCCGGCGCGAGACTGTCCGGCTGCTCGTAAACCAGGTTGCGGAATTTCTCCGACAGCTCGAAATACTTCTCCTCGCCCTTGCGCCGGCGCACGAGCTCGACCAGTTCCTTGCGCACATCCGCAAACGGCTTGCGTTTCTCCGCAACCAGTCCGGTGAGCTTGACCAGATGGTAGCCGTAGGTGCTGCGAACCGGTTGGCTGATTTCTCCCGGCTTCAGTGAATAGACGGCGGTTTCGAGCTCCTTCGGCAGAGCGCCGCCGCGCCGCACTTCGCCGAGATCACCGCCCTGGCCGGCCGTCGCACTGTCGGCGGAATATTTTTTGGCCAGCGCCGCAAAGTCCGTTCCGGCGCGCGCCTGTTTGGCGACTTCATCGATTTTCGCCAGCGCCTGCTTGGTTTGGTCGTCCGTCGCCTGGGCCGGAAGCGGGATCAGGATGTGACTGGCGCGACGCTTTTCGGGCACGACATAGCGCGCCGCTTCGTCGGAATAAGCCTTTTTAAGCTCTTCCTCGGTCGGTTGGCCACCCGTGTTCAGGTCGCCGGCGGAGAAACGCAGATACTCGACCCGGACCTGTTCGGGTATCTGGAAAAGCTCGGCATGCGATGAATAATACTGTTCGATCTCCGGCGCGCTGACGGACGTTTGGGACATAAACGTCTCCGGGCTCAATACGACATAGGCTGTTTCGCGCTGCTGCGACAGCAACCGCGCCAGTTCCACCGCGTCGCTGGACGTTACCATGCCGCTCTCGGTCAGTCCGGCCTGAACCTGGACCATAAGACCTTCTTCGCGGATCCGGGTCTCGAACTCATGCGGGCTCATTCCCTCACGGCGCAACGTGGCTTCATACAGCGTGGAATCGAATTTTCCTTCACGCTGAAAATACGGCAGCCCCCGGATTGTCTGGGCCAGCCGCGCGTCACTGAGGCGATAACCCTGTTTCTCGGCGTCATGCGCGAGCAAGGCCTCGTCGATCAGACTGTCAAGCACCCGCTGTTTGAATTGAGGACTGTCCAGCACCGCCGGCTCCACGCGCCCGCGCAGCCGGTCCATCTCGCGCCGGTATTTGATCTGGCTGATGTCGATATCGCCGGCCTTGGCGACATTGATCTTGGAACCGCTGTCGAAATAGGAATTGATCCCCCACAGCGCAAACGGAACGACGACGAGGATCAGAATGAAGGTGGCAAAGATGCCCTGGGTTTTATCGCGAATCGTGGAAAGCATTGGGCGGCTACTCTACAGAGGCTTGGCGGACACATCAATTCCCTGAATCTTTAAACAACGTCAAAAAAACAAAGGGCGAGGATTACTCCTCGCCCTGCGCGTTTTAGTGGCGGAGCGGACGGGACTCGAACCCGCGACCCCCGGCGTGACAGGCCGGTATTCTAACCGACTGAACTACCGCTCCCGGTCTTTGGTGGGTGCTGAGGGGCTCGAACCCCCGACATTCGCCTTGTAAGGGCGACGCTCTACCAACTGAGCTAAGCACCCGGAGGCGAAGACCCCCCAAAAGGCCGGCTAGTTTAAGGCATCCTTCAGGCCTTTGCCAGACTTGAATTTGGGAGCCTTGGAGGCCGGGATCGTGATCAACTCGCCGGTGCGCGGATTGCGTCCGGTACGCGCGGACCGGTTACTGACCGAGAAGGTACCGAAACCCGAGAGCGTGACGGTATTGCCATCGCGCAGGGTGCCCGCGATGATTTCGAGCACGGCTTCCACGGCACGCGTGGCGGAGGCTTTGTTCATTTCGGTGGTTACAGCAACTTTGTCTATCAGATCGGTTTTATTCACGTTGGCGTCCTCATGCTGGAAGAAGTGGTGAACAGGATTCCCGAACAACATTGCTGCCGAAACAGAAGCGACGCGTCGTGAAAAAACATAGACGCGACGCAGGTTATATACAGAGGCGGGAAATTCTTGTCAAGA
Source organism: Gammaproteobacteria bacterium (assembly GCA_016200465.1). GTDB lineage: Bacteria > Pseudomonadota > Gammaproteobacteria > Acidiferrobacterales > Sulfurifustaceae > Sulfuricaulis. The sequence continues at coordinate 2,600 of JACQER010000150.1, read as the reverse complement.
AAAAACAATGCACCACACGACGCCGGATGCGGCGTGTGGTGCACAGGGGGACAAAAGGGACACCGCCCTCGTTCGAGGGCAGGCAACGTCGTTCCGATCAGTGTGTCGTGATCGGATTGATGGTGTCGTGCGGCTCGGGCGGCTTGGCCGCTTCGGCAAGTTTCGACTCGTCCAGCGGCTCGGGCACCCGTTCAAGCGCCGCTTCCAGCACCTGATCGACCCACCGCACCGGACGGATGTCGAGACTGTCGCGGATGTTCTTCGGGATATCGGCGAGGTCCTTGCGGTTCTCCTCCGGTATCAGCACCACCTTGAGATTACCTCGATGCGCCGCGAGCAGCTTCTCCTTGAGCCCGCCGATCGGCAGCACCTCGCCGCGCAGCGTGATTTCGCCGGTCATGGCGACCTCGGCGCGCACCGGGATTTTGGTCAGGGCCGAAACCATGGCCGTGCACATGGCGATGCCGGCGCTGGGACCGTCCTTCGGCGTGGCGCCTTCCGGCACGTGCAGGTGGAAATCATGCTTCTGGTAGAAATCCGGCATGATGCCGAGCTTGGCGGCGCGCGCGCGCACCACGCTCATCGCCGCCTGAATGGATTCCTGCATGACATCGCCGAGCTTGCCGGTGATGGTCAGCTTGCCCTTGCCGGGCACGATGACAGCTTCGATCGTAAGCAGTTCGCCACCGACCTCGGTCCACGCCAGACCGGTGACCTGGCCGACCTGGTTGCTTTGCTCGGCGGTGCCGTAGCGGAAGCGTTGCACGCCGAGATATTTCTCCAGGCTTTTCGGCGTGACGGTAACCGACTTTTCGTCCTTGTCCTTGCTGAGCAGGAGTTCCTTGGTGACCTTGCGGCAGATCTTGGCGATCTCGCGCTCCAGATTGCGCACGCCCGCTTCGCGCGTGTAATAACGGATGACATCACGCACGGTCTTTTCGGACAGATGCAGCTCGTCTTCCTTCAGCCCGTTGTTTTTGAGCTGCTTGGGCACCAGGTAGCGCATGGCGATGTTCACCTTCTCGTCCTCGGTGTAACCCGAAAGACGGATCACTTCCATGCGATCCAGCAGCGGCGGCGGAATATTCAGCGTGTTCGCCGTGGCCACGAACATGACGTCCGACAGATCGTAATCGACCTCGAGATAATGATCGTTGAACGCGTGGTTCTGTTCCGGATCGAGCACTTCCAGCAGCGCCGAGGACGGATCGCCGCGGAAATCCATGGCCATCTTGTCCACTTCGTCGAGCATGAACAGCGGATTGCGCACCTTCACCTTCGACAGGTTCTGGATGATCTTGCCAGGCAGCGAACCGATATAGGTGCGGCGGTGTCCGCGGATCTCGGCCTCGTCGCGCACGCCGCCCAGCGACATGCGCACGAACTTGCGGTTCGTGGCGCGCGCGATCGACTGCCCGAGCGAGGTCTTGCCGACTCCGGGCGGACCGACCAGACACAGGATCGGGCCCTTGAGCTTGTTCACCCGCTGTTGCACGGCAAGATATTCGAGAATGCGCTCTTTGACCTTTTCCAGACCGTAGTGGTCCTTCTCCAGGATTTCCTCGGCTTTGGAGAGATCCTTCTGGATCTTGTTGCGCTTCTTCCACGGCACGTTTACCAGCCAGTCGATGTAGTTGCGCACGACGGTGGCCTCGGCCGACATCGGTGACATCATTTTCAGCTTCTTCAGTTCCGACTCGGCTTTCTCACGGGCCTCCTTGCTCATGCCCGCTTTCTCGATCTTCTTCGCCAGTTCCTCGGCCTCGTTCGGGCCTTCCTCGAGCTCGCCCAGCTCCTTCTGGATCGCCTTCATCTGCTCGTTGAGATAATACTCGCGCTGGCTTTTCTCCATCTGGCGCTTTACGCGGCCGCGGATGCGCTTCTCGACTTGCAACAGGTCGATTTCGCTTTCAAGCACGGTGAGAATTTTTTCCAGGCGCTCGCGCACGTCCTGCACCATGAGGATCTGTTGCTTGTCCTCGATCTTGAGTGACAGGTGCGCAGCGACGGTGTCCGCCAGCCGGCCCGGATCATCGATGCCCGCGAGCGAGGTGAGAATCTCCGGCGGGATTTTCATGTTGAGTTTGACGTACTGGTCGAACTCGTTGAGGACGGAACGCATGAGCGCCTCGCCTTCCTTGTCGGTGAGCGGCATGGCCTCGAGCAACGCCACCTGCGCGGAAAAATAATCTTCCGTGTCGAGATACTTCTGGATCACGGCACGGCGCTCGCCTTCGACCAGCACCTTCACGGTGCCGTCCGGCAGTTTCAGCAATTGCAGGATACTGGCGATGGTGCCGATGACGTGTATGCTGTCCGGCGTCGGATCGTCATCCGAGGCGCTCTTCTGAGCCGCCAGCATGATCTGCTTGCCGGATTCCATGGCCTGCTCGAGCGCGCGAATCGATTTGCGCCGGCCCACGAACAGGGGGATGACCATGTGCGGAAACACCACGACATCGCGCAACGGCAGCACGGGCATGTTCGCTTCCGATCCTGGAACGACCACGGGGGGCTTGGTTTCTTGCATTTCCGCCTGAAATTCCTGTGTCAGTGAATGTGGATGGGTTGATTCAAGTTTGGGGCCTAAATGACCCGAT
>JACQER010000138.1 GCA_016200465.1 Gammaproteobacteria bacterium | reverse complement strand
CGGCCTGACGCAGCGATTCCATGACCGTCTCGGACAGCTTGGCGCTGGACGTTTCCTTCCTGAGCGGCAGGCGGATCAGCACATCGCGCGAGGTGCCGAAATTCTGCACCGCCACGTCGCGATAACCTAGTTGCGCGAGCGATTCGCGGATCTTCGGGACGTCCGCCGCCTGGCGGTAATTGACCTCCATCACCGTGCCGCCGGTGAAATCGACGCCGAAATTCAGGCCCTTCGTGGCCAGGAAAAACACCGCGAGCAGGAACGTGATCGCCGAGATCACGTTGAACGCCAGCGCGTGGCGCATGAACGGAATGTCTTTTCGGATCTTGAAAAATTCCATGACGCGTCTTATCCCGTGGCCGAACTCGTTTCTTTCCAGGCGGTATTGCCGATCGGAATCTTCTCGAGCTTGCGCCGGCCACCGTACATCAGGTTGACCAGGCTACGCGACACCATGACCGCGCTGAACATGGACGTCAGGATGCCCAGGCACAGCACCACGGCGAAACCCTTGATCGGGCCGGTGCCGAACATGAACAGCGCCAGCCCCGCGATCAGATTGGTGACGTTGGAATCGAGAATGGTGCCGAAGGCGCGCTCGTAGCCGGCATAGATGCTGGCCTGCGGCGTGTTGCCGTTGCGCAGTTCCTCGCGGATGCGCTCGTTGATCAGCACGTTGGCGTCGATCGCCATGCCGACGGTAAGCGCGATGCCGGCCATGCCGGGCAGCGTCAGCGTGGCCTGTAGCATCGACAGCAAGGCCACCAGCAGCAGCACGTTGATCGCCAGCGCCGCCACCGAGATCAGGCCGAAGATGACGTAGTAAACGCTCATGAACAGCGCGATCGCGGCGAAGCCGACCCAGGTCGAATGGAAACCCTTGGCGATGTTGTCGGCGCCGAGACTCGGGCCCACGGTGCGCTCTTCGATGATCTCCACCGGCGCGGCGAAGGCGCCGGCGCGCAGCAGCAGCGAGAGCTCGTTCGCTTCCTGCACGGAATCGAGGCCCTCGATCTGGAAACGCTTGCCCAGTTGCGAACGGATCACCGGCGCCGTGATCACTTCTTCCACGCGTTTACTCACGCGCATGGCGCGCCCATTGGCATCCAGCACCGGTCTGCCCTGCTCGTCGAGTTTGGGTTCGGACTTGATTTCTATATATACAACCGCCATGCGCTTGCCGACGTTCTCACCGGTGACGCGCTGGTTGATGGCCGCGCCGCGCGCGTCAAGGGTGATCGAGACGATCGCGCTGCCGGTCTGGCTTTCAAAGCCCGGCGCGGCATCCACGATGTTGTCGCCCGAGTAGATGAGCCGGTTCTTGAGCAGGATCGGACGCCCGTCGCGCATCTTGTACAGCTTCGACCCGGCCGGCACCTGGCCGGCGAGCGCGCCGCCCAGATCATGCTCCTCGTCCACCATCATGATCTCGAGGGTCGCGGTGCGCCCGAGGATTTCCTTGGCCTTGGCGGTGTCCTGCACGCCGGGCAGCTGCACCACGATGCGGTCCTGCCCCTGCTGCTGGATGATCGGCTCGGCCACGCCCAGTTCGTTGACGCGGTTGCGCAGCGAATTCATGTTCTGTTCCAGCGCGAACCGGCTCTTCTCGACGATGGCGGTCTGCTTCAGCTTCGCGTTGAGCGCGAACTCGCCGCCGCGCTCGGCGTCGGTGAACTCGAGATCGGGCAGCTCCTTGCGGACGAGGTCGCGCCCTTTGTCGCGTTCGGCGGCGTCGCGGAAACGGATCTCGATGCCGCCGCGGTCGAAGCGCGTCACCGTCAGGTACTGCACCTTTTTCTCGCGCATGACGCGGCGCATGTCGTCGACGTAGCTTTCCTCGGCCTTTTTCAGCACCGCCACCATGTCCACCTGCATGAGGAAGTGCACGCCGCCGCGCAGATCGAGACCGAGGTACATGGGCTTGGCGCGCAGCGCCTCGAGCCAGCCGGGCGTGGCCGGCAGCAGATTCAGGGCGACGACGTATTGCTCGCCCAGTGCCTTCTGCACCAGGTCGCGCGCCCGTATCTGGGTTTCGGTGTCGGTGAAGCGGATGCGCGCGCCCTTGTCGTCGAGCACGGCGCCAACGTAGGAAACGTTCGCCTGCTTGAGCTGGCTCTCGACCATACCCAGCACGCCCTGATCGACCTTGGTGGTGCGCGTCGGCGAAATCTGCACGGCCGGATATTCGCCATAAATATTGGGCAGGGCATACACAAACCCGACCACGACGACGGCGAGGATCAGCAGATATTTCCAGAGCGGGTATTTATTCATTTTTTGATCAGTGATCAGCGATCAGCCGTCAGCTTTCAGCTGAAAGCCGATAGCTGATGGCTATCCGTTATGCCGACTTGATCGTTCCCTTGGGCAGCACGGTCTGAATCGCATGGCGCTGAACCTTGATCTCCACGCCCTCGGCAATGTCCACCGTCACGTAAGCCTCGCCGAGATTCGTGACGCGGCCGAGCACGCCGCCCGCCGTCACCACTTCGTCGCCCTTGGCGAGCGCGGCGATCATGGTTTTATGTTCCTTGGCACGTTTGGCCTGGGGACGGATAAGAATGAAATAGAACGCGGCGAACAGCACGCCGAGCATGATGAGAGTCACGAACGGGCTGCCCTGCGGTGGCGCGCCAGCGGCGGCCGGTGCCTCGGCCCAAGCTTCGGAAATAAGAGAGAAATTCATAATTTATCCTCAAAAAATTTCACAGGATTAACAGGATTTAACCCAAGAAAATTTTTAATTCTGTAAATCCTGAGAAATCCTGTTAATCCTGTCCATTTTCAGTTTTCAGGGCCGTCCGGGGGTTCCGGCCGGCGCATACGATAAAACTTCTCGACGAAATCATCCAGTTTTTTTTCGGCGATGGCCTGGCGCAAGCCCTGCATCAGGCGCTGGTAATAGTGGAGATTGTGGATCGTGGCCAGCCGCGCGCCCAGAATTTCATTGGCGTGTTGCAGGTGGCGCAGGTAGGCGCGGGTGTAATGCCGGCAGGTATAGCAGTCGCAAAGCGGGTCCACCGGGCCGGTGTCACGGGCATAACGGCTGTTTTTGATCTTCACCGCCCCGTCATGGGTAAAAAGCCAGCCGTTGCGCGCGTTGCGCGTCGGCAGCACGCAATCGAACATGTCCATGCCGCGGCGCACGGCTTCCACGAGGTCCGAGGGCGTGCCGACGCCCATCAGGTAACGCGGCCGGTCGGCGGGCATCTGCGGCGCGACGTGGTCGAGGATGCGGAACATCTCGCTCTTCTCCTCGCCCACCGACAGGCCGCCGATGGCGTAGCCGTCGAAGCCGACTTGCTTGAGCCCGGTGAGCGAAATATCGCGCAGGTGCTCGTACATTCCGCCCTGAACGATGCCGAATAGCGCCGCCGGGTGATCCGCGTGCGCGATTTTCGAGCGTTCGGCCCAGCGCAGCGACAGCTCCATCGAAGCACGCGCCTCGGGTTCGGTCGCCGGATGGTGGGTACACTCGTCGAATATCATAATGATGTCGGCGTCGAGCGCCTGCTGCACCGCCATGGACTCTTCCGGGCCGAGGAAAATCTTCGCACCATCCACCGGCGACTGGAACCACACGCCCTGCTCGCTCAGCTTGCGCAACTGCCCCAGGCTCCACACCTGAAACCCGCCCGAGTCGGTGAGGATGGGGCCGTCCCAGTGCATGAACCGGTGCAATCCTCCATGCGCCTTGATCACCTCCATGCCCGGGCGCAGCATGAGATGAAAGGTATTGCCGAGAATGATTTCCGTGCCGCACTCGCGCAGTTCTTCCGGCGTCATGCCCTTGACCGTGCCGTAGGTACCGACCGGCATGAACACGGGCGTCTCGACGGTGCCGCGTCCGAAAACCATCCGGCCGCGGCGCGCGGCGCCATCGGTGGCAAGAATGTCAAATTTCATTCAAATGATTCAGGTTTTATGTTTTGGATTATACAACGGCACGCCTGCCGGTAATTCGAAATCATGCCGGAGTGACAAACATCGCATCCCCGTAACTGTAAAAGCGGTATTTTTGTTCCACCGCATGGCGATAGGCGCGGAGCACGCGTTCCGTGCCGCCCAAGGCGCACACCAGCATCAGCAGCGTCGACTCCGGCAGATGGAAATTGGTCAGCAGCGCATCGACGATCCGGAAACGATAACCCGGATAGATGAAAATATCCGTTTCGCCGTCGTAGGGCGTCATGCTCCCACCGCTCGCCGCCGTCTCCAGCGCGCGCACCACGGTGGTGCCGACGGCGACTACGCGCCGCCCTTCTTTCTTTGCCTCAATAATCCTGTGGCAAGTCGCGGCCGGCACGCTGAGATGTTCCGCGTGCATGCGATGTTCGCGGATGTCGTCGGCGCGGATCGGCTGAAACGTCCCGGCGCCGACGTGCAAGGTGACAAAGTCGGTCTCCACCTCCATCCCCCGGAGACGCGCGAGCATAGCCTCGTCGAAATGCAAACCCGCGGTCGGTGCCGCGACTGCACCAGGATGGTGCGCGTATACGGTTTGATAACGTTCGCTGTCGGCGGCGTTGTCCGCGCGATCTATATAGGGCGGCAACGGAACATGACCGATGCGTTCGAGAATCTCCGTCGCCGGCTCGTCCGGATCAAACGCCAGAACGTAAAATTCACCCTCGCGCCGCTGCACGGTCATGGTAACATTCCCTTCCAGAGACAGTTTTTGTCCCGGCTTCGGCGGCTTGCTCGCGCGCACCTGGGCCAGCACACGATGAGCATCCAGAATACGCTCCACCAGCACTTCGATGCGTCCGCCGCTGTCCTTGCGGCCGAACAGGCGCGCGGGAATCACGCGCGTGTCGTTGAACACCAGCAAATCGCCCGCCCGCAACAGCGCGGGCAGATCGGTGAAATACAGGTCGCGCAGATCGCCGTTCGCGCCGTCGAGCGCCAACAACCGGCTGGCGGTGCGCGGCGCTGCCGGATATTGCGCGATCAGATCCTGGGGAAGGGAATAATGAAAATCGGATTTACGCATGCATTAACCATGTTCCGCGAACGGCGCGGAAATGCCCGAGCCGCCCTGAACGGCCGGCATACTATACTATGTAGCCAGAGATAGCCTCAGATCGGAAAAAAGAATCATGCCCGGCACCCGTTACTCGCTCGAAGTCCAGCCCATCCTCCCGGCGCGCCTGAAGCGCCTGCAGGAGCTGGCCAATGACCTGCTGTACAGCTGGGACCGGGAAGTGCGCGGACTGTTCTTCCGCCTCGACCGCGAGTTGTGGGAGACCTGCGGCCACAACCCCAAGGTATTCCTGCGCCGCGTGGCGCAAAAGCGGCTGAACGAGGCCGCCGAGGACCGGGTGTTCATGGAGGATTACAACCGCGTCCTGTCGGGCTACGACACCTATAATCAGGAGCGCGCCCAGGCCGACATTCTCCAGCATCTCGATCCGAACGAGGACCTGGTCGCCTACTTCTGCGCCGAGTTCGGCTTCCACGAAAGTTTCCAGATCTATTCGGGCGGTCTCGGCATCCTGGCCGGCGACCACTGCAAGGCCGCCAGCGACCTGAACATCCCCTTCGTCGCGGTCGGCATGCTGTATCGCCAGGGTTATTTCACCCAGACGATCGACGCGCGCGGCAACCAGGTGGCGCATTACACGCCGAAGCACTTCGGCGACCTGCCGATCCAGCCGGCCACCGGCGCCGACGGCCAGGAAATCCACGTGCAGGTCGACCTGCCCGGCCGGAGCGTCATGCTCAAGGTATGGAAGGCCAAGGCGGGACACATCAGCCTGTATCTTCTGGACTGCGATCTGCCGGAAAACGCCGAGGCCGATCGCCGCATCACCTACCAGCTCTACGGCGGCGACAACAACACGCGCATCCAGCAGGAAATCGTGCTCGGCATCGGCGGCGTGCGCGCGCTGCACGCCGTGGGGCTCGAACCGACGGTGTGGCACATCAACGAAGGGCACGCGGCGTTCATGGTGCTCGAGCGTTGCCGCGAACGCGTCGCCCAGGGCCTGGACTTCGACAGCGCCTTCGAGTTCGTCGCCGCCAACACCATCTTCACGACCCACACCCCGGTGCCGGCCGGGCATGACATTTTCGACCATCACATGATGGCGACCTACTTCTCCGACTTCGCGAAACAGCTCGGCATCGACATGAACCATTTCCTCGGGCTCGGATCGAGCCCGAGCAGCCAGGGCGGGTTCAACCAGACCGCGCTCGCGCTGCGCGCCTCGCGATTCCGCAACGGCGTGTCGCGCATCCACGGCGAAGTGGCCTCGCGCATGGCCGCTTTCGTCTGGCCGCAGGTACCCCCGGAGGAAAATCCGATGGGGCACATCACCAACGGCGTGCACGTACCGACGTTCCTGGCGCGCGAGTGGGCCAACCTGTTCGACATGCGCTTCGGCAGCGGCTGGCGCAACGAGCTGCTCAGCGAGGAATTCTGGGAGCACATCGACGCCATTCCGGACCACAGCTTCTGGAGCCTGCGCCAGTCGCTGAAGTCGGAAATGCTCGAGGAAGTCAGGCGCCGCGTGATCCTGCAGCATCACCGCAACGTCACCAGCGAGGCGCTGATCGAGCGCTACACGCAATACCTCCGGCCGCAGGACGCCGACGTGCTCACGCTCGGCTTCGCGCGCCGCTTCGCGACCTACAAACGCGCCACGCTGTTGTTCTCCGATCCGGCGCGCCTGGCGCGGCTGTTCAACGACCCCAAGCGGCGCGTGCTACTGATCGTCGCGGGCAAGGCGCATCCGCACGACCTGCCGGCGCAGCACCTGATCCAGGTGATCCACGACTATTCGCGCCGCCCGGAATTCGAGGGCAAGATCATCCTGCTCGAGGGCTACGACATGGCGCTGGCGCGCAAGCTCGTCACCAGCGTCGACGTGTGGCTGAACACGCCGGAATTTCCACTGGAAGCGAGCGGTACCTCGGGCGAGAAGGCCGGCATCAACGGCGTGATCAACCTGAGCGTGCTCGACGGCTGGTGGGGCGAGGGTTACAACGGCGACAACGGCTGGGCGATCACGCCGCACGGTCCGCAATATGACAGCGTTTACCGCGACCGCGAGGAAGCGCAGGAACTGCTCGACATCCTCGAAAAACAGGTGATTCCGCTCTATTACGCGCGCAACGGCCACGGCTACTCGGATGGCTGGGTCAGAAAATCGAAGAGCTCCATGAAGTCGCTGATTCCGCGCTTCAATGCCCAGCGCATGGTCATGGACTACGTGCGCAATTATTACGCGCCCGCGAAACGCCAGCGTCTCATGATGATGGGCAACAACTACGCGCGCGCCCGGGAAATCGCCGATTGGCGCAAGCGCCTCGACCAGAGCTGGTCGAATGTCGGCCTGCGGCGCGTCGACGGCGGGCCATCGGAAATCCGCGCCGGCCAGGTATTCTCGTTGCGCGTGGCCGCGCGCCTCGGCAACCTGCATCCGGAGGACGTCCTGGTCGAATGTCTCGTGGGACACGAATCGGATAACGGCGAGTTCATCCGCCTCGACAGCCATGTCTTCGCGGTGGAGTCGCAGAATGAATCGGGCGAGGCGCTGTTCAAGCTCGATCTCTACCCGCGGCTGCCGGGCCTGCAGTACTACAAGATCCGCATGTTCCCGTTCCACCCGGCCTTGTCGCACCGCTTCGAATCGGGGTACATGATCTGGCTTTAATAACTTAACCGCCAGGACGCCAGGAAAACCAGAAGAACTGAAAGGAGTTTTTCAAACCTCGTTCATTTTCTGCTTTTCCTGGCGTCCTGGCGGTTTAAATCATTTTTTTCAGGCCGGTTTAATCTCCCGACCGTACGTCCGTATCATCCGTCGCAGGCGCTCGTCCAGCCCCGGCGAAATCTGCTCCCAGGAAAAACGCCAGCTCCAGTTTCCCTGCGTCGTGCCCGGGGTGTTCGTGCGCTGCCCGCGTCCGAGTCCCAGCAGATCCTGCATCGGCAGGATCGCCAGCCGCGACACCGAGGCGAGCGCGGCGCGGATCAACGGCCACGGCATCGGCTCGTGCGGGTAACCGAGATATTCCACGACGCGCAGTTGCGTTTCCGCCGGCAGATTCTCGAACCAGGCAAGCGTGGTGTCGTTGTCGTGCGTGCCGGTGTAAACCACGCTGGCCACCTCGTGGTTGTGCGGCAGATACGGATTATCCGCGTCGCTGTCGAAAGCGAATTGCAGGATTTTCATGCCGGGCAAACCGTACTTGTCCCGCAACGCGTACACTTCCGGCGTGATCACGCCGAGGTCTTCGGCCGCCAGCGGCAGAACACCGAAATGCGTTTTCATCGCCTCGAACAATGCATCGCCCGCCGCCTTGACCCAGTGGCCACGCACGGCGGTTTGCTCGGCGACCGGAATCTCCCAGCAGGCCTCGAAGCCGCGAAAGTGATCCACGCGCAGCAGATCGAAGCGCCGGAACTCGGTGGTCATGCGCTCGATCCACCAGCGAAACCCGTCCGCCTGCATGCGCTCCCAGCGGTACAGCGGGTTGCCCCAGCGTTGTCCCGTCGCCGAGAAATAATCCGGCGGCACACCGGCCACCACGAGCGGCTGGCCCGCTTCATCCAGCTTGAAGCATTCGCGCCGTGCCCAGACATCGGCGCTGTCGTGCGCGATGAAAATCGGCATGTCGCCGAAAAGCAATATACCGCGCATCCGTGCGTGATCCCTGAGCTCGCGCCACTGGTGCGCGAACACGTACTGCTCGAAACGCACGAGCGCGATTTCGCCGGCGAGATTCGCGCGCGCCTGGGCGAGCGCATCGGTATCGCGGTCGCGCAGTTCCACCGGCCAGCACCACCAGGGCTCGTCGTTGCGCCGCCAGCGCAGCGCACGAAACAGGGCGTAGTCCTCGAGCCAGCGCGCCTCGGCCGCCACGAAGGCGGCGAACCGTCCGCGTTCGACGTCGTCCGCGCGTTCCTCGAACAGGCGTCGCGCGGTCTCGAAACAGCGGCGGCGATATCCCCGCCGTTCGGCCTCGTCGACCGGCGGAAGCGACGGCAGCCAGCCCGTTTGCGCCAGGCGCTCGAGGCTGATGAAATCGGGATTGCCCGCGTGCGCGGAGAGGCAGTGATAAGGCGAACCATCGCCGTGCGTCGGCCCGAGCGGCAGCATCTGCCAGACGCCGAACCCGCTGTGCGCGAGGAAGTCGACGAAACGCACCGCCTCCTGACCCAGGCAGCCGCCGGGAAGTGAAAACAGCGGCAGCAACACCCCGGCGCGCCGCCGTTCGAGCACGGCGGGGATCATCCGGCGGGCATCTGGCCGGGGCGCATCGCGCCGCCGTGCTTCGGCGCCCCGCCGCCGCGCGTGAACACCTGGGCCAGATACTCCGGCGGCTCCGCTCCGATCAATTGATAGAGATTGGTCAGGTGCTGGCGGTACAGCCGCTCGAAATCGGCGACCGTCGCCGACGGATTGTCGCCGCCGAACCACCAGAACCAGTCCGAGCCCTCGCACACGGCGAGCTGCCGCCGCGCCCGATCGAGCTGCTCCGCGCCGAGCCGCGCGGCGGCGGCGTCGAACGCGCGCTTGGCGTCGCCCAGCATGTCCCAGCCGCGATTCTTGTCCAGTTCGCCGATCCAGGTGGACAAGGTCCCGTACACCCACGAGCCGGCGGAGAGGACACGCAGGGATTTTGCCGGCACGGTTTTCAGGCAGTTCGAAAAAGTGGTCAGCTCGAATTTCGGATGTTCCGAGAGCCGGCGATACAACGCGTGCAGAAAATGAAAGGCGTTTTCCGGATAGTGCTCCCACGCGTTTTCACCGTCCATGATGATAGACACCACGTGCTCCGGATGCGCGCGGCAGCAATGCGCGATGTTCTCGAGATGGTGCACGAGATTGTTCACGGCGTCGTCGCCGTGCCAGGTGGCGTAATTGAAACCGATCAGGTCCGACAGTCCGTCGTCACGGAAGAAGCAGTGAATGCCGCTGTCCTTCATCGAGTAAAGGCGATACAACCAGGCTTCCTTCACGTGGTGATCGGCATGGCCGGACTTGATCAGGCTGTTGCGCAGCACGCTCTCGCCGCTCGCGGCCCAGCGAAACCCCGCCTCCGCCAGCAGCTTCAGCGCCGCCGTGCTCACGGCGCCTTCGGAAGGCCAGCAGCCCGCCGGCGCGAAACCGAAATGCCGGCGGAACGTCTCGATGCCCTCGCGGATGTGCCAGCGCGCCCGCTCCTCCCCGCCGGGATATTGCTGCAGCAAGGGCAGCGGCGCCCCGGGCATGGCGTCGTGTGCGCACTGGAAATCGAGCAGCAGCGGCACGATCGGATGGGCGTAAGGCGTCACCGAAAGCTCCACCTGCCCGCGCTCGGCGAGCTTCCGGTATCGGGGAATCACGTTCGACAGAAGCTCGCCGATGACGGCCAGCAGTTCGCGCCGGTCATGCAGCGTGTAGCCGGAGCCCTTGTCGAGCAGCCGCTGCGCGCGCGCGTCGTTGCGGCGCACGGTCTCGCCGAGCCAGGCGAGGTGATACCACGTCAGCAGATCGGCGAGAAACTGGTTGCTCAGGTAATGCGTCGCCTCCGGGCGCGGCATGAGCAGGGCGGCCATGTCGGCGAGATTGCGGTACGCGGGATAACGGCTGATCATGCGCGTTTCGTTCGCGCGCAGACAGGCCTTGATGAGCGTCACCCGTTCCTCTTCCGCGGCCGGCAGCGTGGGGCTGACCAGCGCCGCGAGCAGCGGATCGCGGATCGCGAGGCTGTTGGTCAGGAAACCCTCGACCTGGCGCGCGTAGTCCTCGATCTGCTCCAGCAGCAGCGGCGCGAAATTGACCACGGCGCGCGCCCGCGGCACGGCCTCGAGATGCGCCGCCATGTCCACGTAATCCTTGATCGCGTGCAGATAAACCCAGGGAAGCTGATAGGTTCCGCTCAGCAGATCGCGGTACTGCGGCTGGTGCATGTGCCAACACAGCACCACTTTCAGGCGTATGTCATCGGGCATGATGCAGTTCCTGGCCGAGCATCTCCGGGGTCACCAGCACGATACCGCGCGGTGTCACGTAAAAGCGTTTGGCATCCTGCTCGAAGTTTTCGCCGATAACCATCCCCTCGGGAACATGGCAACCCTTGTCGATCAAAACCTTCTTCAACCGGCAGTGGCGGTTGATCACGACGTCGGGCATCACGATGGAATCGGTAATCTCGCAGAAGGAGCGCACCTTGACGTTCGAGAACAGCAGCGAATGGCGCACCTTGGAACCGGAGATGATGCAGCCTCCCGAGACCATCGAATCCACGGCCATGCCGCGCCGATCGTCGTCGTCGAACACGAACTTGGCCGGCGGCAACTGCTCCTGGTAGGTCCAGATCGGCCACTCCTCGTCATAGAGATTGAGCTCGGGCGTGACGCCGACGAGCTCGATATTCGCCTCCCAGAAGGCATCCACGGTGCCCACGTCGCGCCAGTAAGGCTGCTTGCCAGTGGCGGGATCGCGGTAGGGATGGGCCATGACACGGTACGTCTCGATGATCGAGGGAATGATGTCCTTGCCGAAATCGTGATTCGAATACGGCGTGTCGGCATCGCGGATCAGCTGTTCATACAGAAATTTGGTGTTGAACACGTAAATTCCCATCGACGCCAGCGCCCGGTCGGGCCGGCCCGGCAATGGCGCTGGCGTTTCCGGTTTTTCCTGAAAGCTCACGATGCGCCCCTGTTCATCCACCGCCATCACGCCGAACTCGCGCGCGCGTTCGACCGGAACTTCGACGCAGGCGACCGTCACGTCCGCGCCGCTGTTGACGTGGTGCGCCAGCATCGCGCCGTAGTCCATCTTGTAAACGTGATCGCCAGCAAGAATCAGGACTTGACTCGGATTATGATTGCGCAGGATGTCGAGGTTCTGGTACACCGCGTCCGCGGTGCCGGTGTACCACGAGGTCTCGATGCGTTGCTGCGCCGGCAGCAGTTCCACGAACTCGCCCAGCTCGCCGCGCAGGAAGCCCCAGCCCCGCTGGATGTGCTTGATGAGCGAATGGGCCTTGTACTGCGTCAGCACGCCGACGCGGCGGATGCCGGAGTTCATGCAGTTGGACAGCGGGAAGTCGATGATGCGGAACTTGCCGCCAAACGGGACCGCGGGCTTGGCGCGCCACAGCGTGAGATGCTTCAGACGCGAGCCACGACCGCCAGCGAGAATCAGCGCCAGGGTATCGCGCGTCAGCCGTGAAATGTGGCGTTCAGCCTGGCCTCGATACATGACGACATCTCCTTTGATCCGCTGTACGCGCCCAAAATCCGATACCGGCACCCGGGAATTTACCACAACCCCGCGAAATCAAATACACTAGCGGCTTTTGCAAAATCCATTCTCGACAACGGATTGAACGTGCCGAAAATTCTTTTCGTGGCGAGCGAAGCTCACCCCCTGATCAAGACCGGCGGACTGGGTGACGTCGTCGGCAGCCTGCCGGTGGCGCTGCAATCGTTGCAGGCCGACGTGCGTTTGCTGCTGCCAGCTTATCACGACGCCCTGGCGCGCGCCGGCGAGCTCAAGACCGTGGCGCGATGCGCGATCGAAAACCTGAGTGCGCCGGTACGGATTCTGGAGGCGCGGCTTCCCGGCACGGAGCTGATCGTCTGGTTCGTGGATTTTCCGCCCGCCTACGACCGGCGCGGTCATCCGTATCTCGACGCCGGCGGCCGTCCGTGGCCGGACAACGCCATGCGCTACGCGCTGTTCGCCGACGTGGCGGTGCGGATCGCGCTCGGCCAAGCCAATATAAAATGGCGGCCGGACGTCGTGCATTGTCACGATTGGCAGACGGGACTCGTGCCGGCGTGGCTGGCGACGGAAAAAGCCCGTCCCGCCACCGTCTTCACCATTCACAACCTCGCTTACCAGGGCCTGTTTCCGCGTGAAACCTTCGAGGCGCTCGGTCTTCCCGCCGCGTTCTGGTCGCACGAGGCGCTGGAGTTTCACGGTCAGATGTCTTTCATCAAGGGCGGGCTCGTGTACGCGGACCGCCTGACCACCGTCAGCCCCAACTATGCGCGTGAAATCCAGACGCCCGAATTCGGCTGCGGCCTGGACGGCCTGCTGCGCCACCGCGCCGGCCGCCTGACCGGCATCCTGAACGGCATCGATGACGCGGAATGGAATCCGGCGCAGGATCGGTTTCTCGCTAAAAATTATTCCCCACGCCGCTTGCAGGACAAGCTCGCCAACAAACTCGCGCTGCAACGCGAGTTCGGACTTCCGGAACAACCCGAAACGCCGCTGATCGGCGTGGTCGGAAGGCTCGTGCACCAGAAAGGCATCGATCTGGTGCTCGAAACGCTGCCGGGATTGATGCACCGCCCGATCCAGATCGTGCTGCTCGGCAGCGGCGAAGCCGGTTACGAGGAGGCGCTGCGCGTCCAGGCGGCGCGTTACATCCGGCGCCTGGCGGTGCGCATCGGCTACGACGAGCGCCTGGCGCACCTCATCGAGGCCGGCGCGGACATGTTCCTCATGCCGTCGCGGTTCGAGCCGTGCGGACTGAACCAGCTCTACAGCCAGCGTTACGGAACGATCCCGATCGTGCGGCGCGTCGGCGGGCTGGCTGATACCGTGGTGGATGCATCGGAAAAAAATATTAAAACCGGCAAGGCCACGGGCATCGTGTTCGAGAAGGCCCGCGGTAGCGCCCTGCTCGCCGCCGTGGACCGCGCGCTCGCGCTGCGCCGGAACAACCTGCGGTGGAATAAAATGATGCGGGCCGGCATGCGCCAGGATTTCAGCTGGCGCCACAGCGCCACCGAGTATCTGCGGCTCTACCGGCAGATCATGCGCGGCAAACGGACGTCGTCAGGAAAGCGACATGTCTCGAGGAAAACCGGAAAATGAAGCAAGCCGAAGCAACGACGCCGGGGCGAAGATCCTCGACGTAACGCGGCGCTTGGTCGCCGAACTGCACCCGCAGCCGGTCGCCAGGGAGATAACGCTCGACAGTCTTCTCGACCGCGAACTGGGTTTCGACAGCCTGAGCCGGGTGGAATTGCTCGCCCGTACCGAACGCGCCCTCGACGTGAGCCTCCCGGAACGGACGCTGGCGACCGTGGAAACGCCGCGCGATCTGCTGCGCGCGGTGCAGGCCGCGCGACCCGGCCTCCCGCCGTCGATAGCCGCGCCGCATCCGCCCCCGCCACCCGGCGCAACGGAACTGCCGCCGCCGGAGGCGAACACCCTGCTGGCGGTCCTGGACTGGCACGCGCGCGCTCATCCCGCGCGTCCGCATATCCATCTGATCACGGAAACCGGGGAAGAAGAGGAAATTTCCTACGCCATGCTGCAACGGCGCGCGAATGCCGTGGCGGTCGCCCTGCGCGAACGCGGCCTGCTGCCCGGCCAGACGGTGGCGATCATGCTGCCCACGAGCCGGGAATATTTTTTCAGCTTCTACGGCGTGTTGCGGGCCGGCGGCATCCCGGTCCCCATCTACCCGCCTATGCGCGTTTCGCAGATCGAGGAACATCTGCGCCGCCACGCGCGCATCCTGGACAATGCCCGCGCCGCGATGCTGATCACCATCGCGGAAGCGAAACCGTTCGCGCGGCTGCTGCGTCTGCACGTGGAGGGGCTTCACACGGTCATCACCCCCGAAGAAATCGTCGAGTCCGCGGCGTCGGCGGGTCAGGTCGCGCCCCCGGTCCAGGCGCAGGACATCGCGCTGTTGCAGTACACCTCCGGGTCCACCGGAAATCCCAAGGGCGTGATTCTCACGCACGCCAACCTGCTGGCGAACATCCGCACCATGGGCGAGGCGATCGGCGCCAACCCGAGTGACGTGTTCGTGAGCTGGATGCCGCTGTATCACGACATGGGCCTGATCGGCGCCTGGCTCGGCAGCCTGTACTATGCCGTGCCGCTGGCGGTGATGTCGCCGCTCACCTTTCTCACGCGGCCGGAGCGGTGGCTGTGGGCGATCCATCGACACCGCGCGACACTCTCGGGCGCGCCCAACTTCGGCTATGAGCTGTGCCTGCGCCGCATTCAGGACCGCGACCTCGAGGGCCTGGACCTGAGTAGCTGGCGCACGGCCTTCAACGGCGCCGAGCCGGTCAGCCCCGACACCATCGAACGTTTCCACGAACGCTTCGCTCGCTATGGTTTCCGGCGCGAAACCATGTATCCGGTGTACGGGCTGGCGGAATCTTCCGTGGGCCTCGCCTTCCCGCCTCGTGGGCGCGCGCCGCTGATCGATCGCGTCAGTCGCGAAACATTCATGCGCGACGGTCGGGCCTTGCCCGCCGCGGCGGATGACGCCAACGCGCTGCGCTTTGTCGCCTGCGGACAACCTTTGCCCGGACACGCGATTCGCCTCGTGGATTCCACCGGATACGAGGTGGGCGAGCGCGAAGAAGGCCGGCTCGAGTTTCAGGGACCCTCGACGACTTCCGGCTATTTCCGCAATCCCGAGGAAACCCGGCGCCTGTTTCACGACGGATGGCTGGATTCCGGCGATCTCGCCTACCTCGCCGGCGGCGACGTGTACATCACCGGGCGCGTGAAGGATGTCATCATCCGCGCCGGGCGCAATATCTACCCGCACGAACTGGAAGAGGCGATCGGCAACCTGCCGGGCATACGCAAGGGATGCGTCGCCGTCTTCGGCAGCGTCGATCGCGCCACCGCTACCGAGAAGCTGGTGGTGCTGGCGGAAATCCACGAGATGGAAAAAGACGCACGCGAGCGATTGCAAACGGCGATCACCGCGCTCGCGGTGGATCTGGCCGGCGCCGCGCCGGATGACGTGGTGCTCGCGCCGCCGCATACCGTGCTCAAAACCTCCAGTGGCAAGGTACGCCGCGCCGCCAGCCGCCAACTGTACGAACGCGGCCGCCTGACCACGCCCACGCGTCCCGCGTGGCAACAGATCCTGTATCTGGCCTGGACCGGCGTGGCACCGCAACTGCGCCGGCTCGCGCGCGCGGCCGGCGCCCTGCTGTATGCGATCTATGCCTGGATGCTGTTCTGGATACTGGCACCACTGGTGTGGCTGGCGGTAGCGGTGCTTCCGCGCCCCGCCGCGTCACTGGCCGTCATTCGCGCGGCGGCAAAATTGCTGCGGCGGCTGTCCCGCGTGTCCTTGCATGTGCAGGGGCTCGACCAACTGCCGCGCGGCCCGTGCGTGATCGCGGCCAACCACGCGAGTTATCTGGACGGCATCATCCTTACCGCCGTGTTGCCCGGGGTATTCAGCTTCGTCGCCAAGCGCGAGTTCGCCGTACGCTTCATCGCGCGTGTGTTTTTGCGGCACATCGGCGCGGAATTCGTGGAACGCTTCGAGCTGGCGCGCGGCGTGGAAGACGCACGCCAGGTGGCGCGCGCCGCGCGCCGCGGGAAAACGCTGGTGTTTTTTCCCGAAGGCACCTTCACGCGCACGCCGGGCCTGTTGCCGTTTCACATGGGCGCCTTCGTCGCCGCCGCCGAGGCGGGCGTGCCGCTCGTACCCGTAACGATCCGCGGCACCCGCTCCATCCTGCGCTCGGATCAGTGGTTCCCGCGCCGTGGAACGATCAGCGTGATCATTGGCGCGCCGCTCACGCCGGAAGGGGCGGACTGGTCCGCCGCGATCAAGCTGCGCGACGCCGCGCGCGCCGAGATTCTGCGGCATTGCGGCGAACCCGATCTCTCCTAACCGCCTCCTTCAAACAAGCTGTCTCAAAAAAAATATGATTTAAACCGCCAGGACGCCAGGAACGCCAGGATATTCTGATCCAAAACTGTTTTTCCTGGCGACCCTGGCGCCCTGGCGGTTCATTTCATTTTGCGATTGCTTTGTCCTGTCAGCGCGCGATGAAATCCACGACGTCCTGCATTCGCCGCCGGTGAATCTCGGTGGTGGCGTCCTGAAACGGATGCGCGAACTCCGCGCGCTGCACGACCTGCGCGCCGCGAAATTTCGCCGCGAGCAAAAGCTCCCGCATTTCTTCCGGTCGCACCACGCGGTCGCGTCCGCCGGCGATGATCTTGATGCGCGAGCTGTCCGCCGGCAAATGATTGACCGGATCGTATCGCTCCGGGCAACCCAGCGGCGATATCCGGCTGGGCGAGGAATCGATGACCAGCGAGGAGTAATCGCCGCTCTCCCCCGCGGCGTTCAGCAGGATAACTCCACCCATCGACATGCCGTACAGCGCATGGCGCTGATAGGGCTGGGCGTTGAGGTATGTAATGATTTCCCGGTAATCAGAAATAATCGTAATCAGGCGGCTCCGACCCCCGGAAAGGCCGTAACCGCGGTAGTCGTAAATGTAAACATCGAATCCCCGGTCGCGAAAATATTGAAACTCGCCCATGATCTGATCGGCGAGCATCGCATTGCCCGGCGCCACCAGCAGATATCCCCGGGGCGAAGCGGCGCGCAGCCGGTACCCTCCCAGCAACCGGCCGTCCCCGGCCTTGAAGGTCAGGCATTCGATGTCGCGAATCCCGGCGACACGTCCGGCGTCGGCCGTCCCAGCCGCGCGGCGGAACAACCAGAACGCCAGCGGTTCGCGGATAAAACCGCAGACACTGGTTTCCGGCTCGCGCGCGCTGGTATCCATTTTCCCGACACCGGATGCGGCCGCACCGGTCCCGCCGTTGGCGCTCATGACGACCGAGGCCAGCAGCAGCGCTCCGCGCATTCGCGTCGACGGCATGTCTTACGCCGTGCCGAACCGCGATGGTTCGCGCTCCGCGGCGATTTTGTCGTTGCGCGCCCGCAGTAGCGTCCAGTAGCCCAGCATGTTGACGGGCGTCCGTTCCTCCACATCCAGCGCGGTTTCCTGCAATAAATTCTCGAGGGAAAAATCGGGGTGGAATCCCATCAGCCGGGACAGCGGGGCCACCAGCCGCTCCAGTCCGCCCACCACCGGGTTGGCGTGCCGGAAATGATTCACCATGAACAGTTCGCCTCCGGAGCGGCAGACGCGTCGCATTTCGGACACCAGACGCGCCGGGTTCGGCGCTACCGACACGACGTACATCGCCACGACCTTGTCGAAGCTGTCATCGGGGAATTGCATGGACTCTGCGTTCATCAGGCGCAGCGAACTCACGTGATGGAGACGCAGGCGATGCTTGCGGAGGTGGGCACGCGCGAGCATTTCGCGCGATATGTCGATACCCGTTACCCGCACATCCGGCGGATAAAGCGGCAACGACAGGCCGGTGCCCACACCGACTTCGAGAATGCGATCGCCGGGACGGCAATGCATCTTCTCGATAATCGCCTTGCGTCCGGGTTGAAGCAACGCGCCAAAATAAACGTCATAACCCTGGGCGTAACGCCGGTAAACTCTCTGGATGACATCGATGTCCATGCGAGCATCCCCTGACGCTATTTCCCGTCTGGAATACGGTGACAATCCCCCGAGATTGTCTCTTTCAGCGCATCATCGAAATCCGTCTGACGGGGATTAATACGTCGTCAGGCGCCGGGGGTCATGTGCGTCTTCACCTCGCCGCGCTGACGCCGCGCGAAATCCTCCAGCTGGCGCGTGATGGCCACGAAGGCGTCGCGGATGGCGACGTAGACATCCTCGTCCTGCGTCCGGTTTGCCACCAGTTCCGCGCCCGGCACGGTCAGATCGATGCGCACGCTGTAGAGTTTTCCCTGATGCTGGTGACGCTGCGGTGATTCCACCACCACGCGACAACTGTTGATGCGGTCGTAGAAGCGGCCGAGCTTTTCGGCTTTTTCACGGATACGCGCTTCCACGGCGTCGGATTGCGGCATGTCCTTCAAGGTAACCTGCAACGGGATCGGCATTTGTTCCCCCTTCTTGCTTGAACATTCTGGTCATCCACATCAAACATACATCGCTACATCGTTTTCAGACTCGTCGTTCCCGGTAGTGCGGATCGATCCAGCAACGCGGCAGGCGTTCGCCGGAAAGAAACACCATCTCGGATTTGCGGAATCCGGCGGGATCGGGCATTTCCTCTCCGGCGTGGAACCGGCCCTTGATTTCGATCCGGAAAGGATCGAAAAGGGCTTCGAGGTCGAGCACCTCGACGATATCACCGCTCGGGTTGTGCTTCAAAAACATAGAGCCTCCCTTGGTCGCCGTCTTCCGCGGTCAGGAATGTCTGACGCTCCTGGCCGCGGCGAAACAATCCTCGCGCCACAGACATCCTTGCTGGTCGCATACGCCGTTCTGAGCCGTGGCGAAACAATCGAAATTCCCCTCCTCGCGTTGTATCATTTTGATCAGCTCGACTTTCTCGGCCGTGCCGGGGCTGATTCCGTGCTCGCGGGCAATTTCACGCACTTTCTGAATTTTCATGTTTCCTCCTTGAATTGACGATTCAGCGGTGCTCCGATCAAAAACGTGCGTCAGTCATGTAAATCATTGCGCGGCGGATACGATCCGACTTTGACCGAAATCAACAATCCTGGCCGACGCGCCGCCTCCTGTCTCGGGGCATTGAAACAATTGACAGCGCCGGGGCTTTACAATTCCCTCCGGGAATGAAAGGATGAGAACGATTATCCTGTCGATACTATTCGACCTCGCTCTGTCGTAACTTGCAAGAAAAAGGGGTGAGCTCATGGCAACCAGAACCCTCGCGTCACTCCGCGCCCTGGCCCGTTCGCGCGGCATCAAGGGCTACTCCAAATTAAAACGCGACGAACTCGAGCGCCGGCTGGCCGGCGCCGCGGAACCCAGGCCGCCCAAGCCGGAAAAACCGAAAAAAGCCGCTCCGGACAAACCGGCATCGACCCGTGCCGCCACCAAACCGGCCGGCTCGCGACGTCAGGCAAAAACGCCGGCCAAGCCAAAAAAAATCGCGAAAACCGCGCCCCGGCCGGCGGCGGCCGAGTCACGACCGGCATATCACTTCATGCCGGCAGGCGACGAGGAGCGCGTCGAAAACGCGAAATACGCCACGGTTCTTCCGGGCCACACGGCGCCGACGGACATCGGCGCCGACCTGGGCGAGGATATCGACCGTCTGCCGCCGCCCGCCGAGCCGATGCTGTGCCTGCTGCCGCAAAAACCCGGAGTCCTGCACGGATACTGGGCCATACCGCCCGACATGAGTCCGCCGCTGCGCTCGCTCAAGCTGCGGCTGGGGCGGATCGCCGGCGAGCGATTTGAAATCATCGAGGAAGTCGCCGTGCCGCGGGAATACGGTCACTGGTATTTTCATCTCGACGAATCCACGGATATCGGCGCGGTTTATCTGCAACTGGGCTATTACGAGTCGGGCGGGAATTTCGTCACCGCCATCCGCCGCGGCGTCGCGCGCATCCCGAGTCTTTACGCCTCCGGGCAGACCGACCGTCGGTGGTGGGTCAGCGAGGAGCAATTCCGCGCCATGTATCTGCGTACCGGCGGCTTCACGCACGACGCGCGCCTCGGCTGGGCGGGGTCGTTCAGCAGCCCGGGCATCGCGCAAGGTCCGTCCTCCGAACGTCCGCGAGGCAAGGCGCGTCGCTGATTGGTTCCCCGGTGAATCCCAAAGGTTATCTCGCGCTGGTGCTGCATGCGCACCTGCCGTTCGTGCGCCACCCGGAGCACGAACGTTTTCTCGAAGAAGACTGGTTCTTCGAGGCCATGACCGAAACCTACCTGCCGCTGCTCGACGTGTTCGAGGGGCTGGTGCGCGACGGCGTGCCGTTTCGCGTGACCCTGTCGCTCACGCCGACGCTGCTGTCGATGATGACCGATCCGCTGCTCGCCGACCGCTACCGGCGCTATCTCGACGAACGCATCGAGGCGCTGGAGGGAGAAATCCGCCGCACGCGCGGCGACGCCTATTTCCATCCGGTGGTGCTGTTCTATCGCGAACGCTACCGGCATCTGCGCCGGCGTTTCACGGAGCAGGACCGGCTCGACGTCACCACGGCGTTCCGCCGGCTGCTGGAGGCGGGATATCTCGACATCCTCACCTGCGGCGCGACGCACGGTTATTTCCCGCTGCTGGCGGTGAACGAGGAAAGTCTTTACGCGCAGCTCTCGATGGCGGTGCGCACGCACCAGCGTATCCTCGGGCGCCGGCCGCGCGGCATCTGGCTGCCGGAATGCGGCTACAAGCCGGGCGTGGACCGGCTGCTCAACGAATTCGGCATCGAATATTTCATTATCGATTCGCACGGACTGCTCAACGCCGAACCGCGCCCCAAGTACGGCGTGCACCGCCCGGTGCGCACGCCCGGCGGCCCGGCGGCGTTCGGGCGCGACTACGAGTCGAGCAAGCAGGTATGGGCTGCCGAGGAAGGCTACCCCGGCGATTACGTGTACCGCGAGTTCTACCGCGACGCCGGCTTCGACGTGCACGAGCCGCATATCCGCAAGCTGCATCACGCCGGCATTCCGACGTTCACCGGACTCAAATACCACCGCATCACCGGCAAGAGCGACTGGAAGGAACCCTATCATCCCGGCTGGGCCATGGAGCGCGCCGCCGAGCACGCCGGGCATTTCATGTTCAACCGCCAGTTGCAGGTCAACTGGCTGACGTCGTTCTTCGACCGCCCGCCGATCATCCTCGCACCATACGACGCGGAACTTTTCGGGCACTGGTGGTTCGAGGGGCCGCAATGGATCGATTTCCTGCTGCGCAAGATCGCCTACGACCAGGACGACATCGCCGCGATCACGCCGGGCGAATATCTGGATCGTTTCGGCGACCTGCAGCCGGTCGCGCCGCCCGAGTGCAGCTGGGGCGCGGGCGGATTTCACGAGGTGTGGCTGAACGGCGCCAACGACTGGATCTACCCGCACCTGCACACGGCCGCCGAACGCATGAGCGGGCTGGTGCGGCGTTTTCCGGACGCCGCGGGCCAGCTGCGCTGGACGCTCGATCAGGCGGCACGCGAATTGTTGCTGGCGCAATCCAGCGACTGGGCGTTCATCATGAAGACCGGCACCAGCGTCGACTACGCCGTGCGCCGCTTCAAGACACATATCCACCGCTTCCACCGCCTGGCGGCGATGGCGGAAACCGGCGGCGTCGACGAAGGATATCTGCGCGAAGTCGCGGCGCGGGACAGCCTGTTTCCGGACATGGATTACCGGATTTTTCAGACTAGACCGCTGGTTTAAATTAAATTTCCCCATCCCAACGGAACAACGTAGCGCGCGCTGCGCGCACGGTCATGCTAAAACTCAAATCGTGCGCATAGCGCACGCTACATTGATATTACAGCCGGCTTGCCACCCGCACCGCGCCCATCAGCCCTACGTTCGGATTCAGCACCACCCGCACTGGAATCGCCGTCACATAGGGCGACATCTTTCCCTTGTTGCGGAAGGCGCGCATGAAACGACCGTCGGTCAATCTTGAAATGATTTTCGGCGCGATGCCGCCGGCAACGTAAATCCCGCCCGTGGCGCCCGCGGTCAACGCCAGATTGCCTGCCTGCGCTCCATAGATATCGACGAACAGGTTCAGCGCCTGATTCGCAAGTGCATCGTTCTGCTCCAGCGCCGCGTGCGTAATGGCCGCGGCGGCGTCGCCGTTCTTCATGGCGACGGATAAAGGCGAAGTTTCAGGAAACTCGCCACGCTCCTTGAGAAAGGTGTAAAGCCGCACCAGGCCGTGGCCGGAGAGGACCAGTTCCCAGGAAGTTCGACCGGCGGTTTTCAGCAGGTGACGCGTAAGATCGATCTGCAATTCATCCGTAGGGGAGAAATTCGCGTGCCCGCCCTCGGTGGCGATCGGCGCGTAATGATCCTGATTCCAGATCAGCAATCCCTGTCCGAGACCGGTGCCGGCGCCGATCACGACGCGCGGACCGCGCCTGACCGGCCGGCCTTTTTGCAGTACGACCAGATCCTTCTTTCCGAGCGCCTCGATGCCAAAACAAACGGCCTGAAAATCGTTGATGAGGCGAAGCCGGGGTAGTTTGAAACGGGGTTTGAGTTGCTGGCCGTGTATTTCCCAAGGCAGGTTGGTGACCTTGACGCTTTGGCCCTTTGCCGTCTCCCGGATCGGTCCGGCGATGCCGAAACAGGCGGCTTTGATGTTTTTCTTTTTTTCTGCCTTCAGGAATTCACGGACGATGGACGACAGGCTGTCGTAAGATCCGCTGTCGAACCGCTGCTCGCGAACGGGACGGCACCGGCCCGCCGTGCATTCCGCGATTTGCAGCAGTGTCTTGGTTCCGCCGATGTCGCCCGCGAGCACGCGCATCTCGATTCATCCCCCTTGTCATGAACAGGACATCACATTGTGGGGATGATGGCAAGATTGTTATACTGGCGCGCTCAAGCCGGGGTGGCGGAACTGGTAGACGCGCCAGACTCAAAATCTGGTGGTGGCGACACCGTGTCGGTTCGATTCCGACCCTCGGTACCAACTTCAACCCGCGGGATGGCTGCGATGCCTCCTGCGGGTTTTATATCGCCTCAAGTTGGCCGATCCGTCCTCGGTCACGGCGGCAGTGTCCGCGAGATGGCGTTCCCTTCGTTCCCTCAAGCCAACTACCCCCTTGGGCTGGAAATTCCGCGTTCATTGGCCGGCGCCTTTCTTGGGCGACCCCGCCGGTTGCGGCGCGCCGCCCTGG
>JACQER010000015.1 GCA_016200465.1 Gammaproteobacteria bacterium | reverse complement strand
GCTCGACTGTAGGGGCGGTCTTTAGACCGCCATCGTCTCCCCTCACATCGGCACAAAGAAAAACGCAATCGCCAAAATCAGATACACCGCCAGCAGTTGCACGCCTTCGAACCAGTTCGTCTCTCCGTCCATGGCCACCAGGGACACCACCAGCACGGACAGAATCACCGACACAATTTCAAATCCGTTGAACACCAGTGACATGGGATGCCCCAGCGCGTGGCTGGCAAACACCAGCAGCGGCGCAACCAGCAGGGCGATCTGCACGCTCGAGCCGACCGCGATGGTGAGGGCCAGGTCCATTTTGTCTTTGCGCGCCGCCACCACCGCCGCCGAGTGTTCCGCCGCGTTGCCCACCACCGCCACCACGATCACGCCCACGAAAAACTTGGTCATGCCCAGCGCCTTGGTGGCCGCCTCGATCTGGCCCACCAGCACTTCGCTCGACCACGCAATCAGCAGCGTCGCCCCGATGAGCAGCAACAGCGCCGTCTTGCGGCTCATCGTCGTCAAGTGATGCTCTTCCGCCTGAAACAAATGTTTGTGCGTGCGAAACGAAAACAGAAAGCTCGCCAGGTACGTGGCAATCAGCACCCCGGAGGTCGCCAGGCTCAGGTTCTGGATCAGCGGCGTGTCGCGTTCAAGCGTGCCGTACACCACCCAGTCGAACACCGCGGGCATCACCAGCCCCACCACGGCGAGCATGAGCATCGCCGTGTTCACTCCGGCATGCGTCCGCTCGAACGTCTGCTTCACCCGCCCCATTCCCCCGACCACCACGCTCAGGCCGAACACCAGCAGCAAATTTCCCAGAATGCTGCCGGTGATGGAGGCTTTCACCACCGCGATTTCGCCCGCGCGAATGGCCATCAGCGCAATGATTAACTCGGTGGCGTTGCCCAGCGTGCCACTCAGCAGGCCGCCCGCGGCGGGACCCATGCGCGCGGCCACCTCTTCCGTGGCGTCGCCCAGCACCCCGGCCAGCGGCACAATCGCCAGCGCAGACGCGGCAAACAGCCACACTGCGCCCACGTGGAGATATTCCAGAAGAAGCAGCCCGGGAACAAAGACCAGCAGGACGTTCAAATAGCGCGAGAAGAG
>JACQER010000148.1 GCA_016200465.1 Gammaproteobacteria bacterium | reverse complement strand
TGGACCCGCTGGACGACCGCACCGTCCATAACATGATCTATGACATCATGTCGGACAAGCAGCAGAAAGACTTCGAGGAGTTTTTCGAAACCGATTTTTCCTTCGAGTTGCCCAATATCGCGCGCTTTCGCGTCAACGCCTTCAATCAGAATCGCGGACCCGCGGCGGTGTTCCGGACCATTCCATCGAAGGTGCTGACGCTGGAACAACTGAACGCGCCGCCGGTCTTCAAGCAGATCGCCGACCAGCCGCGCGGCCTGGTGCTGGTGACCGGTCCGACCGGTTCGGGAAAGTCCACGACGCTGGCAGCCATGGTCAACCATGTCAACGAGACCGAACACGGACATATCCTCACTATCGAGGACCCGATCGAATTCGTGCACACCAGCAAGAACTGTCTGATCAACCAGCGCGAAATCGGCAAGGACACGCTCGGATTCAACAACGCCCTGCGTTCGGCGCTGCGCGAAGACCCCGACGTGATTCTGGTCGGTGAAATGCGCGATCTGGAGACGATCCGGTTGGCGTTGACCGGCGCCGAAACCGGCCACTTGGTGTTCGGCACGTTGCATACCAGTTCCGCGGCCAAGACCATCGATCGTATCATCGACGTGTTTCCGGCGGCCGAGAAGGACATGGTGCGCGCCATGCTTTCCGAGTCGCTGCGTGCCGTGATTTCGCAAACACTGCTCAAGAAAATCGGCGGTGGGCGCGTCGCGGCGCATGAGATCATGATCGGCACGCCGGCGATCCGCAACCTGATTCGTGAAAACAAGGTGGCGCAGATGTATTCGTCCATCCAGACCGGCCAGAACGTCGGCATGCAGACGCTGGATCAGTGCCTGCAGGATCTGGTGCGCACGCGCCAGGTGCACGTGGACGACGCGCGCACCGTGGCCGCGAACAAAGATATGTTTACAGGCGCGGCCACGATGGCCGCTGCCGGGAGCAAGACCAAATGAATTTCATCGACCTCCTTAAGCTCATGAAGCACAAGAAGGCCTCCGACCTGTTTATCACGGCCGGGGTTCCGCCTTCCATCAAGGTCGACGGCAAGATCATGCCGGTGACGAAACAGGCGCTGACGCCCGAGCAATCGCGTGCGTTCGCCTACGGCATCATGAACGAGGATCAGCGCCGGCAGTTCGAGGCGAGCAACGAATGCAACTTCGCGATCTCACCCCAGGAAATCGGCCGGTTCCGCGTCAATGTGTTCATGCAGCAGCAGCGCGTCGGCATGGTACTGCGCACGATCAATACCGATATTCCGCGTTTCGATGACCTGCACCTGCCGAAGGTGCTCGCGGACCTGGCGCTCACCAAGCGCGGCCTGATCCTGTTCGTCGGCGGCACCGGTTCGGGCAAATCGACCTCGCTGGCGGCGATGATCGGCTATCGCAACGAATACAGTTACGGCCACATCCTGACCATCGAGGACCCGGTGGAATACGTGCACGACCACAAGAATTGCATCGTGAACCAGCGCGAGGTCGGCGTGGACACGGTGTCCTACGATGTGGCGCTGAAAAACGCCATGCGCCAGGCGCCGGACGTCATCCTGATTGGTGAAATTCGTTCGCGCGAGACAATGGACCTCGCGATCCAGTTCTCGGAAACCGGCCACCTGTGTCTGTCCACGTTGCACGCCAACAATGCCAACCAGGCGCTCGACCGCATCATCAACTTTTTCCCCGAGGAGAAGCGCAACCAGCTGCTGATGGACCTGGGACTCAACCTGAAGGCCATTGTTTCGCAGCGCCTGATTCCGATGAAGAGCGGCAAGGGACGCGTGCCGGCGGTGGAGGTCATGATCAATTCGCCGCTGATCGCGGACCTCATCATGGAAGGCAAGATTCCGGAGATCAAGGACCTCATGGCCAAGTCCAGCGAAGCCGGCATGCAGACCTTCGACCAGTCGCTGTTCAGCCTCTACGAGGCCGATCTCGTTTCCTATGACGATGCGCTGCGCAATGCCGACTCGGTCAACGACGTGCGACTGCGTATCAAACTCGAAGGCAAGGATTCGAAGAGCCGCGAGCTCGGCGAATCCATGCGCAACGTCACGTTCAAATAATATCCCGTCGTCAGCCGCACCGGCGCCGGCAATTCCATTTGGTGATGTGAAACAAAAAGCCCCTTTCGGGGCTTTTTGTTTTTGGATATGCCGCGCTTGTCTGGAACGGCAACGGCTCAATCAATCTACGGTATCGAGCCCGAAGACAAGCTTGCCGCCGATCAAGGTGTGTGTCACGCGTCCACGGAATTCCTGTCCCAGAAACGGCGTGTTGTGTCCGCGCGAAACGAGCTTGTCTTCCGTGAGGGTCCAGCGCGCATCCGGATCGAAGATGCAGATATCCGCCGTGGCGCCGATACCCAGGTGACCGGTGTCCACGCCGATGATTTCCGCAGGTTTGTGCGTCAGCAGCGCAATCGCCTCCGGCAAGGTGAGCAGCTTCTCGTTCACCAGCTTGAGCGTCAGCGGCAACAAGGTTTCCAGACCCGAGATGCCCGGTTCGGCCTGGGCGAAGGGCGCAAGTTTCGCATCCGGTTCGTGCGGCTGGTGATCCGAACAGATGGCGCTGATGACGCCGGTCTTCAGCGCCTTGCGCAAACCCTTGCGATCGTGCGTGCCGCGCAGCGGCGGGCGTACATGGCACTGGGTGTTGAAGTCGCCGATGTCGTGCTCGGTCAGGTGCAGGTGGTGCGCCGTAACGTCGGCGCTCACGGGCAGACCCTGTTTCTGCGCCTCGGCCACCATGGCCACGGCGCGTGCGCTGGACAGGCCGCAGAAATGCGCGCGGCAACCGGTTTGTTCAATGAGCGCCAGGTCGCGTGCCACGGCCACGGTTTCGGCCGCCTCGGGAATACCCGGGAGCCCGAGGCGCGTGCCGGACTCGCCTTCGTGCACGCAGCCGCTGTTGCGCAGCCACGGATCCTCGGCGTGCAGGAACACCGTCAGCTCGAGCGTGGCGGCGTATTCCATGGCACGGCGCAACACGAGCGTATCGGTGATCGGCGCCAGCGCATTGGTGAATCCGACGCAGCCGGCCTCGTCGAGCGCCTCCATGTCGGTCAGCCGCTTACCCTCCAGCCCCTGGGTGAGCGCTCCGAGCGGGTGAATGAAAGCCAGTTCGAAGCGCCAGGCGCGCGACTGGATCATCTGCGCCATGGCTGGCGTGTCGATGACCGGGTAGGTGTCGGGCGGACAACAAAGCGTAGTGATGCCGGCGGCGACCGCGGCATGCACCTCGGATTCGATCGTCGCTTTGTGCTCCAGGCCCGGTTCACGCAGTCGCGCACGCAGATCCACGAGGCCCGGACAAACGATTCGGCCGCGCGCCTCGATAGTCTTTCTGGCCTTGAATCCCGCCGGTGCTTTGCCGACACCGACCACAAAGCCGGCGTCATCGACGAAGAGATCTTTTTTCCCGTCCACGCCATGGGCCGGGTCGATCAGGTGTCCGCCTTTGATCACGAGACTCATCAGCGCCTCCCTCCCGCCGGTTCCGCGGATCCGCCCATGATCAGCGCCATCACCGCCATGCGTACGGCGATGCCATAAGTGACCTGCGGGAGGATCACCGACTGCGGGCCGTCGGCGACGGCGGAATCGATTTCCAGGCCGCGATTCATCGGGCCCGGATGCATGACGATGGCGTCTTTCGCCGTCAGAGCAAGTTTCGCCGGTGTCAGCCCGTAGAGGTTGAAATATTCCTGTTCGCTCGGGATCAGCGCGCCCTGCATGCGCTCGCGCTGCAGTCGCAGCATCATGACCACGTCGACGCCGTCGAGGCCTTCTTCCATGCGCGTGTAGGGACGCACCCCGAGTTTCTCGACCGCCGTGGGCAGCAGCGTCTTGGGTGCGATGACGCGCAGCTCGGTCACGCCCAGCGCGTTCAGCGCGTGAATTTGCGAGCGCGCCACGCGCGAGTGCAGGACGTCGCCGACGATGGCGACCTTGAGCTTCTCGAACGCACCCTTGTAGCGGCGGATGGTGAATACGTCGAGCAGGCCCTGCGTGGGATGTGCGTGACGGCCGTCGCCGGCGTTGATGATGTGCACGTGCGCCGGCAGGTGGCGTGCGATCATGTGCGCGGCGCCGGATTCGGCGTGACGCACCACGAACAGGTCGGTGTGCATCGCTTCCAGGTTGCGGATGGTGTCGAGCAGGGTTTCGCCCTTGGAGGTCGACGAGGCGCTGACGTTGAGGTTGATCACGTCCGCCGACAGACGCTTGGCGGCGATCTCGAAGGTGGTGCGGGTGCGGGTGCTGGATTCGAAGAACAGGTTGACGACGGTCTTGCCGCGCAGTAGCGGGATTTTCTTGATCTCACGTTCGCCGACCGAGAGGAACGATTCGGCGGTGTCGAGTATTTCGAGAATGGTTTGACGGGAAAGACCTTCGATGGTGAGCAGATGGCGCAACCGGCCGGCGTCATCGAACTGAAGGCTCTGTTTCACCCGTTGGTCTCCTGAATGCGCAGCTCGAGTTTTTCCGGACCCAGCAGTTTGACGTGCTGGTTCTTGCCGAGCTTGATGTGCTCACCCACCACCTGCGGTTCGATGGGCAGCTCGCGCCCGCCGCGTTCGATGAGGCAGGCGAGCGCCACCGATGCCGGACGGCCGTAGTCGAAGATTTCATTGAGCGCGGCGCGGATGGTACGACCGGTGTGCAGCACGTCGTCCACCAGGATCAGGTGGCGGTCCTCGACGTTGACCGGGAGATGTGAGGTGCGCACCTGCGGATTCATGCCGATGCGCGTGAAGTCGTCGCGATAAAACGAGATGTCGAGCGTGCCGAGCGGTTCCGCAAGCTCCAGCATTTTATGCAGCCGTTCCGCGACCCAGACGCCGCCGGTGTGAATGCCGATCATGAGCGGACGGCGCTTGAGCATCGGGCGCAGCTGCTCGACCATGCGCGCCATCGTAGCCTGGATGTCGACGACCATCGTCGTCACGGGGGATCTCCGGGGAGTTCGTTCAGAAAAGCCTGGAGGATGGTCTGGGCGGCCACCTGGTCGAGCCGGGATTTGTGGCGCCTCATGGGAACGCCCGCCTCGTTCAGGACATCCCGGGCGGCCAGCGTTGAGAGGCGTTCATCCACCATATGTACCGGCAAATTGTAGCGGTCCTTGAGGCGTTGTCCAAACGCCCGGGCGGCGCGGGTCATGGGGTTGTCGCCGCCGTCCATGTTGAGCGGCAGACCCACCACCAGGGCGTCCGGCCGCCATTCTTCGATTAGCCGCGAAAGACGTACCCAGTCGGGATTTTTGGCCGATCCGCGCAGGGTGGTGACGGGTTCGGCCCGGCGCGTATGGCTGCTACCGACTGCCACCCCGATGTATTTTTCCCCGTAGTCGAAGGCCAGGTAGGTGCGAACCGGGTTCTTCAAGCGTGGCCAGCCTCACCGGAGAGCGTGGCGAGATCGACGCCAACGAGGCCGGCAGCCGCCTTCCAGCGTTGTTCCACCGGAAGCTCGAAGATGATATCGCGGCTGGCCGGTCCGGAGAGCCAGGAATTTTCGGAAATCTCGCGCTCCAGTTGCCCCGCGCCCCAGCCGGCATAACCGAGGGCCACGATGAATTTTTCCGGGCCGCGATTTTCCGCGATGGCTTCGAGTATGTCGCGCGAGGTGGAAACGCCGAACCTGTCCGTGACTGACAATGTGGAGTCCCACTGACCGAGAGGCTCATGCAGGACGAAACCGCGGTTGTTCTGGACCGGGCCGCCGTAGTAAACGGAACTGGCGGTGTGATTCGCCTTGTCCGTGGCGATGCCGAGCTGCTCGAAGATGTCGCCGAGCCGGAGATCCATCAGGCGGTTGATGACCACGCCCATGGCGCCTTCTTCCGAATGTTCGCAAATCAGCGTGACGCTGCGCGCGAAATTCGAGTCCGCGAGGTTCGGCATCGCGATCAGAAAATGGTTGGCGAGTGAATCCGTGTCTTTCATGAGGACAGTATCCGGCAGTCGGCTGCCGGACTCAAGACGCCTAGTTTTCGCTGCTGAGGCCGGATTCGTTGAATTTCCAGGTACGCGTGATGTGCAGCACGTCGAGGTCGGCGCGGATTTCAGAGGGAAAGGGCGCGAACGGCGCGGCGAGTTCGACGATGCGAACCGCAGCGTCATCGAGGATCTTCTGGCCCGAGGAACGCCGCACCGAAACCTGGTTGATGCTGCCGTCGGCGTTGAGCGCCACGTCGAGCAGCAGGTTGCCCGTAAGACCCCGGCGCTTGGCATCGTCGGGATAATTGAGATTGCCGATGCGCTCCACCTTGGCGCGCCAGGCGTCCATGTAGGCGTCGTATTTGTACTCCTGTGTGCGCGCGTTGAGGAACTTGTGTCGCGGACGTTTCTGGTATTCCTGCCAGGTGCGGCTGATCTCGGCATTCAGGCGTGCGCGCTCCTGGAGTAATTCCGCCGGCGCCATGAATCCGAGATTGGGCGGTTGCAACTGCAGCTCTTTCTTGTCCGGCTTGGCTTCGCGCGCCTTGATCTTGCGCGCGGCTTCCTGGGAAAGCATCGCCGTCATCTCGCGCTCGGATTGCACACGTTTCTGGGGAAAGCTCTGGAACGTCGGAAAATCGCGGTTGACCGGACTGATCTCGCGCACCGGCAGCGGGTTCTTGGCGATCTCCGGCGCGTCGCTGTCGCCGCCGCCCTCCTGATTCGCCTGGGCGAGGAACTCCGGATCGAGCGTGCGTTTGTCGCTCGCGGTCTGCACCAGCGTGATCTCGAGCGTGGGCAACCCCGGCAGGTCGCGCAGCTTGGGCAGGCTGAAGGTGACGCCCAGAATCACGACCATGTGCACGAGGAACGAGCCGAAGACGCTCACGCCGAGACGGTCGTTTTGCGAGAGACCGGAAATGATCTGGGCGCTCATGGGTGATACGAGAAGATGAATAACCGCATTTGCCTGGAAATTATATCTCAACCAGGGTGTATCGCAGTGCCGGAAGCGGCTACGGTGACCCGAAGTCGGAACATCGGCACATGCCGTCAAGCTCCGTTATGTGCGTCGGCGCGAGAGCCGTGCGGCGATGACGTCCATGATTTTGGCGCTGATATGGAGCCCGTAAAGCCGGTCGAGTTCCCGGACGCAGGTGGGGCTGGTGACATTGATCTCGGTCAGGTAATCGCCGATCACATCCAGCCCCGTGAACAGCAACCCCTTTTCCCGCAACACCGGGCCGACCTGGGCGCAGATCCAGCGGTCGCGCTCGCTGAGCGGGACGCCGACGCCGGTGCCGCCGGCGGCGAGATTGCCGCGGGTTTCGCCCTCGGCCGGAATGCGCGCCAGGGCGTAGGGGACGGGCTCGCCGTCGATCAGCAGGATGCGTTTGTCGCCCTGAGCGATTTCCGGAAGGAAACGCTGCGCCATGGCAAAGCGGGATTCGTCGGCGGTCAGGGTTTCGATCGTCACGTTCGTGTTCGGATCGCCGCGGCGCAGTCGGAATACCGATTCGCCGCCCATGCCGCCGAGCGGTTTGAGAATGATATCACCGTGTTCGGCGAGAAATCCGCGAATCTGTTCCGCCGAGCGCGTCACCAGGGTCGGCGGCGTGCACTGCGGGAACCAGGCGGTGAAAAGTTTTTCGTTGGCGTCGCGCAGACTGCGCGGTTTGTTGACCACGAACACGCCGGCATCCTCGGCGCGCTCGAGCAGGTAGGTGGTGTAGACGTATTCCATGTCGAACGGCGGATCCTTGCGCATGAGCACGACGTCCAGCGCCGCCAGCGGTTCCGTGACGGCATCGCCCAGCTCATGCCAGCGATGCTCGTCCTCGATCAGCTTGAGCGCGCGGTGGCGCGCGAAGGTCTGTCCGTCGCGCAGGAACAGATCGTTCTGTTCCATGTAACGCACGGTCCAGCCGCGCGCCTGGGCCTCGAGCAGCATGGCGAATGTGCTGTCTTTATGGATCTTGATGGACCCGATCGGATCCATCACCACGCCAAGCCGGATAGTCATGGAGAGGATGGATGGGCGTTCAGACGGTGGCCTGTTTCAGGTCTTGAGTCGCGGGCGCCAGCCCTCCGGCTTCCTTGGACTCGCGCGCCGCCGCCAGCAGCGCGAGTCGCGCCATGACGCCGTAGGCATAGAAGCGGTTGGGGTTGGCATCCGGCGCCTGATGCGGGTCGGGATAACAGCAGGGGCCGGCGAAGGCGAGTGGCTCGAAATGCATGCCCGGGGCGTTCAGGTTTTCGTCGGTGCGGCGTTCGGTATGCACGCGGTAGAAGCCGCCAATGACGAAGTGATCGATCATGTACACCACCGGTTCGGCCACCGCGTTCTTCGCGCCCAAGGTCTCGAAGGTATACACCCCTTCCTGCACCATGATGTCGGTGACAGCGTGCCCTTCCTTGATGCGCGCCATCTTGTTGCGCTGTTTGCGGTTGAGCGTGCGGACTTCATCGGCGCTCTTCACGGACATGATCGCCATGCCGTAAGTGCCGGCGTCGGCCTTGACGATGGCGAACGGTTCCTGGTCGATGCCGTTCTCGCGGTATTTAAGCCGGGTCGCGGCCAGCACTTCCTCGACGTAGTTGGCGAGGCACTCCTCGCCGGTGCGTTTTTCGAAATCGATTTTGCCGCACTTGCGGAAAACCGGATCGATGAGCCACGGATCGATCTTGATCAGTTCGGCGAATTCCGTGGCGATGTTGTGGTAGTGAGTGAAATGATTCGACTTCAGACGTTTCCACCATCCGAGCGACAGCGGCGGTACGACAGGCTGTTCGAGATCTTGCAGAATCGGCGGCAGGCCGGCGGAAAGATCGTTGTTGAGCAGCACGAAGCACGGCTCGAAACCGGCCACCGTGATCCTGTTCTCCTGGCGCACGAGCGGTTCGAGCGTGAGTTGCCGCCCGGAGGGGAGTTCCACGGTTTTTGGTTCGTGCAGATCGGGCAGCAGCGAGCCGAGCCGCACGCGCAGGCCGGCCAGGGTCATGATTTCGACGAGGGCCGCGAGGCTTTCAAAGTAAAAGAGGTTGCGCGTGTGGTTCTCGGGAATGATCAGCACGCCGCCGGCGCTCGGACAGATGCGCTCGATCGCCGCCTGCACCGCCTGTACCGCGAGCGAACGGAACGCCGGGTTGAGGTTGTTGAATCCGGCCGGAAACAGGTTGGTGTCCACCGGTGCCAGCTTGAAGCCGGCATTGCGCAGGTCGACGGAACAGTAGAACGGCGCCGGCGTCAGCAGCCACTGGGAGCGAAACCAGCGCTCGATGGCGGCCTGGTTCTGCAGCAAGTGGGTTTCGATCTTCTGCAGCGGCCCGGTCAGAGCCGTGGTCAGATGCGGAACAGCGGGTCTGGAGTGGTTAACCATGATTCCCTGAGATTGGTCACGACGGTTCCGGGTTCCATGGTAGCCGATTGCCTTGCCCCGTGGTAAGTCCGGGCGAGGTGGCATGAATCATGCTCTGAATCTGCGGTTTTAACGCCATTTCCGGGGCTCTCGGGCCGGGGGCCGGCTGCGAGGAAGGCTCGGACGGTGCGTCGAGGCATGGACTATATTGTGAGGGTGGGCCGGCACGGCCTGTGCATAGATTTTGGGTGGTGTTTGTGCTACCAAATCATTGTTATAGGAAAATAATTGCACGAATTACATCACGAACCGGGCGAATTTCGCGCGGTGGGGTCGTGAATTGCCTCCAATGGAAAGAGTCTCGGCGAGGAATGCGCACGTGAGCATCAAGGTAATGATCATCGATGACAGCAACACGATCCGTCGCACGGCCGAGGCGTTGCTGAAGAAAGCCGGTTACGAGGTATACACCGCCGCCGACGGATTCGAGGCCATGTCGATGATCACCGACAACCACCCGGACATCATTTTCGTCGATATCATGATGCCGCGGCTTGACGGTTACCAGACCTGCCAGTTGATCAAGAACAACAAGAAGTTCCGCGACACGCCGGTCATCATGCTGTCGAGCAAGGACGGACTTTTCGATCGTGCCCGCGGGCGGATCGCCGGCTCGGAAGAGCACGTCAACAAGCCGTTCACCCAGGAAGAATTGATCGACGTGATCAACAAGTATGTGCACTGATCGGGCCGGAGCGCCGGTGGCATCGGGGATTCTTAAATAACGAGACGAATGGAGCTGTCATATGGCCATTAAAAAGGTATTGATCGTGGATGATTCGGCGACGGACACCCACCTGATGAGCGAGATGCTCAAGAAAAACGGGTACACGGTTGTGAACGCCACCAGCGGCGAAGAGGGTATCGCCAAGGCGAAGCAGGAAAAGCCCGACCTGATCCTCATGGATATCGTGATGCCGGGCATGAGCGGTTTCGAGGCAACGCGCGCCATCACCAAGGATCCGGAAACCTCTTCCATCCCGGTGATCGTGTGCTCCACCAAGGGCCAGGAAACCGACAAAGCCTGGGGTCTGCGCCAGGGCGCCAAGGATTACATCGTCAAGCCGGTCGTTGAAAAGGTTTTGATGGAGAAGATCAGGACACTCTAGGTTATGACCAAAACCCGACAGGACCCGTTCGAACTGCTGCGCCGCATGCAGCAGGAGAGCCTGGAAAACGCGCCGGGGCTTCCGCAGGAAATCGAAGTCACGAAGCTTTGGTCCGGCGTGGGTTTCCGGCTCGGCGATCTCATGCTGGTGACGCCGCTCGATCACGTGGTCGAAATCCTGCCGCCGCCGCCGGCGACGCTGGTGCCGGGCGTCAAGTCCTGGCTCAAGGGTGTGGCCAACGTGCGCGGCAACCTGATCACGATCGTCGACCTGCCGGAATATTTCGGCAAGCCGCCGGTGTTCCTGGACGAGAAGGTGCGCATGCTTATCATGAACGTGGCGGGACTCAATGCCGGGGTGCTGGTCAATGAAGTGCTGGGTTTGCGGCATTTCGATGAGGAGCTGGAACGCCAGGATCTGTCAGGACTGGACGATCCGGTGGTGGCTCAGCTCAACGGAGCTTTTTTGCGTGACAACGTGTTATGGGGAGTTTTTGACATGAAATCGCTGGCGGAAAGCGAGGCTTTCCGGCATGTCGCGGCCTGAAACGCCCAAGGACAGACGGCGAGAGGCTGTTTCAGCCGAATGAAAACGGTGACATATCTCAGATGAGACGAGGTGGACAGTATGGCTAGGAAAAATACAGCGAAGGACGGCCAGATCGATCAGCCTTCCGAGGATATTATCGATCTTTCGGACGGGTCGTCGGGAGCGGCGGCGGACGACTTTGTCGACGTCGGCAAGCCGACCTCGTCCCTGCTTTCGGGTGGCATCCTTAATATATTCTCCGGGCTGTCATTCCTCCTGGGCGGCCTGGTGATCGCCATGATCGCCATGATCTGGTTGCTGGTGTTGAACGCCCAGCGGTCCGAGCGCGAATCGAAATACATCGAGCAGTCCTCGCAGCTGCTGATGTTGTCGCAGCGACTCGCCAAGGACGCGCGCGAAGCGGTGGTCGGTCAGCCGACCGCGTTCCGCACCCTCAAGGAATCGCGTGACCGGTTCGACAGCATCGTCACCGCGCTGCGCGACGGCAACACCGGACAGGGTGTCGTGCCGAGCCCGCCGGATATCGCCGAGAACCAGCTGAAAGAGATCGTCAAGATGTGGTCGCCGAAGCCGAACGAAGGTTTGCGTTCGCAGGTGGACCAGATTCTTTCTCTGGAAAAGTCGCTTTTCAGCATGCATGACTCGGTGATGGCGATCAACCAGATGAGTCCGATGCTGCTGACGGCCTCCGACGAAATCGTGGAACTCGGCGCCAAGGCCGGTATGAAACAGGACCAGCTTTACCTGGCGAGCCGCCAAGGCATGCTGTCGCAGCGAATCGCCAAGGACGTCAACCTCTTCTCCCAGGGCGGCAACGAAGCCGCGGTGGCCGCCGCTGAATTCGGCAAGGACGCCAAGCTGTTCAAGGAGACCGACGAAAAGCTGCGCAAAATGGCGCCGACGAGCGTGCGTCCCAAGCTCGACGAGTCGGCCGCCATCTTCGGCGAGATCAACAACCACGTCGAAAGTATCCTGGGCAATGCCGCGGAATTGTTCGTCTCCCAGCGCGCCAGCCAGACGGTGTTCGAACAGTCCGATCCGCTGCTCAAAAAATCCCGGGAACTGGTCGAGGCCTATTCCAAACTGGCCGAGCAGCGCGCCGGCATTCGCACCATGATTTTCGTCGCCGGTTTCGCCTCGGTGCTGTTCCTGTTCCTGCTGGCCCGCAAACTGGTCGTGGACGCCCGCGACCGCGCGCGCCAGAGCTCGGAGCAGAACCGTCAGAGCCAGGACGCGATTCTGAAACTGCTCGATGAAATGGGTGACCTCGCCGACGGCGACCTCACCATCCAGCCGGAAGTGACCGAGCAAATCACGGGCGCGATCGCGGACTCGATCAACTACGCGGTGCGCGAAATGCGCAACCTCGTCGTGCGCATCAAGAACGCCGCACAGCAGGTGGCCGTCGCCTCCGAGCATTCACGCCAGACGGCGACCGAGCTGACCGAGGCCGCGCTGCGCCAGGCGGCACAGATCACCGAGGCGACCGGCAAGATGGTGGCGATGGCGCGCTCGATGGAGGACATGTCGAAGAGCGCCGAGCGTTCCGCCGAAGTGGCGCAGGGCTCGGTGGCCACCGCCAAGCGCGGTGCCGCGGCAGTGCAGGACACGATCCACGGCATGGACGGCATGCGCGAGCAGATCCAGGAGACCGCCAAGCGCATCAAGCGACTCGGCGAATCCTCGCAACAGATCGGCGAAATCGTGGAACTGATCAACGACATCGCCGAGCAGACCAACATCCTGTCGTTGAACGCCGCGATTCAGGCGGCCATGGCGGGCGAGGCGGGACGCGGCTTCGCGGTGGTCGCGGACGAAGTGCAGCGACTCGCGGAACGTTCCGCAGAAGCGACCAAGCAGATCGCGGACCTGGTGAAAACGATTCAGGCCGACACCAACGAAGCGGTGGTGTCCATGGAACAGGCGACCAACGGCGTGGTGCAGGCCACGCGACTGGCCGACGCCGCCGGACAGGCGCTGGGAGAAATCGAATCGGTGTCCGAGCAGCTGTCGAGCCTGATCGTGAACATCGCGCGCGACGCGCAGCGGCAATCGCAGACGGCGACCGACGTATCCGGAAGCATGGCGAAGATTCAGGAAACGACCACGTTGACCTCTTCGGGCAGCCGGCAGACCGCGGAAGCCATCGGCAAGCTCTCCGACCTGGCGCGCGAGCTGCAGGCCTCCGTGGCCGGCTTCAAGCTGCCGGCCTGATGCCGCCCGCCGGGCGGCACGGTTCGGAGGCAGGTTTCACGTCTTCCGCATGAATGAGAAGACGGATCGCGGCGGAGTTTTGTTATTTCGATGAGCACGCACAGCAAAGTTGACCTGAGCACGCTCGGTTGGGTGAAAACCGAGATCGACGAGACGCTGAAACAGGCGCGTCTCGCGCTCGAGTCGTTCGCCGAAAATCCCTCCGACAAGACGCGGTTGCGTTTCTGCGCGACCCACCTGCACCAGGTGGTGGGCACGCTGCTCATGGTCGAGCTCGACGGCGCGGCCATGCTGGCCAGGGAAACCGAGGCGCTGGCCGAGGCTGTCATCAACGACAAGGCCGTCGCCGATTCGAAAGTCTTCGACGTTCTGACACGCGGCATCCTCACGCTCCCGGATTATCTGGCGCGGCTGCAGTACGGCCAGCTGGATGTCCCGCTCAAGCACATCGCGCTGATCAACGAGTTACGCGCCGCGCACGACGTCGCGCCGATCTCGGAACTGGAATTATTCCACCCCGATCTTTCGGTGCGCCCTCCGCCCGCCGAGTCCGTGGCGGAAAAACGGGGCGAGACGGAATATCGCGATTTCGCCAAACAGGTGCGCGGCAGTTTTCAGCCGGCGTTGCTCGACTGGCTGCGCGACACTTCGAAAAAAGAACCACTGCGCACGATCATGGATGTTTTCGAGCAGCTGCGCGCCGCGACCGGGGTGGCCACGCTCGAGCAGCTGTTCTGGGTCGCCGGCGGCCTGCTCGAGGCCCTGATCGACGACGGACTCGAGGTGACGGCCGAACGCAAGAAGCTGTTCGCGCGTCTCGATCAGCAGATCAAGAAGATCATCGACGGCGCGGAAAAGTCGGCGCTGCGCCATGCGTCCGAATCGCTCACACAGGCGATCCTCTGGGACGTCGCGCATGCGAAATCCACCGGCCCCCGGGTCACGCAACTCAAGCAGGCGTTCGAACTGGACTTCCTGTTGACCGGCGGCGACACCGAGATTCCCGCGGCCGGCGACCTGCCCACGCCCGAGGCGCTGGAATCGGTGTCGGTGGCGCTCGGCAAGGAGATCGAGGCGGCGCAGGATCTCATGTCGACCTATTTCGATCCGGAAAATCGCGCCACGGTGTCGCTCGAACCGCTGCTCGAATCGTTCCACAAGATGTCCGGCACGCTCGACATGCTCAACGTGCCGATGCTGAAAGCGCTGGTGGACGAACTGTCACAAGTCTGTCGTGCCCTGATCGACAACCGGGTCGCGAACCCCGACGCGGTCTCCATGCCCATGGCCGAGGCGCTGCTCATGGTCGAGAGCAGCACCCGCGACATCAGTCGCTCACCCGCCGAATGGAAGCGGCAGATCGACGAGGCGGTTCAGCGGCTGCACCGGCTGCATTCGCCGGACGACGCCGGGATCGCGCCTGCGGCCGAAGGTCTCGAGGTCACGGACGGCGAGCTGACGGAATCCGATTACAAGCAATTGCTGAACGTGGTGGCCGGCGAAGTCAGCGTCAACCTCGGCCGCATCGAAGAGGCGCTCGAGGGCTTCGCCGCCGATACCACACGCGTGCAGGCGCTCGATGATGTTCCGCAACTGCTGTCCCAGATTCTGGGCGCGATGCAGATTTTGGGGCAGGCGCGCGCCGCCGAGCTGGTGGAGGCGACCAAACAGCATGTCGAGGATATCCGCAGCGGCGCCCTGGTGGTCGACAGCGCCATCATGGACGGACTGGCCGTGTGTGTCGGCACGATCGGTGCCTTTGTCGAGGGCCTGCGCGCCGACCGGCCGAACCTGGAGGCGCTGATCGACTCGGCGCTCAAGGAGATGGAATCGGCCCTGGGCAGCGGCCACGGTAAGCAGCGCGATCCGGCCCTGCTCATCGACGGCGTGCGTCTGAGCCTCGAGTCGTGGATCGACGATTCCGACAACGAGGTCGCGCGCGAAACGCTGGCGCAGCAGCTCGAAGAACTCACGCAACTGGCCCGGACGCAGGGACAGGAGAAAATCGCCCGCATCAGCGCGGAAATGAATCATCTGCTCGAGCTGGTGGCCGAAGATCCGTCGCGCATGTCCGAGGAAATCATCGATACCCTGAAGCAGTCGTTCACGGCGATGTCGGTGCTGGCTGGCCGGCGCATGACCTTGCGTACCATGTCGCCGGCGCCTCCGACCGCGCCGGTTGTCGAGACCGGAATGGAAGAGAAGTTATCCGAGACGACCGAGCTGGCAGCTCCCGAGTACATCGACGAGGTTGAGGCGCCCGCCCCTGTCATCGCTCCGTCTCCGAAGCCGCCCTCCCCACCGGCACGCTCCGCCGCGGATGAGGAATTCGACGCCGAGATCATGGATATCTTCATCGAGGACGCACGCGACGTGCTCGAGAACATCAAGAGCAAGTTCCTCGTCTGGCGCGACGACACCGAGAATCAGAACGCGTTGACGGAATTGCGTCGCGGCTATCACACGCTGAAGGGCAGCGGCCGCATGGTCGGTGCGAGCGAGGTGGCGGAATTGTCGTGGGCGGTCGAGAACGTGCTGAACAAGGTGCGCGAGGCCAAGATTCCGCCCTCGCCGGAGATGATCGACCTGCTCGATCGGGTGCAGGAAGCGCTGCCGCGGATGGTCGACGTGCTCGCTGGCGGGCCGCCGCACGGTCTCGATGTCGAGGCGTTGCGCGAGGCCGCGCAGCTTCTGGTGCAGCCGGGCGCCACGCCTCCGACGGCGTCCAGGCCGGCGGCAGCAGCCCCGGTGCGGGCAGAGACGCCGCCACCCGTTGCGGAAACGGGGGACTTGCCGAAACTCGAACCCACGCTGCTTGAAATATTCACCACCGAGGCGCATGGCAATCTCGCCAACATTCGTCAGCAGGTCGCCGCCTGCCGCGAAGCCGGCGGCGTCTGCTTCGTGTCGGAAACCCTTTTCCGTTCCGTGCACACGCTGCAGGGCAACGCGCGCTCGCTCGGTCTCGAGGTGATGTCCGAGCCCTGCGCGGAAATCGAGAAGCTGCTGAACGCGCTCAAGACCGAAAACATTCCGTTGACGGAAACCCATCTCGAACTGGTCAGCCGTTTCGAGGCGGCCGTCGCCGAACTGGTCGAGCGCATGAACAGCGGGGCGACCTCGTCCGGCGATTTGCG
The DNA here is from genome assembly GCA_016200465.1 of Gammaproteobacteria bacterium. Classification (GTDB taxonomy): domain Bacteria; phylum Pseudomonadota; class Gammaproteobacteria; order Acidiferrobacterales; family Sulfurifustaceae; genus Sulfuricaulis. The sequence continues at coordinate 10,072 of JACQER010000148.1, read as the reverse complement.
GCGGCGGTTCGTCGGGTTGTCACACGACCTGCGCGCGGAAAGCACGCATCTGGTGCAGACCGAGTCCGGGATGGAAATTTCCGCGCCGCCGCCACCCGCCGAAGCCGTCATCGAAATCCAGGCGCCGGAGGAAAAACCGCGGGCGGAGGAACCGGTGGAGCCGGAAGCGGGTATTGAAGAGGTCATCGAAGAACCCGAGCCCATACCCGCGCCACGCATGGAGACGGCAAAGCCGGTGCCGCCGGCCACCGTGGTGGCGCCGACGGCGCCTGCGGTGACCGAGCAGATAGATCCCGAGTTGCTGGAAATCTTCCAGGAAGAAGCCACCGATATTCTCGGCAATATCGAGGAGGCGCTCACCCGCTGGCGCGGCCAGCCGGAAGCAAGGGCCCTGGTGCAGGATCTGAAGCGTTCGCTGCATACGCTCAAGGGTGGCGCGCGTATGGCCGGCGCGATGACCATGGGTCATCTCAGCCACAACACCGAAACCCTGCTCAAGCACATCGAGGACGGTCAGGTGGCCGTCAGCGGCGAGCTGTTCGACCTGTTCGATGAAGTGCATGACATGCTGGTGACCATGCTCGATCATGCCCAGAACGGCAAGCCGGTTCCGGACGTTCATGAGCTCGACGCCAAACTGCAGGCGCTGTCCTCCGGCGAGCCCGTGCCGGTGATGCAGGCGCCGGCCGTCAGCATCGCGCCGCCAACAGCGGCGCCGGAAACGGAACCGGTCACGCCGCCACCCGTGGCGGAGCCCGAACCGGTCGTCGAGGCCGTGTCCGCCGTGGAAGCGCCAGCGCCGGCGGTCATGCCGGAAACGCCGGCGGAGATTGACGAGCGCCGCGACCTTCCCGAGACCGAGGACAAGCAGTGGCCGGAAAAGATGGAGCGTCGCGGCCAGGTGCGCGTCAATACCAGCCTGCTGAATGAGCTCGTCAATTACGCCGGCGAAGTGAGCATCTCGCGCTCGCGCATGGAGCAGCAGATCTACAGCGTCCGCGACAACCTTTCCGAGCTGTCGCGCAACATCACGCGTTTCCGCGAACAGATCCGCGAGCTCGAGATCCAGTCCGAATCGCAGATTCTCTATCGCATGGAACAGGAAGCGGGGGCCGGCGGCCGCGATGTCGATTTCGACCCGCTGGAGTTCGACCGTTTCAGTCGTCTGCAGCAGCTGTCACGGTCGCTCGCGGAAAGCCTGCACGATCTGGGTACGATTCAGAATAACCTGGGCAACTTCGTGGGCGAGGCTGAATCGGTGCTGCAACAACAGGCACGCATCAACACCGAGCTGCAGGAAGGACTGATGCGCACGCGCATGGTCGGTTTCTCGACGCAGGCGGCGCGGTTGCGCCATATCGTGCGTCAGACGGGACGCGAGCTCGGCAAACGCGTGGAACTGAACCTCGAGAACGCGGAAGTCGAAATCGACCGCAACGTGCTCGAGCGCATGATCGGGCCGTTCGAGCACATGATACGCAACAGCCTCGACCATGGCATCGAGTCCGAGGCGGAACGTCGCCGCAAGGGCAAGCCGCCGGTCGGGCGCATCAACATCGCCACTTCGCAGGAAGGTTCCGAAGTGGTCATCCGTTTCTCCGACGACGGCGCGGGTCTCAACATCGAGGGCATCCGCGCCAAGGCGATTGAGCGCGGGCTCATGCCGGCCGACGCCAACCTGAGCGAGGAAGAACTGATCCAGTTCATTCTCATGTCCGGATTCTCCACGGCGCAGACCATCACTCATCTCTCCGGACGCGGCGTGGGCATGGACGTGGTGCACAGCGAAGTGAAGCAATTGGGCGGCAGCATGTCGGTGGACACCGAGCGCGGCGTCGGCACGACCTTCATCATCCGTCTGCCGCTGACGCTTTCAATCACACAGGCCTTGATGGCCTACGTCGGCGACCAGCTGTTCGCCCTGCCGCTCGGTTCGGTCGTGAACATCGTCGAATTCCCGATCGAGAAGATCGCCGGGCTGTCGATGGGCAACAATCCGCTGCTGACCTATAACGAGCAGGTGTATCCGTACATGCATCTCGGGAGCCGCCTCGGTATCGCCTCGAGTCCGCGCAACGGCAGGAAAGTGCCGATCCTGCTGGCACGCACCGGCACCCGCGAGGTCGCGATCCAGGTCGACGGCCTGGGCGGCACACGCGAAGTGGTGATCAAGTCCCTCGGACCGCAACTCTCCGCGCTCAAGGGGCTGGCCGGCGCGACCATCCTCGGCGACGGGCGCGTGGTGCTGATCCTGGACCTTCCCGGCCTGTGGTACCGCGATGACGTCGTCCACTTCGAGCACCGGCCGGAGGGCAAGGTGGCGCAGGACGTCCGCGCACGGCCGGTCGTCATGGTGGTCGACGATTCGCTCACCGTGCGCAAGGTCACGAGCAAGCACCTGCAGAAGCGCGGCATGGACGTGCTGGTCGCGAAGGACGGTCTCGATGCCGTCGAGCAATTGCGCGACCATCTGCCCGACGTGATGCTGGTCGACATCGAGATGCCGCGCATGGACGGCTATGAGCTGACCACGCGCGTGCGTTCCGACGAGAACCTCAAGCACATCCCGATCATCATGATCACGTCGCGCGCCGGCGCCAAGCACCGGCAGAAGGCGTTCGACCTGGGCGTGGACATGTACATGAGCAAGCCTTATCAGGAAGACGAGTTGTTCAAGAACATCGACACCCTGCTCGCGAAGGGCCGGGCGCCGTGAAATGCCGGCGGCGGTTCGCTGAGCGACGCGGCGCCATGCCCGGTTCCAGGAATCCACGACCGTGACCGACCCCCAACAGTTCATGCGCCTGCAACTCGGCGACACCAGTTATCTGCTGCCGAGCATGTCGGGTTTCACCATCGAGCAGCGTGAGAATCTGATCACCAACAAATCCCCCGAGGGCAATGTCGCGGCGTGGCGCGCGGTGCAGAACCGGCGCCTGCCGGCGTACGGGCTCGATGCCGCGCTGCGCGTGGCCCGGCCTCCGCGCTGGCACCGCGCGGTGTTTCTGGAAGCGTCGCCGCAGGCGGTGGGACTGGTCGTCGACGAGGTTCAGCTGCTGCCGCGCGCCGAGACCGTGATTTCCCCGTTCACGCCGCTCGGACTTCCGCCGACGCGTCTCGGGCACCTGTTTTCCGGCGCCTGGATCACCGGTCAGCGCGCGATACTGGTGTTCGAACCGAAGGCGCTGATTGCCTATCTGCAAAGCCTGGGGGAGGAATGAAAAAGCCGGCCCCGGGTCCGCGCCTGCACTCGCTCGAGCTGCCGCTCGACGGGGTCACGCTGCTCGTGCCCAGCGCGGCGGTGGCCGAGGTGATCAATCCGCAGGCGACTATGGCGCCGGTTCCGTTCAGCCAGCCGTGGCTGAAGGGCGTGATCGGCTGGCGCACGCTTGCGGTACCGGTGATTTCGTTCGAGACGCTGGTAGGCGCGCCGACGCCGGTCAACACCGCGACCGGCAAGATCGTCATTTTTTATCCCCTGAGCGGACGCAGCGACTGGGAGTTCTACGCCATGTTCGCCACCGCGGAGCCGCGCCCGCAACTGCTGAATCGCAGCGAGCCGGTCGCCGCCGAGGCGGAAATGCCCGACCTGCCCTATATCGCGGCGGGACTCAAGGTGGACGGCAGGCTGATGCTCATCCCCGACCTGGAAGCACTGAAGAAGGTGTTTTATCCGGCGTAAGCTTTACGCGCCGGCGCGATCAATTCCTTCCCGCGCCACCGTCGCCAGCAGATCAATCTCTTCCTGCGTGATCACGTACGGCGGCATGAAGTAGATCACGTCGCCGAGCGGCCGCAGCAGCACGCCGCGATCGAGTCCATGACGGTAAACCGCCAGTCCGCGCCGCTCCTGCCACGGATACGGCGCGCGCGTTTTCTTGTCCCTGACCATTTCGATCGCGAGGATCATGCCGGTCTGCCGCACCTCGGCCACGTGCGGGTGATCGGACAGCGACGCCGCCGCGTGTCCCATGTGCGCCGCGAGTTTCCGGTTGCGGTTGATCACGTCATCGTCGCGGAAGATATCGAGCGTCGCGAGCGCGGCGCGGCAGGCGAGCGGGTTGCCGGTGTAACTGTGCGAGTGCAGGAACGCCTTGCGCGCCGTGTATTCCGCGTAGAACGCCGCGTAAACTTCATCGGTGGTCATGCAGGCGGATAACGGCAGATAACCCCCGGTCAGCCCCTTCCCGAGACACAGGAAATCCGGCGCGATGCCGGCCTGTTCGCAGGCGAACATCGTGCCGCTGCGCCCGAAACCGACGGCGATTTCATCCGCGATCAGGTGCACGCCATGTTTATCGCACGCCTGTCGCAGCCGTTTGAGATAAACCGGATCGTACATGCGCATCGACCCGGCGCACTGCACCAGAGGTTCCACGATCACGGCGCAGACCTCGCCGGCATGGCGCGCCAGCGCTGTTTCCATTTCGGCAAAAGCGCGCGCCGAATAATCGGCCCAGGACTCGCCGGGCGCGCGGTAATAGCAGTCCGGCGACTTGACCGTGATCGCCTCGAGCAGCAGCGGCTGGTAGGTTTCCTTGTATAAGGCCACGTCGCCGACCGCCAACGCCCCCAGTGTTTCACCGTGGTAGCTGTTCGCGAGATGAATAAAGCGTGTGCGCTTCTTGTCGCCAAGATTCCGCCAGTAATGAAAGCTCATCTTGAGCGCGATTTCGACCGCGGCGGAGCCGCTGTCGGCATAGAAGCAGCGACTGAGGCCGGCCGGCGCGATCTGCACGAGCCGCTCGGAAAGCTGTACCACCGGTTCGTGCGTGAAGCCCGCCAGGATCACGTGCTCCAGATTTTGCAGCTGGTCCGTAATCGCGGCGTTGATGCGCGGGTTGGCGTGGCCGAACAGGTTGACCCACCACGAACTGATGGCGTCGAGATAGCGCTTGCCGTCGAAATCCTCGAGCCACGCGCCGCGTCCGCGGCGGATCGGAATCAGCGGGATGGTTTCGTGATCGCGCATCTGCGTGCACGGGTGCCACAGCACGCGCAGGTCACGTTGCGTCAGCGAGTCGTTATCCATAGACTGGCATGATACAGGGCAGATTACCCCATGTTAATTTAGAAACTATTTCAAAATGAAATTGACCGCCAGGACGCCAGGGTCGCCAGGAAAAGTGATTCTCGGGGATTTCCCTCCCTGGCGTTCCTGGCGTCCTGGCGGTTCAGAATCATATTCATTCGTTAATAGGTTCTTAAGGAAGAGAGGCCATGGTACGTACTGAAACCCCGGTGTGTGACTTCGGCCGGCCGGCCCCGGACTTTCGCCTGAAGGGGGTGGACGGGAAAACCTGGACGCTGAACCAGGCTCGCGGAAACAATGGCCTGCTGGTGATGTTCATCTGCAATCACTGTCCCTACGTCAAATCGGTGCGCGACCGCATCATCCGCGATACCCGCGAACTGAAAGACCTGGGCGTGAACGCGGTGGCGATCATGTCCAACGATCCCACGGATTATGCCGAGGATTCGTTCGACAACATGAAAAAGATCGCCGCCGAGCTCCGGTTTCCCTTTCCCTATCTCTACGACGAAACCCAGCAGGTCGCCAAGGCCTACGGCGCGGTGTGCACGCCGGATTTCTTCGGTTACAACAAGGATCTCAAGCTCCAGTACCGTGGCCGTCTCGACGAGTCACGCAAGGAGCCGGCGCCGGGCGCGCGCCGCGATCTGTTCGAGGCGATGAAGCAGGTGGCGCAGACCGGGCAGGGACCGATGGACCAGATTCCGAGCATGGGTTGTTCGATCAAGTGGAAGCAGGAGTAGCCGGCCGGTGGACGCATGATCGTCGAGGAAACCTTCTACCGTCCGCCCGAGCTGTCACGCGAGCCGCGCACGTTGCCCGCCGAGACCTACAATCTCGCGCATCTATTGTTGAAGCGGGCCGCGAACGGCTGTCTGTTCGTGCCGCTGCGCGGCATGCAGTTCCTCGCGGTGCTGGATGCGGAAGAATTCATCTTCGTGGATCGCGAGGGTCGGCGCATGATCGAGCTCGCCTGGCAGCGCTTCATGCCCCATGCGCGTCAGTCGCTCGACGATCCGGTTTCCTACGAGGCCGTGTATTACTCGCCTGCGGGCGCGGAAATCATGCGCCGCGCACAGAGTGAATTCCCCAAGGCCTTGCGCGAAGTGGAACAGAAAACCGCGCTTCCCAGCTCGGCGCGGGTGATCAAGCTGAGCGGCGGGAACCGCTGATGCTGCCCCCGCTCGAGGCCGTGCGCCAGGTCGTGGTGACGGCAGCGCGCGAGGAATTGTTGCCGCGGTTCGCCGATGTCATCCGTCACGTCAAGCACGACGGCAGCGTCGTGACCGAGGCTGACGTGGCGATGCAGCAGCGCCTGAAGTCGGATCTCGCGCGTCACTGGCCGGAATACGAATTTCTGGGCGAGGAAATGGCCGGGCACGAGCATGAGCAGCTCACCGGCGGCACGGGCAAGCGGTTGTGGTGCGTGGACCCTCTCGACGGCACCAGCAATTTCGCCACCGGCATTCCGTATTTCGCCGTGTCGCTGGCGCTGCTCGTCGACGGGCGGCAGGAACTGGGACTGGTCTATGATCCGGTGCGCGACGAATGCTTCACGGCGCGACGCGGCGCCGGTGCGTGGCTCAACGACGTCGCGCTCGCCGCGCGCGAAGCATCGCCGCCATTGCGCCGTTGCATCGCCTCGGTGGACTTCAAGCGTCTGGCGCCGCTGCTCGCCGCCCGGCTCGGCGCCCAGCCGCCGTACGGTTCGCAGCGCAATTTCGGCGCCAGCAGTCTCGAGTGGTGCTGGCTCGCGGACGGGCGCTTCCAGCTGTATCTGCACGGCGGACAGAAGCTGTGGGACTACGCCGGCGGCAGCCTGATCCTGGCGGAGGCCGGCGGACATGCACGCACGCTCGACGACGAAGCGGTGTTCAGCTACGGACTCGCGCCGCGTTCCGTGGTGGCGGCGGTGAATTCGTCGCTGTTCGCGGAATGGAAGGCATGGATCGACCGCCACCGTCCCGCGGCCCGGACCTGATCCGGCGAGATTTCCCCCGGAATATCAAACGTCCGTTCGTCTCACAAAGTCCTGTTTATGGGCGGATAACAGATTGCCGCGGGACGTTTGGCTTGCCCTAAGTCCGGGCGTGAGCGAAAATGCGCGCGGTTCGAGGAGCCTTTTGCCAGGCCCGGGTTGCCGAGCCGTAAAGAAGGGAAACGGCAATCCCAGAAGACAAGAATCATCTGGCGTCACGGTTTCCGCTCCCTTTGGCGACTGACCTATCCAAACTCCGCCAAGGGGTTTTTGTTGTTGATCGGCCATGCGCGAGGGCCGCGGAGCGGTAAGGTCGCCGGTTTCGGGTTCCGCCGGTTTTCAAGTGCCGTTCCAACTTGTTTCTCCAAGACTGGATGGCCGGGCTCTAGCTGTAATCCGATCGCTCGCAATGAGAATTTGCCGAATTTTAAGTTGGAACGGTACAAGCATTGAGGATTAATCCATGACAGCAAAAATCCACGCCCACAAGGCGGGTGAAGGCAAAGCATTAACCCAACGGCGCGAGCTGGCCAACGCCATCCGCGCGCTCGCGATGGACGCGGTACAGAAGGCGAACTCCGGGCATCCCGGTGCGCCCATGGGCATGGCCGACATCGCCGAGGTGCTGTGGAACGACTTCCTCCGGCACAACCCGGCGAACCCGAAGTGGGTCGACCGCGACCGTTTCGTGCTGTCGAACGGCCATGGCTCGATGCTGATCTACTCGCTGTTGCATCTCACCGGCTACAGCCTGCCGATGGAGGAACTCAAAAACTTCCGCCAGCTGCATTCCAAGACGCCGGGCCATCCCGAATACGGCTATGCGCCGGGCGTCGAAACCACCACCGGTCCGCTGGGCCAGGGCATCACCAACGCCGTGGGCATGGCGATCGCCGAGAAGACGCTGGCCGGCCAGTTCAACCGCGACGGCCATCACATCGTCGATCACTATACTTATGTATTCCTCGGTGACGGCTGTCTCATGGAAGGCATCTCGCACGAGGCCTGCTCGCTCGCCGGCACGCTCGGCCTCGGCAAGCTGATCGCGTTCTACGATGACAACGGCATTTCGATCGACGGCCATGTCGAGGGCTGGTTCACCGACAACACCCCGAAGCGTTTCGAGGCCTACGGCTGGCACGTGGTGCGCGACGTCGACGGCCACGACCCCGAGGCCATCAGGAAGGCGATTCTCGAGGCGCGCTCGGTCAACGACAAGCCGTCGATGATCTGCTGCAAGACCGTCATCGGTTACGGCGCGCCGAATCTCTGCGGCTCGCACGATTGCCACGGCGCCGCGCTGGGCGAGGCCGAGGTCGCCGCGACCCGCGAGAACCTGGGCTGGCACCACGCGCCGTTCGTGATTCCGCCGGACGTCTACGCCGGCTGGGACGCCAAGGCCAAGGGCGCCGCCGCCGAAAAGACGTGGAGCGACAAGTTCGCCGCCTACCGGAAGGAATTTCCAGACCTGGCCGCCGAGTTCGAGCGGCGCATGAAAGGCGAGCTGCCGAAGGACTGGAGCGCCAAGTCCGGGGAGTTCATCAAGGCCGTGGACACGAAGGCCGAGACCATCGCCTCGCGCAAGGCCTCGCAAAACACGCTGAACGGTTACGGCCCGGTGCTGCCGGAATTCTTGGGCGGTTCGGCCGACCTGGCCGGCTCGAACCTGACGATCTGGAAAGGCTCGAAGGGCGTGAGCAACACCGTCTCCGACGGCAACTACATCTATTATGGTGTGCGCGAGTTCGGCATGTCGGCGATCATGAACGGCATCGCCCTGCACGGCGGTTTCATCCCCTACGGCGCCACCTTCCTGATGTTCTCCGAATACGCGCGCAACGCGCTGCGCATGGCGGCGCTGATGAAGATCCGTTCGATCTTCGTCTACACCCACGACTCCATCGGTCTCGGCGAGGACGGTCCCACCCACCAGCCGGTCGAACAGACCGCGACCCTGCGTCTGATTCCGAACATGTCGGTGTGGCGTCCGTGCGACGCGGTGGAATCGGCCGTGGCCTGGAAGTTCGCCATCGAGCGCAAGAACGGGCCGTCGAGCCTGATCTTCTCGCGCCAGAATCTCCCGCACCAGAAGCGCAGCGCCGATCAGCTCGCCGCCATCGCGCGCGGCGGCTACGTGCTGTCCGAGGCCGAGGGCGGCAAGCCGCAGGCGGTGATCATCGCCACCGGTTCCGAAGTCGGGCTGGCCGTCGAGGCGCAAAAACTGCTCGCCGCCAAGGGCAAGAAAGTGCGTGTCGTTTCCATGCCGTCGACCGACGCGTTCGACGCCCAGGATTCCGCCTGGCGCGAGAGCGTATTGCCCCGCGGCGTGAAGCGCGTGGCGGTCGAAGCCGGCGTCACCGACGGCTGGTACAAGTACGTCGGCCTCGACGGCAAGGTCGTCGGCCTCAACCGTTTCGGCGAATCCGCCCCGGCCGGCGCGTTGTTCAAGGAATTCGGTTTCACCGGCGAGAACGTCGCGAAAGCAGTGGAAGAGATTTTGTAAATAATTTTGCACCGCAAAGGCGCAAAGAGCGCAAAGAAGAAACTTTCAAATTAAAAATATCTTTTCTTTGCGTCTTCGCGGTGAATCGGTTTCTTAATTTTTTTCTGGAGATTTGAAAATGGCAATCAAAGTCGGTATCAACGGATTCGGCCGCATCGGGCGCATGGTGTTCCGCGCGGTCGCGAAGGACTTCAAGGACATCGAGATCGTCGGCATCAACGACCTGCTCGAACCCAACTATCTGGCTTACATGCTGAAGTACGACTCCGTGCACGGCCGTTTCAACGGCGACATCAAGGTCGAGGGCAACAACCTGATCGTCAACGGCAAGAAAATCCGCCTGACCGCCGTCAAGGACCCGGCCGAGCTGAAGTGGAGCGAAGTCGGTGCTGACATCGTGATCGAGTCCACCGGCCTGTTCCTGACCAAGGAAACCTGCGAGAAGCACATTCAGGCCGGCGCCAAGAAGGTCGTGCAGTCGGCTCCGTCCAAGGACGAGACCCCGATGTTCGTGTACGGCGTGAACCACACCAAGTACGCCGGCGAGAAGATCGTCTCG